>CAMHAM010000005.1 GCA_946183415.1 uncultured Prevotella sp.
AAAAAAACTTGGAATGTGCCGAAATTCGTCTTACCTTTGCATCGTCAATCAGGACAAACAAGACTTCTGAGCGACACAGGAAAAGAGTATTAAACAATTAAAATTAAAAATAGTATTAACAATTAAAAAATTAAGAAAGGAAAAGAATTATGGCAAAGACTCCAGTTTTGATGAAGATCGCAGACTACAAGGATCGTGAAGTACTCAAGGTTACTTACGAGTTCGATCAGGAAACCGACCGTGAGGGACAGATGACAGGTATCCCCCGCTTCCAGATGCTCCGCGTTCGTGTGAAGGCTCTCAACGACGGCACCCCAGAGCTCATGGCTTGGATGTGTGACCGCTTCCTGAAGAAGGACGGATCAATCCAGTTCCTCGAGACCAAGACCCTGAAGGTCATGAAGGAGATCAAGTTCAACGGCGCTTACTGCGTAGACTTCGAGGAGAAGTGGGCAGACAAGGAAGGCCACTATGAGGAGATTCTCATCTCATGCCAGAACATCGAGGTTGGCTCAGTGAAGTTCGAGAACGAGTGGGCTTAAGTTTTTAGATAAAAAGAACAAAAGAACAGATTATTAATTTAAAGAATAGAAAGGAAACAAGATATGGCAGATAATGTAACACCAGTAGTTCTGAAGGTAAAGGATTTTGCAGAGCGTGAGGTATTGTTGGTAGACTACAAGTTCAATCAGGCAACTGATACAGAAGGTCAGGTAGCAGGTATCGTACGTGGCGGACAGATCACCATCCGCGTGAAGGCCCTCAACGACGGTAACCCCGAGTTGCTCAACTGGATGATTAACCCCGCTGATCCCCGTGATCTGACGGTAGACTTCCAGAACACCAAGGACGGTTCAGCCATGAAGCAGCTGAAGGGTACAGGTTGCTACTGTGTACACTACAAGGAGTATTGGGCAGACGGCGAGGAGCACTTCGAGGAGATCACCCTCAGCTGCCAGAAGCTCGAGAACGGCCCCGTAGCCTACGAGAATCCTTGGAAGTAAGGTTCTGGCTCTAACGAAGTGACGGTTCTTTTGTTATCACAGCGTTGATAACAAAAGAACCGTCACTTCGTTAGAATGAATCTTCGTCGCCCAGCCTCGCTATACCCATACTGTCAGCAGCGATTTGCGGGCATTCTTGTTCGGTATATATGCAGTATATGTCCAGTATATGTTCAGTCAACGACTGGACAAGTAGTGGACAAATACTGAGCAGATAATGCACAACAACCGAAGGTACCCCGAAGTAACAAGGGCGCAAAGGTTCCTGTCCCCACTGCGCCCCTCACAGGACGGCGCGGATGGGGGAGAGGAGGAAATCTACCAGGAGACAGCCGTTATAGACCAGCAGATAGGCAGTCAGCGCAAGGACCGACAGTTGGAGGGTCTTGTGCTGATTCTTTTTGGCTTTCTTGAAGGCGTAGGCGACGGCCAGGGGAATGACGAAGAGCCAGTGGGGCGCCATGATGAAGATCTCGTTGATGCCAAAGCCCAGTATCAGATGGATGAACATGTCGAAACCGAAGTAGGAGAGGCTCATCCAGAGAAAGCGTGAACGCCAGCCACAACAGAGGCCGATGACAAAGAGCAGCAGTATGATACCTTCGACAACATAGCTCCACAACCAGTCGTACTTCACAAACACAGGACGGAACACAAGTGTGTCCTCCAGGAAATGCTTGCGATGAAACTGGATGGTCTCGCCAAAGAGGTTTTCATAGATGGTCTTGATGCGCGAGGTAGTGATATCCGTCCATTTCCAGAACCCATAGTTCTTCATGGGTGTGCCCGTTTTCTCAGCCTGCGCCTTCAGACGGGCAGCGCGCCGCTCCTGCCGCTTCTCATAGTTCTTGCGCATTTCAGGCGACATCTGGGCCACCTGCTCCTCTATTCGCTTCTGTTTGGCCGCCTTTGCCTCCTGGCGGGCCAGCTCCTTGGGCAGCACAAACGTGCGATATTCCCATACGGCTACACCCCAGAGCAGCGCAGCAGGCAGGATAACGGCCAACAGCAGATACTTCGGGCGGAAGAAGTCGCGCAGATTCACGAAGAAGCCTGAGAGGAACGTCTTCACACCATTGCTCAGCGTGACGCCTGCCGTGATGAAGAACAGCAAGGCCGACTGCCACCATTTGAACTCGCGCCCCTTCTGGATGCTGCGGCCTGAGATGTAGAGCGTTATCAGCAGCAGGAACATCGAGATTGTAAAGTGATCGGGCACGATGACGGAGAGCATGATATAGGCCATCGAGAAGTAGAAGACTGAGAGCAGTGTAGCGTCGTAACGCGCCAGCAGGATCACCTCGCGATGGATTCTATATATAAAGATATATGAGTAGAACGAAGCCGCGATGACAGGCAGGGCTACGAGATACTGCACGCAGTTCACGCCCAGCAGGGCCGTCAGCCCCTGATTCAGCAGCCATAGCGGCCAGATCATAAACGCCAGCAGCGGATGACGGTATACGTTGTAGACCGCATCCCAATCGGTAATGCCCAGATACGTCAGAGGGTCGTAGCCCGAGAGGTGCAGCTCGCGCTCGAACACCTTCCAGTAAGGGCCAAAGCCCTCCTGCAGGAACAGGTCGTGCATGCGCCAGATGAACAGGCCGTTGAGCACAACAATCACCAGCAGCACCACACCTGCCTGTATGCGCTCCTCAGGCTTCAACTTGAAAATCTTAAACGGATTCATACGCGAAACGGTTTATAATGTGCCTCATCGGCAAAGGCCAGCAGTTCTTTGTCGCCGGCACTGTCGCCAAAGGCAATGAGTTCGTATTCGTTACGATGGGGATAGAGAGCGAGGATGCGGTTCACCTTCTCCTGTCCGTAGCAGTTCTTGGTGAGGAACCGGCCCGTCAGACAACCGTCTTCCACCTCCACCTGTGTGCCCACCACCTTCACCTCAGGGAAGAAGGGCTGCACCCAGTGATCGATGCTGGCACTCACGATGAGTACCTCTGCATCTCCTGCCTGCGCTTGCTTCACCATATCTACCCCTTGCGGCCTAAGCAAGTGCTGACGATCGAGGGCAAACAGCCGCCCCTGCTGGGCAAAATCCTTGAGGGGCATGCCTTTGAAGAAATAGGCAAACACCTTCTGCTTCGCCTTCCAGTTGGGATACAGGCCGAGCTTCATCAGCACCAGCAAGGGGCTATATCGCAGGATTCCCTTGCAGAGAGCCCAGTTGCCACAGACATAGCGGATGAACTCCAAGAACGAATCGCGCGTTGTCAGCGTGCCGTCAAAGTCAAAGGCGTAGATCTTCTTCATAGCTTGGGCGATGGGATATGATCGATAATCTGCTTCACAACCCATGAGAGGGCGATGGTTACTACAACGTAGAGCATCAGTCCGTCGTAGATATCCTGTTTCCAGGCGACGGTGATGAAGAGCTTGCGCACGATGGGATGGGCCACGAACATCGCTGCTGAGATGCTGCCGAACCAGACGAACAGCTTCAGCAGGCACTCAGGCATCGCCTTCACCATCGCCACACAGCCGATGATGACGACAATGGGAATCCAGAGCCACGTCTGGAAGCAGAAGCTCATCGCAAACGTGATGGCGCAGCAGAGAATGGCGAGCAGCAACCAGGCCAGATATTCCCAACGTGGGAATAATTGATTCCCAAGGTGGGAACAAGACGTTCCCAAGGTGGGAATTCTTGCCAAGAGCAGACCTAATCCGAAGGGAAGCATGCCCCCGATGCAGTTATAGCGCAGGCGATTGATAACTTCGCCGTCAGGCGTGCAGAACACCTGCAGCAGCCAGCAGACGACAATCAGGGCGACGACGATCCAAGAACTCCTGCGATAGAGCAGCAGGCGATAGACGATATAGAGCTGCAGCATCAGTCCGAAGAACCAGTAGATGCCTGGCCAGATAATCTTATCAGGTGCTGGCAGCACATTGATATACATGAGCAGCTGGGCCAGCACGTTTTCCCAGTGGAAGGCAAAGCGCCCTGGGGTCACCGCGTCGACCATCAGGAAGATCGAGAAGCCCACGATGAGCATTCTGAACAGCTTCAGATAATGGTATCTCACGAAATGGCTGGCACGTTGTGAGGTTGCGGCAGTCTCATACTTCTTCACGAGTCCGAAGCCGCTGAGGAAGAGGAAGACGGGCACACCGTAGTGTCCGAAATAAGACAGCAGATGGACTGGCAGCAGCTCTGTAGGGTTCGAGAGCACCTGCCACAGACGGTCGTTGTTGAAGTCGATGAACTGATACTCGTTCTCCTGCACAATCTTGCCGTTGAAGTGGCAGAAATTGTGCAGCATAATGGCGAGGATAGCAATCCCTCGCATCGCTGAGCATTCGGATTTTGTCAGTATCTCCTTCATATCATTCTTCACTCCTCACTCCTCACTCCACACTCCTCACTTCATCATAGTCTGTCACGCCTTTCAGGATGCGAGGGCGCTTCAGGTTATAGTCAGGACTGACGATATCCAGATCCTTTCGATAGAGTGGGGTAGAGATACCCCCAAGATAGAGCAGCAGATGAGGCAGCGCATCAGTCATCATCGGACGATCCTTGGCGTTCTGAATCGCCAGCCAGCCGTAGGGATGATTCCACAGATACTGAGGCGAGCCCCATATCCAGAAAGGAATCTCCATCTCGTTGCGAGCCAGGCGATAGTCGATGTTCGCCCCATGCATGCGACCATACATATAGGGCTTGCCATCGAAGATCTCCTCGCCGTGATCGGGCATATAGATCACCACAGCGTCCTTATCGGCAAAGCGCTGGGTAATGGCGTAGAGGATAGAGTCGTTGTATCTGAGCGAATTGTCGTATTCAGCGAGGATGCGCTTCTGCTTGTCAGTCAGTTCAGGGCGATCATACATCGAAGGTGTGAAGTGGGTGAACGTCTTGCGAGGATAACGGGCCCGATAATCGACGTGCGAGCCCATCAGGTGGAAAATCACGAGGTTTCCCTTACATTGACCATCAGGCTTTGAACATTGGTCATAGGCCTTCAGGAGACCCTCGTCAAAACTGTAGGTCTGGGTGTTACGAACATCAAATTGCCTATCGCTCAGTTCAGGATCGTTCAGGAAGAAGTTGCCACTGAAGTCGTAGACAGCCTCTTTCGCCTTGGGCAGGAACTGGTTGGTGATAAACGTCACATGGTAGCCGGCCTTGCGGAACACCTCTGGGAAAAGAGGCTTGTCGCACCACTCGCCACTATCGCCGACGGCATAGAGCGACAGCATGTGCTTGAAGACAAAGCTCGTCAGATTCCACGACGACACCACATCAGTAAACGGAATGAGTGAACCATCTTCGGCCATCATCACCTGATAGGGTGTCGTCTCTTTCTGATAGCCGTAGAGCTGGGAGTGATGCTTGTTGTAGCTTTCGCCAATCACCAGCACGATGTTGGGCACGCGATAGCTGCAGCTGTCCACCTGAACCAGTCTGCTGGCAGCCTTCAGTTGTACTATCTGAGCGGAAGCCAGATGGTTGACATAGATGCCAAAGGCCAGGCGATAGACGGGGACATAGAGCTTGGCCTGATCCTTACGGGTCAGTTCGTGCTCCACCTCTCCAATGGTATTATAGGTGAAGAGTCTGTGCATCGCCACCTTATTATCCCACGTCTGACTGATGCTGCTGTAGAGCATCCAGGCCACGACGCAGCCCATGACGGCTTTGAGGCCAATGATGAGACTCTCGTTGATTTTTGGCATAATCATCCGTTGGCGCATCTTGCCGAGATAATGCCTGATGACGGTCCAGAGGAAGTGCGCAAGTATCAGCAGTAGGATCCAGCCCACACCGCTCTTGACGACATCCCAGCTGAGATAGCCTGTCAGGAATTCCTGAGCTTCCTGCCCGTTGGTCTCGCTGACAAGCATCAGCATCGTTGGGGTCAGCGTCGACTCAAACCTGACATAGCAATACATGTCGACGATGGCCAATCCATAAAAGAAGATGTAGAGCAGGGCTTTGAAAAAGATGCGGATCTTGCGTGGGATCAGCATCAGCAGGGCACAGACGGCGTAGATGTCGAGGAAGAGTTCTGGTGCAGAGAGTTCGTAGGGCTTGGCACCACGATCTCTCAGATAGTAAGGCATGATTTCGAGCTGTGTGCAGAGCCAGCCTAAGGCGAACATAAAGACGAAGAAGGCTCCGTTCTTCTCTATCGGACTGAAAATCCAGCCAATCCACTTCAGGGGGTTGATATGTTTTTTACGACGTTTACGCATAGAGCCCATTTTCCTTAATATAATCTGCTACGGTCTTAGGCACCATTCTGCTGATGCCTTTACCCTTACGGATGCGCTGGCGGATGGCTGTGCTCGATATGTCGATGAAACCAGGATCACCAGGTGTTCTGGTGTAGACGAAGATTTCATACTTCTCCTTGATGTCGCCCGCTCGATACCACTTGTCGAAGATCGCCCAGTTGTCGCCTCCGATCATCAGCACGAACTGCCGCTCGGGATAGTCTTTCGAGAGCGCCTCCAGCGTGTTCCAGGTGTAGGAAGGTCTGGGCAGATGCATCTCATAGTCGCTGACGGTGATGCCTGCGACCCCTTCGACAGCCAGACGGGCCATCTCCAGTCGCTGCTCATCGTCGGCGAGATCGCTGGATTGCTTCAAAGGATTCTGCGGAGAGACCATCAGCCACACCTCGTCGAGCACTGCCTGTTCTTTCAGTTGCAGTGCCAGCGAGATATGTCCGTTGTGGATGGGATTGAATGATCCTCCGAAGATACCTGTCCTAATCATTGAGGAACGCTTGTATTGCAGCCAAGGCATCGGCCTCAGCATATTCCAAGATATCGTTGATGACGATCTTATCGAACTTCTCGGCAAAGGTCAGCTCGAACTCGGCACGAGCGATGCGTTGGTCTATTACCTCTGGTGCGTCTGTACCCCTGCCTTCGAGGCGGTGACGGAGCTCGCCAATCGATGGGGGCTGGATGAAGATGCTCAGGGCCTTGTCGCCATAGAACTTCTTGATGTTCACGCCACCCTTTACGTCAACATCGAACACAACGTTCTGTCCGGCCTCTAACTGGCGCTCCACCTGTGACTTCAGTGTGCCGTAGTAACGGTCGGTATACACCTCCTCATACTCCAGGAACTCATCGTTCTCAATGCGGTCGCGAAACTCCTCTGGAGTGAGGAAGAAATACTCCACGCCATTCTGTTCTGTACCTCTCGGTGCCCTTGACGTGCAGGATATCGAGAATGCCAGGTTCAGCTCCTGATGCTCTTTCATCAGCCACGAGATAATCGTAGACTTTCCCGTTCCGCTGGGAGCTGAGAAGATGATTAGTTTACCCTTTGCCATAACTTTATTTTTCACTTAAAGCGCATTCAGCACTTGCTCCTTGATCTGCTCAAGTTCGTCCTTCATCTTGACGACGAGGTTCTGCATCTCTGCCTGGTTCGACTTCGAGCCGGTGGTGTTGATCTCGCGCCCCATCTCCTGAGCGATGAAGCCGAGCTTCTTGCCCTGTCCGGCAGGCTCGTTCATCGTGTCGCGGAAGTACTTCAGATGGTTCGTCAGGCGTTGCTTCTCCTCGCTGATGTCGAGTTTCTCGATGTAGTAGATTAGCTCCTGCTCCAGACGGTTCTTATCGTAGTCCACCCCAGGAATCTGCTGCAGACCCTCCACGATGCGCTGCTTGATCTTCTCCACGCGGCTCTTCTCGTAGGGCTCGATCTCTGCCAACAGGATGGCGATATTGTCGATCTTCTCCGTGAACTTCTTCTGTAGGGCTGCTCCCTCCTGAGTACGGAAGTCAACGAGGTTCTTCAGGGCCTCGCTCACAGCACCCTTCACCGTCAGCCACTCTTCGTCCTCCAGCTCCTCCGTCTCAGTCTTTGTCAGCACGTCGGGCATACGGAGCAGGGTGTAGAACCAGTCCTCTGGCACGGGGATGCCCGTCTTCTCAGAGATGCTCTTAATCTGTTGATAGTAGTTCTCCACGAGTGCCGCATTGATGGGGGTAGGGTCGACGGCCATATCCTTCTCTATCCAGACGCTCATGTCTACTTTTCCTCGGATGATAGCTTCGGCCACCATCTGGCGCATCTCCATCTCCTTCTCGCGATAGAGGGGTGCGATACGTGTGTTCAGGTCAAGCTGCTTCGAGTTGAGCGACTTCACCTCTACATGGATTTTCTTGTCTTTGTAAGCTACGACCGCTTTGCCGTAGCCAGTCATTGATTGTATCATGTGTGTATCTTAATTAATAAAACCGCCACAAAATTACGAAAAAGTAAGTGAAAAACCAAATTTTATTGAATTTTTACGGCTTTTCCGCCTACTTTCAGCACATGGAGCTGCCCTCTAAGCAAATAATGACGGCTATTATCTGCTTAGGCAACATCATGCAATCATTGATTAACAAAACAGAGAATTTATGCTGAAGACAAACGTGTGTTTTTTCTTATAATGGTGTGTAACCGCCTGCTTGGAGAATCTCTCCCGTGTGTGCATATATGACTGCGGTATAGGGAACTTCAATTTCTTGATTGCGTATTATTGTTTTTCTACGGTGGCCTACCAAATAATAGACAAGATGCAAGGTTGGAATGTTTGTTCCTTGTATTTCTAAATCAGAGCAAGTCCAGTTATCTTCTATAGGCATATTTGTGTAGTTCGACAATATCTCCAGAGCTTGTTGCTTAGTCATAGACAACGGTGGTCTGCAGCAATCTGCATTTTGTATAGTTTTAGCTTGGCAAACGTTAAATGTAACTAAATTATAATCGAAGTTATAATAACTATGGTTATAATTTAATATATTTGCAAATAAAATCCATCGCTTATGGTTCCATTCATGTATGGCTTGATAGCCGAGAAAGAGAATTTTATCGATCGAATTGAGGACAGGAAACAGCTCAAGACATTCTTGGGCGGTGGCATCAATGTGATGCTGATTTCACCTCGCCGTTGGGGTAAGTCATCGTTGGTAAAAGCCGCAATGGAAGAATTGAAGATCGAGGATGACAAAGTTAGGGTCTGCTATCTCGATGCCTCAAAAATCCTTTCTGAAGATGAATTCTACAATAAGTTTGCAATGTCAGTCATCGAAGCAACATCGACGACACTTGAAAAGCGCTGGGCAGACATCAAACATTATATTCAGGCACTCATACCAACTGTGAAACTGAAAGCAACAGCAATGGATGCACTGGAAATGGAGATGGAACTGGACTTCACATCACTTAAAGAAAGTGCTGAGCAAATTCTGCAGCTGCCAGAGCAGATAGCTAAAGACAAGAATGTGCATATCATCGTCTGTATCGACGAGTTCCAACAGCTGGCCAATCTTTCCGAGTGGAAGAAGATGGAAGCCACAATGCGTTCGGTCTGGCAACATCAGCATCATGCCAACTACTGTCTTTACGGCAGCAAGCGCCACATGATGATGGATATTTTCAATAACAACAATAATCCCTTTTATCGTTTTGGGCAGGTGCTGTTTATGAAAAAAATAGAAAAGGAATACTGGATACCTTATATTATGGAGGGTTTCGCCAAGACAGGCAAGTGCATCAGTGAAAAACTGGCATCCAAAATCTGCGACACTGTGGAATGCCACTCGTGGTATGTCCAACAGTTTAGCTTATTCGTATGGATGAATACGGAAACCGAGGTGACAGAAGAGATATTCAACCGTCAGCTCCAAGTTGTCATCGATACTAATGCTGACATGTTCACCAATGATTTGGAAGGCCTCGCCGTATCGCAGATAGCTATGTTACGAGCCATTTCGGAAGGCGAAAAGCAACTGAATTCGAAGGAGGTTGTGAACCGTTACCATCTTGGTGCTCCACGTACCATCACCCTCAATAAAAAAGCGTTGGTAAAACGTGATATTATAGAGCGTGATGGCGAGGGCTATAAGTTCGTGGATCCCGTTTATGCCCTCTGGTTCAAGCGAGAGTATGTCACAACAGGGCCAGGAAGCTTCTGACTCAAGAAATCGCTGTTGGGACTTTGATGATCAGTTGCTCGTGCACGGGCAACTGCTATATGGCAATCGCTGAATAGTTACTTTTAATTGGAAGACATTTAAAAAATCCTAAATCTTAGCCCGTTTCGTGCAAAGTTTACACCCTTTATCAGTTATATAGGTAAAGGACAAGAAAAAACGTTAGTATGAAACAGAACACCTTTATGAGCATACTGGCCTTGGTGGCCATCGCTTTTCTCACAGCCTGCGGCAGCAATGAACTGCCTGCTGATCCTTCGTTCGATCAGGACATCAAGACTGAACTCGTAGATAAGAGCCAACTCCCAGGGTGGCTGGCTGATTACGTCAGCTATCTGGAGTATGTGCCTGAAGGCCTGGAGCTTCCCACAGAGAAGTCTGGCATCTATCGCTTTGAGTGGAATGGTCAGACTTATTATGAATTGTATTCTCCTTCGCAGACAATGATGCATGACAACTTGTTTTCAAGTAACGGCACACCAGTTCGATTAGTAGAAGACGATTACAAGTCGTTAACAGACAATGCTCATGACTGGACTATTGTCTACCTCCTTCAACCAAGTCATCAACCTTTGCAGAATCACGCTTATCCTGCTGAGGTACACGAATACGACTCGTTCTTTGAGAGAGCAATGTCATCTCCTCGTGATTTTAGGTTTGATAAGTTCAAGTTTAACGAATACTTATACACTATCAACTCTGAAGAACAATTTGAGTCTGAAAAAGCCTCATTTGCTATTTTATACTGGCCAAAAATCGATTTTAGTAAATATACCCTCGTTATTGGCAGAGTGCGTGCTTTGTGGCATGCACCTCTGAAACGACAGGAAATCATGACTGGCAGCGAAGGATCCATCCTCCGCCTCTATTATGAAAGAAATCTGAAAATGGGTGAATTCTTCAAGGAAGACACTATAGAAATCCGCCCCTTCTGGGCATTCTATCCTAAGATACAGGACAAGAAACTAAATTTGGAGGTGATAGCCAACAACCGTCCCTATGGAGATATTACCAAAGAGGTCATCATTTCCGACCCAGTGTTCGGAGAGAACTGGGAGCCAATTCGCAGGAAACTGCCCTTTCGGATCAGTAAAGAGATTTTCGAATACTACGTTCATGGAAAGAATTGGGTAAAAACAGAGATTGGTGAAATACTTCCAGACGGTAGGGTTTATGAAAGGAGGATGACGGGTGGTAGCCTGGGTTATATTTTTGAAGACAATCATGTAATACAGTATGGGTATAGTGATGGTTTACAGGAGAACTATCAGATTGAATTCCAATTTGACTATGATGAGAATACGAACAAACTTCAAATAGGCGATGAAACATATTATCTTCTCTCTATTGATGAGGACGAAATGACTTTGGTTTTTGAGCACAAGACCTCTAAAAGAATCATTTATTGGATGATGATCTTCAATGTTAGTGATTAGAAAATGATTCAAGTTTGCTCAACTACTTCTGAAAGTTGTATGAATAGTAGAACTTTCTGGAATTAATAGTAGAACTTTTTAGAATTAATAGTAAATAGTTCTGGAATTAATAGTAAAAAATCGGTCTATTCGAGCCCTGCGAGCACCCGTGGCGAGGTAGCTTGCACCAACCTCCAAACATTTGGCTTCACTACTTAACTACAAAGAAGTTGAGCAAATGCGAAACTTGAAAAAATGATTTAAAACTGGAAGTCGTAATCAATGTTGGAGCTGACTTTGCCAGCTTTCTGAAGTATGTCGTACATGCGCTGGAGGCCACGCTCTTGTTCCTCTGTGGGATGATTCTCAATCTTTCCATTCTCAGTCACGATGCTCGTCGTCGCAAGGTCGTAGCGTGCCAGCCCGTTCTTGTCTGTCATGAAATGGCAGAACGTCAGGCCAAGAGGCATATAGCTCGACAGCGCACTATTGAGCCTGGCAGAAAACAGGCGCTCTCCGTTGCTATAGAACACGATCTCGTACTGCACAGGGATAGGAAAGCTCTTCGAGTCGATCCTATCCGTATTCTTCATCTTAAACTCTCCCGTATGGGGGTTGACGGCGATGATGTCACTCAGCGTCAAAACATAGTCGCTGGGCATGATGTCGATCAGCTGAGCCTCCTCAGGCTTTACAATGGCATAGAGGGCTTCTGGTGAGTCGACTGTCTCCGAGTCGCTGCACGAGGTAAAGATACTGGCAAGGGCCAAAACGAATAAGCAAAACCTATATTTCATACTAACGCAAATTTACTGTCTTTTATTTTTATAACTCGAAATCGCAAAAACCTTGCAAGGTTTAGACTCATTTTTAAGCATATTTAACCATTAGGATATTGTTCTTTTACAGCCTGCAGCTCTTTATCGCTCAGACGCTGAAGCACCACAACGTAGCTGATATCCCTATATTCCCCAAGTTTATCGCTATGTACGTGCAGTCTCTTGACGGCTTTCATGCGGTCACCTTCGATGGAAATAACCTGAAACTCTGCTCGATGACCTATATAAACCATATTATTCTGATAGGAATACATAAAGTGATCTTCCCTTTTACCTTCTGAAGGGTTGGTGTTTCGCCAGTAATCTGTTACAATGTTCCCTGAGGAATTGAACTCGTAGCAGTGAAGGGGCATGCCCCCCAGAGTCAACCCGACGTTCTCATTATAGGTCCCATCTTCATTTATCTTGTGGAATGATATCTCTTGCCAGCCATAGCCTCTGACCATCTCCAAGAAGTCCTTCTGTGGAATGCTTTTCAGCTCCCTCAAGCTTGACTCCCAATCTGTCGAGATGGGAAAAAATACAGAAGAAATACCAAGAGTTAAATAACTACATCTTTCCTTAGCAACAACATGATGATTGACGTTCAGATTCATATATAACTTATCAGACGGCAGCTTTGGATAAAGTGCATAGAAATAGTTCGTGGCGTTGTAATCCCCTATATCCTGAGACACCTCCAATGGCTTTTCATAATAGAGATGCAGAGTCGGATAGTCATCACCAGCTGTCAGTTCCTGCCTTTTCAGATATGATCCTCTAGGCACATGGACATGGCCGACGATGAGTGAGTACTGATTAAAATCGATGGCAGGCAATAAATTGACTCCATCGTAAATGCCTGTATATTGCAAGGGTGTAGTGATGACGTAAAAAGTATTATTATGGATTGCATCGGGTTCAAACTTGATGCCGTTATTCATCTTTCCGTCAGCCATCAGATTCTGGAAGAAAAGCTGTACTTCTGGATCCTCAATTTTGACAGGATAGATAGCAGGCTGTATGTGAGAGAAATTAAATAGGTAAATGATAGTCCAGTTACAGGCACTATCATTCAGTGACGTGTAATCCTTTTCCTCGAGCCTGATGCGATTTCCGTCTGCATCATATAAATCTTGGTGTATGGAACTCTGTGAGGGCGAAGATATTTCATAATAAGTCTTACCATTCCACTCAAAGCGATAGATGCCAGACTTCTCTGTGGGAAGTTCCTGCCCATCAGGCACATATTCCAGATAGCTGACGTAATCAGCCAGCCACCCTGGGAGTTGGCTCTTATCTACGAGTTCAGTCTTGATGTCCTGATCGAACGAAGGGTCAGCAGGCAATTCATCGCTGCCGCAGGCTGTGAGGGCGAGTGTGGCTGCGAAGGCCAGGATTGGGAGATAAGATTTCAGATGTTTCATCATTGTTTTCTCTCTTTGAGGGTTATTGTTGTTTCTCAGCGCGCTGCGATTCTGTATCCTTTGTGTCGCGCTTGATGTGCCGCACGCTCTTGCCTCCCAGTGAATAGGTGAGGGTGAGGCTGATGCGCTGCGTGTGGGGATTCTGATGACTGTTCTCCGACAGATCATACAGATAATTGTGATAGAAGCGGGAGGCGTTGAGAATATGCTGATTGAACGGGTCGCGCGCTACAAGCGACAGTTTCAGGCGGTCCTTGAGCATCGAGTAGCGCAGGGCGAAGTTGAAATAGCCATAGCTGTCGAACGTTGTCAGTCCCTTGTATTCTGAAAAACAATGGTCGTAGCGGGCATTGAGCAGCAAGGTATGCTGAGGGTTCAGGAAGAGATCAGCAGAGACTGCCACCTGCTTTCCCCATCCTTCGATGTCAGGCATTTGGATCTTGTATTCATGGTACACTTTAACAGGACTCATATAATCAATATGGGACACCAAGAATTTGGAGACATCGATGTCGGACTGCGCGTGGTAGTAATAGAGATTACCCTCAGCAGCGATACTGAACTGGCGAGAGAACTGATGCTGCCAGCGCAGATACAAACCCGCACGGTCATTCTTATAGCAGTTTAATGGGCGAGTCTCACGCTCGAAAGCCACTTGATAGTTTCTATCATCAGTAACGTAGGAATCATAAGTTGTAAACACTTCATTATGGAAAGCCGTTATCCAGTCGATCATATCGTCCCCATGATGGTAGTAGGCGATCGCATTCAGGCCTCGCCCATTGCTGTAGCTCAGCTCCACATTGTTGCTCGTGCTGGGCAGGAGGGATGGATTACCTGTCTTGATGGTGGTTGAGGAGGAATAGACTTCGAAGGGGTTGAGGTCGTAGAAATTAGGGCGGCTGATGCCCATGCTCCAGCTCAGATTCAGCAGGTGGCGCTCTGCCAAGCGGTAACTGAGCAGTATCGAGGGCAGGAATTTGCTGTAGTTGCGATTGTTCCTGTCGTTGACCCCAGCGCCATTGAGCGTATAGGGGTTGTAAGTGAGGTTTGTGACTGGCACTACCATGCGGTCGAATCCTTTCAGATGTGTTTGTTCATATCTGATACCTGCCTTGGCAGTGAACTTGTTGCCAAACGATTTCGAGAGGTTGAGGTAGAAGGCGCTCGTCTTCTCCTGATAGTCATAGTCTGTGGACCAAGAGCGTGGGAATCCCATGAGAATGCGCTTATCCTCTACATTCGACTCATTGTGGATATGGGTATAGGCTGCACCAGTCTCGATGGTGGCAAAGGGGAAGGGTAGCGTTGCATCGAGCTTCAGCGACTGGATATAGTATTTTCCATCTGACAAGCAGCGCGACTTATAGTAGCCACCTGAGGGAATGGAGGTGGAGACAATGAAGGAGTTGGCATTGTCCTCGCGATACTGATTGTAGGTAAGGCTCAGCAGTTTGCCTAAGGAGTCGAGCGTCCAGTCGCAGTAGGCTGTGAGGTTCAGGGTTTTGGCAGGCGACGTGGGTCTCTGGCTGCCTTCGGAATACTTAGTGCCCTTATTTGTGGTAATATCTGTGATGTCCATATTGGAGCGTTGGTGTCGGTAAGAGGCCATAGCTCCCAGTTCAAGGTTCTTGGTGGGCATGAAGCGCAGCGTGGCATTGGCACCAAAGTTCTTGTCTGTCAGTTCCTGGTGATTATCAGAAATCATCATTCTTTGACTCTCCATTCTGGTGTAGGTCGTGTGTTCGTCAAGACAATCTGTCTTGCGCTCAAGATCTGCTCCCAGTGTCATATCCAGCTTCTTCGAGGCGTAGCTGACAGTAGCGCTGAGCTGCTCGCTCCAGTCTTCACTCTTGGCTATCTGTCCTGTGATGTCGCCTCGCCAGCCTAATTGCTGTCCGCTATAGGTCACGATATTGATGTAACCACCTGCGGCATCCATCTGATGGCGCCCGGAGGGATTGGAGATCACTTCGATGCGCTCGATATCCTCTGCCTGCATCGACCACAGCCGCTGGCGAATGGTCTCTTCGTCGAGTATTGTCACACGTCCATTGAACATGAAGCCAGCATCGCCCTTTCCGAGGATGCTCGCATGTCCGTTCATCATCGTTACCATTGGCACGCGATAGAGCAGTTCGAGGGCGTTCTGACCTTTGGCAAACTGGTCGTTGGCCACGATATACTGTAGGCGATCGACCTCATTGCGCAGAATGGGCAGACGGCCATTGATGGTGACATTGCTCAGATAGTTGTTCTCCATCTGCATGCGGATGGTGCCTACATGGCTGATGGGCATCGTCCGCTCGATGGTCTTGAAGCCAATGCAGCTGATGCGCACACGGGCCTTCTCTTCACCACAGGGGATGACAAAATCGCCAGCCTCATTGCTTACACCACCTCCTATATATGTGGAATCGAATGGGTGATACAATGTGATATTGGCATAAGCAACAGGCTGGCGCTCACTGTCGACAAGACGTCCCGTTAGTTTTGTGCGATCTTTCTTGATACACTCCACGAAAATGTCGCGCCCCTTCACTCTGACCTTCACAGGGTAGAAGCCGCATACCTCCCTGACGGCATCAGGGAGGGAGCGGCCTTTCTTGATTGTTTTACTGACGGTGAAATCTTCGAGCTCATCATATACGAAGTTGATGTCATAGCGCTTCGACGACTCGTCGAGCTGGATGAGTGCATCAGAGAGCGATGTGCTGCGGAACGTGTGTTGCGCTCTGACGGTATGGGGATAAGCTATTCCAGCGAACAGACCTATTAATATAATAAGGTACAGCGAGTTGTGCTTCATGGCTTTATTCTGCAGTAAGAAGATCATTTTCCAGTGTGACGTTTACTTTCTCGAATCCGTTGAGGCGATCCACCATCACCTCTGCACTCTGCAACTTGTTCCACTTGATGTAGAGACGGATATGTCGAGACTGGTCATCACGAAACTGGGTGCGCAGATGGTAATAGTCGGCCACTTCTGCGAGGATGTCCTCCAGCTCCTCGTTCTCGAAAGTGCGCAGGGTGTCAGTAGGTTCCTGCGACGGGACTTGTTCATCGTGGTTGCCGCTGGTGACAGTCGTTGTCTGCACAGCTGTCTTCTTATCATCGAGGAATCTCACATACTGGATGGCAGCAATGGTGATGCCTGAGAGCATGATCAGACCAATAAAGACAGCAGCGACTTTCCATATCAGGGGTTTCTCCTGTCTGGGGAGTACCTTCTTCCTCATCTTGAATCCCTGCTCTGCCTTGACAGCCAGATTATAGCAGTCGCGCAACTCCTCGTCGTCCATCAATTGCTCGAGCTCCTCGTCAGTGAAGTCACTTGGATTCTCCATGGCCCTAAGTAGCCTTTCCATCTTGTCTTCTTTCATCTTACTTTCGGATTAAATTGTTGTCTGAGCATTTGCAGTGCCTGAGCCAGATGTTTGTAGACGGCTACCTGGCTGATGCCAAGTTGCTCTGAGATGTGACGATAGGAGAGTCCCTCGTCGTAGCGCAGTTGGAAGACGCGCCACGTCTGGGGTGTCATCATCTCTTCTGCGTAGGTCATCATGTCAACGAGCAGTTCCTGTTCTGTCTCAACGGGTATCAGACTTGGTGTCTCCAGCGTCAGATGACGCGCCATCCGTTCTCTGAGCGACAGTCTTCGGATCTGATCCAGACAGAGGTTTCGCAGGCAGACGAACAGATAGGCCTCTGGCTTCTCTGCAGGAAGTCTGATGGCACCATCAGTCAGCCGTTCGAAGATCTCGCTCACTGCATCGTGCGCCTCCTCCTCGTCGTGGAGTAGCGTCGTTGCCAGCTGGTGCATCTTCTCTGCCTGTTCTCTGTACAGTCGTTCTGTCTCTTCTTTGTCAAGCATTGTTTTTTTGCTCTTTTACCTAAATGACGAACAAGGAGGGCTGTTTCCTAACCCCCATGGCGCAAAATTACGAAATAATTTGGTTTTTCAAGGACTTATTCGTAACTTTGTGCCCATCATACAAATCTAAATATAAAAAGATGAGACAAGGATTACTGATTTTAGCCATTGGCTGTACGATGGCTGTGCAGGCGCAGAAGGCTCCTGTGTATGAGACTTCTGCAAAGGACGAGATTACTGCCAACCGCTTCTTGGCGGGTAGTAACTACGTGGATTATGACCGTCAGTTGCCTACAAAGGCCCTGACGCCGTCGCCCAAAAACTACGAACCTTACTACATGAGTCACTATGGGCGTCACGGTTCGCGCTGGTTGATTGGCGACGGTGACTACACACATCCGATGACAACCCTGAAGAAGGCTCACGAACAGGGCAAGTTGACAGCGCTGGGTGAAGAGACGCTGAAGAAACTGGAGGCGTTCTATCCCACGAGTCATGAGCGTCTGGGCGATCTCACTACTGTTGGTGAGCGTCAGCATCATGGTATCGGCAAGCGCATGACGCAGAATTTCCCTGAGATCTTCAAGGCGAGGGATGTGAAGATTGATGCGCGCAGCACCACCGTGTTCCGTTGTATCCTCTCGATGATTGCCGAGTGCGAGGAGCTGGCAGCAGCCAATCCTACAGCACGGATCCATAACGACGTGAGCCAGTCGCTGCAGTACTATCTAAACCAGCCTTGGGATGGTGTCGTGAAGGAGTTGGGCAGGGGTACCGGCGACAAGGAGTATGAGGCAGCACAACTGAAGTATACCCACCCAGCACGACTGATGGGGCAGCTCTTCAACGATCAGGACTATATATATAATAATGTAAAGGCAGGCGACCTGATGCGACAGCTCTTCCACGTGGCTTGTAACATGCAGAGTCACGATACCGACATTGAGTTCTTCTCGCTCTTCACTGACGAGGAGGTCTACGACCTGTGGCGCATCCAGAATATCGGCTGGTATCTCGACTACGGACCCTCACCCGTCTCTGGCGAGAAGATGCCTTTCAGCCAGCTGAACCTGCTGAAGAACATCATTGCTACGGCAGATACTATCACCCAGACACAGGCCACACTGCGCTTTGGCCACGAGGTGTGTGTGATGCCACTTGCCTGTCTGCTTGAACTCGATAACTGCGGGATGGCCGTGCAGAACCTCGATGAGCTTGATACCTACTGGCGCAACTATCGTATCTTCCCCATGGGCTGTAATATTCAGCTGATATTCTATCGTCCGAAGAAGGGTAAGACTGGCGATATCCTCGTGAAGGCACTGCTCAACGAGCGCGAGGCCTACATGCCTATCGACACGGACAACTGGCCCTACTATAAGTGGCAGGACCTGCGAGAATATTATCTGAAAAAGATTTCAGACTTCGAAGCTCTTACTTCACCTTCGAAGTAATCGGACTGCGCACACCCTTATAACTCTTCAGATACGCCTTGGCACTTCCGAAACTCAGGAACATGTCGAGGCGTACTGGTATATGGTTCTGATCGTCTGTGATATAGAAGCGTACCAGTTCGTGGCTCTTGTTGTCCTCGCGCTCATAGAATGAGAAGACGAGGCAGCGGAACTTCTCCTTTGAGCCGTTCATTTTGAAGTTCTCCTTGCCTCGGAATTCGAGCCAGGAATTGCTCAGGCTTCGTGCATCGCTGATGGGGGTGGGGATGATCTCACCCTTCTTCATCTTCGAGACATCGAAGTTACGTGCACGGAGGAAGATCGACATCATGTCGTAGATACAGCTCCTATAAGTGCTGGTCTTCCAATGCACCTCACCATCAGCATCTACGCGATGCTTCTTCAACTGACAGAAGTTATGGGGATAGCTATACCAGATCTCGTCGATGTAGTAACGATCTCCCTCGCGTGCTCCTTTGCGGAAATAGAGGGGTGAGAGGTCGGGATTGCAGTACGACAACAATGTGTCGCGCATCATGAAGTACTTGTCGAGTTTTGGATTACCTCGTGTGATGAGGTACGACTTCCAGGCTTCCTTGCCCTCAAACTTCGTGTATTTTGTATCCATCTGAGCCGTTCCCACCTTCAGCCAGATAAATTTCCAGTTGAAGTAGAGGTCATAACTCAGTTCCTCGCCACTCTTAAAGGCTGTATTCTCAATGCCGCATTGCGACTTTGCCGACAGCGCAAAGCCACACATGAGGCAAATCATCAAAACTATCTTTTTCATTTCACTTTTCACTTTTCACTTTTATCTTTTCACTTCTTATGTATTGGATGCCAAGCTCTTGAGCACGCTGAATGTTGCGATTCTTCAGCTTCTTGGCCGCATCGGGCTTCTGCTTCGTGATCTTTGCTGCCTTTTGTTTATGTATAGGTGTCGACAGGACATTCCAGTTCTGGCTGACGTCCCACTTCTCCTTGCATTCTATCTCTCGCGGATAATAGTAGACGGCTTCTGCCTGCAAGTCCTGATCGTAGTCGCCAGTGTCCCAGATGCCGTTGCCGTTGAGGTCTACCAGCGCACGGGCATAATACTTATCAGGCTTTACATATTTGAAAACAGCTACATTTTTATCTACCTTTGTTTCCTTCACCATCACATCAGATGCGTTCAGCAACTGTACGATGACCTGTACGGTGTCTGGGATTCCTGAGAGCGTCAGTTTCAGCGAACTGTACTTCTCCTCAGTATCGATCTTGACGCCCTGTTTGAAGGGGTCCGACACTTTGCCGTAGATATCTTCAAAGGCTGCGGAGTCGATTTCGAGACTATACTCAATGCCAGGCTTCCAGTCAGCCTGTATCCTGTATTCACGAAGGCTGTGCTCGATGGGTTCGAAGGTGACCGTCGATTCATACCATACGGAGTCGATCATCGAATAGAGATGAACCATCGAGGTGTCGCACCTTACCAGTGGCGTTGGCATTTCCACCGTCACCTTGTTTTCTGGTGTCATGGTCTGAGGCAGGTTGAACTTAGGCTCCAGAGGTTTCTCCTTATAGATCGAGTCGTACTTCTCACCACGTTTCTTCTTCTTCTCCTGATCCTTCTCCCATTTCTCCAGTTCCTTGGCCTTCTCCTTCATACGTTTCTCGTATGAGGTCTTTGCCAGTACATCGACGGTATCTGTCTGATTCACGAGCACGCCCAGTGTGTCAGTCATCATATAGCTGATCTCCATGCGGAGTGTGTCCTGATTCACGAGGGTTGTGTCGCGCAGCCAGTAGTGGATGGTATCTTGCTTCTCGCCCGTCTCGATGACAAAAGCACTGTCGGCATCGAAGTTCAGACCTTTGATGACGGGCAGTTCTGGATGGCCATAGCTGAAGTACATACTGAACTTATTGGCGTCCTTACGCTCCGTCTTCAGCAGGTAGCGGTCTGTCTGTGTCTGTGTGAATGCCAGCAGTGTCACGTCGTCGGGCAGGAAGTGGGTATAGGGCACCTGTAGCAGTGCATCGATATGCAGAGAGTCACGCCAGACGGTATCTACACGGGTATCAGGCTTCCAGCTTGGCTCATAGATGTCATGGCGGAAAGCTACCATCTCACTCTTCTGATTGAAGATAAAGTCGCCATCGGCATCCTTCAGGGCATAGGCGCGATACTTGCCAGGTGCCACGCCCTTCACCACAAAGTGCCCGCTGCCGTCAGTGCGAGATACGCGCAGCATAGGCTTGGTCTTGAAGGCCGAGTCTGACAGATCGTCGTAAAGTCCCACCATGATACCCTTGATGGGTTCGAGGTTGCTGGCATCGAGCACGTAGCCTGCCACTTCGAAGGTATCAATCTGCTCGCCTGTCGAGAAACTGTAGGTATAGTTACCCATAGGGTTACCCTCGTTGTTGTCAGTGATGGCGTCGCTGAAGTCGATGGTGTAGGTCGTGTTCTCCTTCAGGGTGTCTTTCAGTTCCACGATGATTCTCTTACCAGCAGCTTTGATCTCTGGCATCTCGAGCTGTGGTGGCGAGACGATGACCTTATTGGTGGCATCTTCCAGTTTGATATATTCATCGAAGAAGATGGTGATCTTTTTCGAATGCACATTAGCTGACTGATCCAGCGGTGAACTGCCGATGACCTTTGGAGGATCATCATCAAACCATCCGCCATCGGGCTGTCCCATGCGGGCGCAGGAAGCAATGAAGAGTGAAAAGTGAAGAGTGAACAGTGCAAATACGGCCATAGCCAGTATTCGCATCCCATTGATACTCCTCTTATGTCTATTCTCCATTTTCACTTCTTATTTAGGTTGATCAGTTGCTCAATATGTTCACGCGAGTTACTCAGTCGTGGCACCTTGTTCTGTCCTCCCAGCTTGCCACGCAGTTTCATCCAGTCGTTGAAGAGATTGGGTCTTGCCTCGATGATCTCCAGGGGTTGCAGCGTGATGTTCTTATAGCGCTTAGCCTCGTAGTCGCTGTTGATCTCCTGCAGGCGCTTGTCGAGGAGTGAGGCAAACTGCTGCAGATCCTCAGGACGCTTCGAGAACTCGATGAGCCACTGGTGGCGACACTTCGCATTCTCGTCCATGAACACAGGTGCTGCTGTGTATTCCAGCACCTCAGCTCCTGTCTGCTGGCAGGCATAGGCCAGTCCTTGTTCTGCATTGTCAACAATCAGTTCCTCGCCAAAGGCGTTGATGAAGTGCTTGGTGCGACCAGAGATGATGAACTTATAGGGATTGGTGGAGGTAAACTGGATGGTGTCGCCGATCTCATAGCGCCAGAGTCCGCACGAGGTAGAGATTACCATGGCGTAGTTCTTACCCTTCTCCACAGCCCAGAGAGGTATAGGTTCGTTCCTCGTTTCTCCATTCTCCTTCCTCGAATCCATAGGAATGAACTCATAGAACACACCATAGTCGAGCATCAGCAGCATCGCCTTATCCATAGGATCATCCTGAATGCCGAAGAATCCCTCACTGGCGTTATAGGTTTCCATATAGTGCATGTTGGGCGACGTGATGAGGCGCTTGTACTGCTCGCGATAAGGAGTGAAGGCCACACCTCCGTGGAAGAAGATCTCGATATTCGGCCACACCTCTTCGAGATGCGTCTTACCTGTGATTTCCATCATGCAGGTGAGCACAGAGAGCATCCATGAGGGCACGCCCGAGATGTTCGTCACGTTCTTGTTCATCGCCTCTCTGGCAATGCGCTCACGCTTGATCTCGAAGTCAGAGATGAGGGCCGTCTGTTTCTTTGGTACCCGCACGAGGTTCACCAGCGGATTGATGTTCTCGATGAGGATGGCACTGAGGTCGCCCACCAGCGAGTCAGGCAGGTTATAGTTGGGTGCATGACTGCCTCCAAGGATGAGGCCCTTACCGTCGAACATGGCCGATTTGGGATTGTTCCTCAGATAGATGGCTACCGAGTCGCGCCCTCCGGCATAGTGAATCTTTTGCAGACCTTCAGGACTGACGGGGATGAACTTCGACTTATCATTGGTAGTACCGCTCGATTTGGCATACCATTTCACGCGTCCTGGCCATAGGATATCCGTCTCGCCATGCCGCATGCGGTCGATATCTTTCTTCAGTTCCTCATAGGTGTTCACAGGAACCTGCTTGATAAAATCATCATAGCCGTGCATCGCTGCAAAGGCGTGATGACGGCCGTATTCAGTATCACTCGCTGTTTGGATGAGGTGGTTCAGCACCTCTCTCTGCAGCTGCTCTCCCTCGTTCTGGTGCTTCTCCAATGCACGCTGGCGAGGAACAAAAACTTTTCCTATAATTTGAGTCAGACTCATTTCTTGCACAATTTTCGCTGCAAAATTAAGCTAAACTTTTGTAACATGGCAATAATTTACGTTTTTTTTATAATAATTAGGTTCCCTGTTTTTTGATAATCGTGAAAAAACCATTATCTTTGCAGCAAAAACTATAGATAGATGAGAAAACTAATTTTGATGCTGACTGCTGTTCTTTTGGTCTGCAGCTGTAGTGAGAAGAGACAAAGTGGGGCAAAGGCTCCTATTCGTGTGAAAACACTGGTGGTGTCGCCAGCGATGACCGATAACAGTGTAACTTATGTTGGTATCGTCGAGGAGCACGAGGGTACAGCTGTCAGTTTTACTGGCATGGGCGTGGTGAAGCGCTTGCTCGTCCATGAGGGGCAGGCTGTCAGTCGCGGACAGCTCATTGCCGAGATGGACGACGTGCAGGCGCGCAACCTGCTGGCAGGAGCCGAGGCCGCGATGAAACAGGCCAGCGACGCCCATGAGCGCTATGGCATGCTGCACGAGAATGGTTCACTGCCCGAAGTGAAATGGGTGGAGATCGAGAGTAAGGTGGAGCAGGCCAAGTCGCAGCTCGAAGTAGCCAGGAAAAACCTTGCCGACTGTCGCCTGACAGCTCCTGTGAGTGGCATTATCGGTAAGAAGCTTGTGGGTGCCGGCGAGACAGCCATGCCCTCGCAGGCGGTAGTCACCATCCTCGATATCTCCAGTGTCAAGGTGAAGGTTTCTGTGCCAGAGGCTGAGATCAGTCATATCAGTAGCACGACACCCTCTACCATCAACGTAGAGGCTGCACAGGCCACGCTGAAAGGGGGGCATATAGAGAAAGGGATTGAAGCCGATCCGCTGACTCACACCTACGACGTGCGCATACAGGTAGCCAACGGTGACAGGAAGCTTCTGCCTGGTATGGTGGCTAACGTACAGTTCTCGCCCGAAGGTTCTTATGCTCTGCAGGGTAAGTCGCTGCCCGTCACCTCCGTGCAGCGTCGCAGCGATGGTTCGCTCTTCGTATGGACTATAGCCAAAGACAGCACCGCCCATCGTGCGACGGTGACTACCAGCACCACTCACGGCAACCACATTACCATCGTCGATGGCATCACTATGGGGCAGCGTGTTGTGACTGAGGGGTATCAGAAACTCAGCGAAGGAACGAAGGTGGTATTTTAGTTCATAATTCATAGTTGATAGTTATGAAAGAAAAGATGAACTGGCTGAAATGGCCATTGGAACACTACTCGATATCGCTGCTCATCATCGGCATCCTCTTTGTACTGGGTATTTACGGCATGTATGTGATGCCCAAGGACGAGTTCCCCCATGCTACTATCCGTCAGGGCGTGGTTGTAGCGGTTTACCCGGGTGCTACCTCCGAAGAGGTCGAGGAACAAGTTGCCCGGCCATTGGAACGCTACCTTTTCACTTTTGGAGAGGTAAACCGTGTGAAGACCACCTCGCAGTCGCAGAACGGCATGTGTATCATGATGGTGAAGCTCAACGATGATGTGGACAATAAGGATGAAGTGTGGAGTAAGATTAAGCACGGACTGAACAGCTTCAAGGCAGAGCTGCCCTCTGGCGTGCTCGCCATCGTCGTCAACGATGACTTCGGCAATACCTCTGCCCTGCTCGTGGCCATTGAGAGCGACCAGCGCAGCTACCGTGAGCTGAAGAAATACAGCGACGACCTCTCCGACCGTCTGCGCCGCATCCCCTCAGTGGCCAATGTGAAGCTCTCTGGTGCCCAGAAGGAGCAGATATCACTCTATGTCGACCGCAAGCGCCTTCAGGCATACGGCATCGGACAGCAGTTGCTCTTCTCGCGCCTCCAGGCCCAGGGCATCACCACCCTCAGCGGCAGCATCAGCGACGACGATCAGCAGGTGCCTATCTATGTCGAGGCCATGGAGAACTCCGAGGAGGAGATAGCTAATCAGATTATCTTCTCCGACCCTGTGACGGGCAAGGTAGCTCGTGTGCGCGATGTGGCCCGCGTGGTGCGCGAGTATCCGCCTCATGCCAGCCGTATCGAGCAGGACGGCCATCCCTGCGTGCTGCTGTCGATGGAGATGACGCCTGGCAACAACGTGGTGCAGTATGGTGAGGAGGTGGATCGTGTGCTTGATGACTTCCGTCAGAACGAGTTGCCCAGCGACGTGAAGATCACGCGTATAGCTGATAAGCCCAAGGTGGTGTCGCTGAGTGTCACCTCGTTCCTGCGCGACCTCATCATCGCCATGATCATTATCATCCTCGTCATGATGGTGCTCTTCCCCATGCGCTCTGCCATCGTGGCGGCTGTTACCATCCCCCTGAGTACGTTTGTCTCTGTGTCGATCATGTATATGATGGGCATCGAACTGAATATCATCACCCTGGCTGCGCTCATCGTGGTACTGGGAATGATTGTCGACAACTCCATCGTGGTCATCGACGGCTATCTGGAGTATCTCGACAAGGGCTATGAGCCTAAGAAGGCGGCTGTCGACTCTGCCAAGCAGTATTTCATGCCGATGATGCTCGCCACCGTCTGCATCTGTGCCATCTTCTACCCCTTCCTCATCACGATGAAGGGCATGTTCCACGATGCGCTTGAAGACTTCCCTGTTACCATCACCATCAACTTGATGGTGTCGCTGGCACTCGCTGTGGGCATCATCCCTTTCCTTGAGACGCGTATCATCAAACCAGGAACGGTGAAGACCGATGGCAACGCCATCACGAAGTGGGTGCAGCGCACTTACGACCGTGTGCTCGAGTTCACCTTCCGTCGCCCGTGGGTAACGGTCTTCAGTGGTGTGGCCCTCATCTTGCTCTCCTGCCTGATTATACCCACTCTGAAGGTGCGCCTCTTCCCCTACGCTGACCGTGACCAGTTTGCTGTGGAGATTTATCTCCCTGACGGCAAGGGCCTGGCCGATTCTGAGGCCGTCTGCGACTCCGTGCGCCATGTCTTGCAGCAGGATGGGCGCATCAAGAGCATCACCTCGTTCATCGGCTGTTCGTCGCCTCGTTTCATGGATGCCTACGCTCCGCAGATAGCAGGCAGCAACTACGCGCAGATGATAGTCAACACCGAGAGCGACAAGGCCACGCTCGACCTGCTGGCAGAGTATCAGCCACGCCTGAGCGAGTCGTTCCCTCAGGCCTATGTGAAGTTTAAGCGTCTCGACTACCTTGAGGTGCCTGAGCTTGAATACCGTTTTTATGGTCAGGATCTCGATTCGCTCCACGTCGTGGCCGAGCGCCTCATGGAGCGCATGCGCCAGATGACCGAGCTCGAGTGGGTGCATACCGACTATCTGCAGCCTTTCCCCCTCATCAGCGTCAAGCTCGATCCTGTCACCTCAGCACAGCTGGGCTTCACCCGTACCACGGCAGCCCTCGCCCTGAGTGCCTCAGCCAGCGACCTGAGGGTGGGGCAAGTCTGGGAGGGCGACTATGAGCTGCCCGTTGTCGTGCGCGACGATACCGATATGCGCTATTCCGACATCGAGGATCTGGGCATCACTTCCCCGCTGTCGATGCTCTCAGCAGGAGTCAGCAAGACCAATACCACCGTGCCTCTGCGCCAGATAGCGAAGGTAGCCCCCAAGTGGAGCGAGAGTCGCATCATGCATCGTGGCGGTGAGCGCTGCATCACGGTGACAGCCCATTTCGCCCAGGGTGTGTTTACCTCGCCGGTGGAGTATCGCATTGCCGACATCATGCAGCAGGAGATTGCCATCCCCGAAGGTGTGCGTTGCGAGGTGGGCGGCGAGATCGAGTATGGCGACGAGGCCATGCCGCAGATTATCGGAGGTATCTCGATAGCGATGGTCATAGTGTTCTTCTTCCTGCTCTTCAACTTCAAGAAGTATGGCATTACCTTTATCTGCATGGTAGCCCTCGCCTTGATGATTCCTGGTACGCTGATAGGTCTCGGGCTGATGGACCGTGCTTTGGGACTGACCTCCATCTTCGGACTCATCACGCTGATGGGAATGATCATGCGTAATGAGATCCTGATCTTCGAGCATGCCAACGACCTGGTGAAGAAATATATTGCCGAGCATGGCGACTGGACCGTCGACCGTAAGGCCTATAACGAGGCCGTGAAGCAGGCTGGCTATGATGCTGGCAAGCGCCGCATGGTGCCCATCTTCCTCACCACGGCCACCACAGCCGTGGGCGTGGTACCGATGATCATCGCCCAGAGTTCATTCTGGATGCCTGTGGGTGTCACCATCTTTGCCGGTGGTATCGGCTCGCTCATCCTCGTTGTCACCATGCTCCCCGTTATCTATTGGAAAGTATCTTTGAAAAGTAAAAAAGTAAAAGAATAGAAAGGTAAAATTTATGGGAAAGAGAATAATGAATGAAATTGTAAGTAAGGTAACGAGTATTTTACTTTTTTACCTTTTTACTTTTTTACCCTCAACAGCGCAAACCTATAGTTTGCAGCAGCTGAAGGACTCAGCCCTCCAGAATAACATCGCCGTCCGTAAGGCTCGCTTCGACATCAGCGCCGCCCGGCAGCAGCGCCGCGAGGCCTTCACGAAGTATTTCCCCAATGTCAGCGCCACTGGGCTTTGGTTCAATGCCAACAAGGGCATGGCCCAGACCGCCTTCGCCCCCTCAGACTTTCTGCCGCAGTCGCTGGGAGAGGTGTTCGCTCAGCAGATGCCGCAGCAGGTACTGATCGAGATGTCAAACCCCGTCAGCATCTCGATGCTGAAGAATGGCACCATTGGTAGTGTGATGGCCGTGCAGCCCGTCTTCGCGGGTGGGCAGATTGTCAACGGCAATCGCCTGGCGAAGGTGGGCGAGCAGGTGAGCCGTCTGCAGCTGCAGCTCTCCGAGAACGAAGTCGAGAAGACCACCGAACAGTACTTCTGGCAGCTCTTGTCTCTTCAGGAGAAGATGAAGACCATCGAGGCCGTCGAGACCTTGTTGGCAGATATTGCCAAGGATGTCGGTGTTGCCTTGAAGGCAGGTGTTGCCATGCGTAACGACCTCCTACAGGTACAGCTGCGTCAGAACGACATTGCCAGTCAGAAGCTCACCCTGCGCAATGCCACCTCGGTTGTCAGGCTCCTCCTCGCACAGTACTGCTGCCTCAGCGATACCGCCTTCACCCTCGTGGCACCACCCGAAGAAGGAGCAGACCAGTTGCAGGCGACAGCCTTCAACGTGCAGTCCACGCCCGAGTACCAGCTGCTCACCCAACAGGTACGCGCCACTGGCCTGCAGCATAAGATGGAAGTTGGCAAGAATCTGCCCAGCGTTGGCGTGGGAGCAGGCTACAACTATCACAACTTGCTCGACAGAGACCACACCTTCGGTATGATCTTCGCCACTGTCAACGTGCCCATCAGCGGCTGGTGGGGAGGCTCACACGCCATCAAGCGTAAGAAGATAGAGCACGAGAAGGCACAGGCGCAGCTCGCAGATAACTCCGAACTTCTGCGCATCCGTATGCAGAAAGCCTATAATGATGTCGAGGAGGCCCGCCAGCAACTCGACATCGCCCGGCGCAGCATCGAGCAGGCTGATGAGAACCTCCGTCTGAACCGCAACTACTATCAGGCAGGCACCTCAAAGATGTCCGACCTCCTTGAAGCCCAGTTGCTCTATCAGCAGGCACGCGACCGTCAGACCGACGCCGTTGCCAACTACCACAACAAACTTCTGGAATACCGCCAGTCCACTGGACAGTAACCCAGTAAATTGGTTCTATCCAAGGCAATGCCAGCCTTTTGACCTTGGCTACACCTTGGGTAGAGTATGTGATTGGCCAACTGGCGGGCGGGCAGGGTGACGCGTCGCTTCACCATTCTTTTTCCTTCTTTTTGAACAGTCAAGTAATCCTTGACAGTTGCGATTCGTTCTAATTCACCTTCATCATAAATGTTGTTGATGTGAAGGCTGATGTTCTGCTTGGTCGCATTAAACAACTCAGCCATCTGTTGCTGAGTCAACCAAACAGTTTCATTCTCAACTCTTACTTCCAGCCTGATGGTTTCATCTGGCTGATACATGACGTACAGGTCGAAAAAATCTCGCCCTGTTCTAGAGCGAGATTCTTGTTAGTGGAGTCCCATACAGGACGTGGTGCCGAGGGCGGTGAGGATGGCAGACGCTACTGAGGCGATGATCTGCACAACCCATTTGATAGTTTCTTTCTTTGTCATACGCGTTTAAGATTTTAATGGTTAAAGTTACGGTTCGTTCCTCGATTAAGGCGCAGCCCCCTGGTCTGGCGCCAAAGTGGACCCCGCAGGCTTCGGGTCTGGCGCCAAAGTACAGTCGCCTGCGACTTTACTTTGGGGCCTGACCCCAGAGTGCCTGACCCCAGAGTGCACCCCTCGATTAAGGATTGGTCGGAGCTTCGTCGTCGTCGTTAGTAGGCCCGTCGCCCGAGTCATTGCCACCCTGAGAATTACCACCCGAGGTAGCCCCACCACCGATGGCCTCGGCCTTGGCAGCTGCGATCTCGGCAGCAGCCTTGTCAGTCCAGCTCAGCTTGGCCACCTTGTTCAGCTCCTCACGAGTGTACTCGCCAGTAGCCTGTGCCAGGAGCTTCAGGCTCTGCACGGCAGCACCCGTCTTGTCGGTCTTGCTGATTGTGCCGATGCTGGCAGAGATGGTCTTGTCCGTCTCAGGATCGTACAGCTTGGAGCAGCCATTGCCGATCACGCTCACCTTGAAGATAGCCAGGTCGTCGACCTTCACGGTGTTGCCCATCAGGGTCTGCTCACGGGTACACTTCACGAAGTCACGCAGGATACCCTCGATGGTACCTTCCGAGAACGGCGTGTTGTGCTCAGCCATGTGCTTGGCCATCTCGTGGATGTTGAGCGTCTGCTTGTAGCTCACGCGAGGGTAGTACTTGCCATAAGCAGCAGACCCCTCAATCATGTTTTTTGAAAGATAAAGTTCAATCATGTTTGTAAAATTTTAATGGTTAAATAATTTTGTTACTTTGTCTCGATTCCTCTCCAGCCTGCGCACTGCCTTTGATTCCTTTTGACACTGCAAAGGTACGATATTTATTTTCGGCTTTGCCAGTTCTTGCAAGTTGTTGCAAATTGTTGCAATATTTAGTGTAATTTTCTTTGTTTTTCTCGATTATTTTTTGTACCTTTGCAGATGCTTTTGAGAAAAGCATGCGAGCCTGGAACATATTAATTAAAAACAATCATATAATGGAAAAACTTACAAGAACATTCGGGCGCTCAGAGCTTGCCCAGCAGTACTTCCCCCAGCTGTCAGCCATGTCTGCCTGGAGGAAATTCAAGGAGTGGTTGGAGTACAATCCCCAGCTGCGCCATCTTCTTGACCTCACGCGTCGCACGTTCACGCCCGCAGAGGTGCAGCTGATCTACACACAATTGGGCGAGCCGTAGCGAACCCACTTCTCAGAAATTAAGAGAATCATATTTTTCAGTAAGAGCCATTTGTCAAACTGATAAATGGCTCTTATTACTATCATATCCCAAATGCATGGTTATAGATCTTTATAGTCTAGTGGGACAATGGGACAGGGACATTTGGGGACAATTGCTAAATTAGAAAGGGACAAATATTTATAATATTATATTTAATTTATATTATATTATAATATAATATAAATTAATATTCTTCTTGTCTCATTTTGGCAATTTCAAAATCCAAATTGTCCCGAATTGTCCCTGTCCCATTGTCCCGTTCTTGCTGTGTCTTTTCCTGTAGGAGGTTGACTCCGTTTAGGCCTTGATTTTTAACACTTGCCTATCCATACTGAAAAGGTTGACTCTCCGACCTAGGTATAGTTGTCTGCTTTCCCTGAGGTGGTTGACTCTTTTCCTAAGAACGTAGACTTCGTACGGATATTGTTTACTCTTCATCTGTTTTTGTTTACTTTGTACTGAAAAGGTTGACTGCCCCGGGCGCAGCCTGACCTATGAAAAACACTCAGGGGGTGCCCTGCGGCAGGGGGCAGACAGCCCCCGAGAGCTCTTTCGCAGTCTTCCACATGATACGCTGTGGACCTTGCTCCTGATGTGCCTCTGAGGGCGTCTTCATGCCGATACTGGAGTGTGGACGGGTATCGTTGTAGAAGGCGATGAAGCCGGATATGCGCTCCAGCGCATCTTGGTACGTCTTGAAGCGCTTCTCACGGTAGACAACCTCCGTCTTGAGAATGCCGTTCACACGCTCCGCAATAGCGTTGTCCGTAGGTTTGTAGTCCTCCGTCATGCTGATCTTTATGCCGTACTTCTTCAGTTCGTCCGTATAGGCATTACAGCAGTACTGTACGCCTCTGTCAGAGTGATGGATGAGTCCTTTCAACTCATCTGCCGTAGCCTGCGAGATGGCCATCCTGAGGGCCTCGAGCGTGTGTTCCGCCTCCAGCGTCTCGGACAGGCACCAGCCCACGATCTTGTGCGAATAGGCATCCGTCACCAGGTGCAGGTAACAGCAGTCGTCAACCAGGTCGATGTACGTGATGTCGCTCACCCAGAGCTGATTAGGACGTGTGGGCACGAAGCCGCGGATGAGGTTCTTGTACTTGTGGTAACGGTGGTTCGAGTTCGTCGTATGGCGAGGCTTGGGGCGCTTCTGCGTCAGCTGGAAGTCACGCAGAAGCTGCAGGAAAGCATCGCGTCCAGGCACCCAGTCGCACAGGAACATACGCTTCGACATCAGCCACAGCTTGTAGTAGCCGATACCTGGATCCATCTGGCGAATCTGCTTCACTGCATCCACGATACGCATCACGCGGATGAGGTACTCCGCGTCACGCTTCTGTTTCTTGTAATAAGCCTGCTTTGTCCGGTCAAGCAGCTCACAGCAATACGTTACGGTATAGCCCGTATTGCCGTTCAGGCGCTCTACTGCTTGACCCCAGCTTTTTTTCGCACCTTGATGCCCTGCTCCTCGATGACGTCGATGAGCGTATTCAGAGCCAATACCTTGTCCTGACTGTACTTGAGTTGCTTCTCCAGCTTCTCTATCTGCCGACGCTGAGCCTCTATTAATGCCGACTGGTCGGCCGACTGCTGAACAATGTCCTTTGCCATGTTATCATCTAATTGAACGGTTTCACGAGGCAAAGATGCACATTTTTCGTGAATTTCCAAAGGACTTAGGCAACTTTGTATCCATGCGGACAGCAAATTTGTACTCGGAAGGTTATATTTCAACGCTATTTCCTTCCTGGACATGCCACTCTGCATGTACTCGATGCAGATACTGCGCTTTAAAGCGCGACTGAATTTTTGTTTTCCCATAAAACTTAAAATAATTTAATCGTTTAACATTTAAGACTCTATGGGAGTCAACCTATTTCAGGCTAAGACACCTGATGATGGTGGTTCGTGGATTCGATGAGGATATGCAGCTGGAATTGGCTGATGACCTCGTGAGCTTTGCCAGTGAGCATATCGCCCACACGACGGGCGTCATCTCTGCGGATCTCGTGCTCGACATCTGCTATCTGATGATCGCGTATGATCACGACATCCTGAAAAAAAGAGTACGTAGTAAAATGAGGAATTTGGATAATAAGAACAAAAGAGTATAATAATGAGTACACAGATTATTACAAAGGATATGATGAATGATGCCAAGCAAATCACATCTATTGAGATTGCAAATCTCGTTGGGAAACCTCATAATGATGTACTGAAAGCCATCAGAAAGATGGAACCTGCATGGGAACTTGAACATCAGGGAAAATTTTCCCAGATGCAAATCAGGGAGTCACTTCCTAATGGCGGATACAGGTTTAGACCATGTTTTATGCTCAGTAAAACGGAGTCACTTTTCATTGCCACAAAGTTCAATGATGTGGCAAGAGCGAGGTTGGTACTGCGGTGGGCAGAGCTGGAAAGTGAAAAACGAAAAGTGGAAAGTGAAAAATCTGCTTCCGCTCAGATTTTACTGGAGACTGAGGCCGAGTTGATGAAACGCAGTGACGAGATCAGACGTTCTTACATCTTCAATACAAATCAGAACGCTATGGGGTGTTTCACCATGTCGCAAGTGGCAAGGAAGTTAAGGATGAGGTATCATGAACTCTGCATGCTGTTGGAGGAAAACAATATTATCAAGAACGTTAAAGGTGCTTATGAGCTGCTTCCTCCTTACACACTGTTAGGCTATGAGGCTTATCGTCATCATGAGTCCTACAAACTGGATGGATGCCTCCGCCAGTCGAACTATATGGTTTGGACTGCAGAGGGTCTTGAATTCATCAGAAACAAAGTTAAACAAATCAGAAAGAGCAGATGAAAAGACATGGTGTTTATTGTCTCTTTGATGTCCATGGTCTGACAATAGAGAGTCTTAAGGAAGTGAAACAAATAGTTGAAGAGTATGATCTCATCACTTGCTACGATGAAGCTGTACACCATATTGCCGCTTTCCTGAATGGTAATCTACGATTCACAGCTGGTCTTCAGGATGAATTGCCTGAAAAGATCGTGCTGGCATGGTATTATGCTCATAAGGAATACGGTTGCCCATTGAAAAAGAGTGAGTATGAGGCTTTTATTGAAGCGCTGAGAACGGATGTATATCGTGACTTGCAGGCGTGGATCAAAGATTATGTCGGTGTCAAAGATTGGTACGGAAAAAGAAACAAAACAAAAAATAACAAATAATGGAACAAAGACAATTGAATTTTGCCGAGAAGCCAGTACAGGTGCTGACGCTCGGGGAGCTCGAAAGGAGCTATCATGAGAATCTGCCTACGGGCGATCCTGTAGGGGGAATCTATCACTTCGCACTGATTCAACAGGTGCTGGCGATCTTTGAAAAGCGGGGACTGACACCAGTGGTGCAGGAAATCTTCGCTGCTGCTAACAGGGACTCGAAACGTCCTGGTGTGACGCTGCTGCCTCAGTTGGAAGAGCAGTATGGGGAGCGTTCTGTTGAGGCTCATTTGCTGCGACGTGTGTATGCGAACATCGAGATTCGCTCTGATGAGACGGATGAATTGGTGACGTGCCTTGCTGTGGCTTATCATCAGAAGGGTATCCAGCTCGGTATCGGGCCGATGGTAAGGGTGTGTCATAACCAGACAATTCTCGGGGCGCAGGATGTTGTAAGCAATTATACTTGCTATGGTGGGCAGAGTCGTAAGGATAAGCTCTCGCTGGAGTCGGTGATTGGTCGCGCAGAGCTTTGGGCAGATGAGTATGAGCCTTATCAGAAGATTCGCCGTGAGCGTATGATTGCGCTGAAGAGTGCTGAGTTTACGCGCACTGACATGCTCCAGCTGATCGGAATCCTCGTGGAGAAGCGCATCCTGCATGACACGCAGAATGAAGAGCTGCATCTATCGACACCTTATCCGCTGAACTCTTCGCAGATCAATGAGACTTCGGAGCAGATGATTACTCTCATGAGCCATCAGCAACCTCAGAGCTACTGGGATGCGTATCAGCAGCTGAACACTGTCCTGAAGCCTGGGCGCATGGACATTCCTCAGGTGCTGCCACAAAGTTTGGCGCTGTTTGAAACTATGTACGAATTAATAAGATAATAAGAACAAAAGAACATAAGACATAATAACAGATTAACATAATAATGAAGAAGTACATTGAAATTCCAGCGGAGGCGCTGGAGAACTTGGAGAATGGTAGGTATGTGGAGGGGTCTCTGCATAGGTGTAAACTGACTGGCAAGATCGTGTTCCGTGCGTATAATCGCCTAAGTCGGAAGAAGAGGGATCGTATCATCCGCCAACTGGAGAACGGCTGGCTGAAGGAGAGTGCGACTCGCATCAAGTTCTACAACTCGGTGAAGAAGGATCTCGGGTTCCGACTGGTGAACGTGGCGATGCACCGTGACTTGAAAGATGCCATGTCCACACTGGAAGTACGGGACCTGATCAACAGAGTTTAATTAAAGACAAAGTAACAGAATAACGTTATTTAGACAGAAGAACAAAAGGGACATATTAATTCTTAGATAAAAAGAACAAAAGGGACAAAAAATTATGTTCTTATGTTCTTCTGTCAAAAAAAAGAATAAGCAATGGAAGTATTAGTAACAGTATTGGAGGTGGGCGCATACTCTGAGCGCCAGTATCAGAAGCAGGACGGCAGCTCTGAATACTTCAAGAGTCGTGGATTCGTGCTCAAGAGGGGTGGCGATACCATCTATGGAGAATTGACGGGCGAGGCTGCATCGAAGAACCGCGATACGCAGTACTATCAGAACCAGCCCTACATCGTGAAGGGCTTCTGGAAGCAGCGTGTCTGGGGCGACAACAACGACCGCCACGAGAATGTGTTTTACATCACTGACATACAGACGTTATAAGACAGAAGAACATAAGGACATATTAAAGACAAAGTAACAGAATAACGATTTTTAGATAAAAAGCGCTCGGCTTTGCCGCTTTCACAAAGCGTAGCGACTGAAAGAACAAAAGGACAAAAATAGAATAGATGTTCACATTTCAAGAAAATACTCATTTCTCTCAGGCACTTCCTTGTACAAAGGAAGTGTTCTGGGAACAAGTAAAGAAGCCGAATACGGCTTGGCGGATTGATGCGCGGAGGGCGATACTGGCGGCTGTAGATGCCTCGAAGACTCAGGGCGTAGCGGCTATCCAGACTTGGCTCGATAGTGCTGACTATCAGAAGTTTCTGTTGAAAAAACAGAATCTGAAGAAAAAGGCTGCTATAGAGGCTTGGGCTGCAAAGACAGATGCAGAAAAGCTCTTAGCCTATGCTCAGGAGATTAAGGATAATTCTACGGCTTTTATCTATTGCTGCTATGAGTTTGATGAGACAAGTACAGGTAAGGGTACGCCCTTCCGCCATCGTCGCCTGGCGGAATGTCATCTGAATGGTCTCGTGATGCTCGACATTGATCATGTGGAGAATCCCATGCAGATCTGGTATCAGCTGCGTGACGATGCAGAGATGATGAAGCGTGTTGCTCTGGTGCATATAACCAGTAGCGGATACGGTATCAGGATTGTCTTTACAGCTGACATCAATGAAGGGAATCTGGCTGATAATCAGATTGTATTTGCCCAAAGGTTGGGCTATCAGCCTGATGAAAGTTGTATCGACGCTACCCGTAACTCTTTTGCTCCGAAGGAGGAGGATATCCTTTATATTAACGAAGAACTATTATTTGATTACTACAATGAAGAATTTGACAAGAAGTATACTCCCATGTATCGGGAGAAGAAGACTCAACCAATTAATCACAAATTCCCTTCTGATGATAGGGCTGATTCTCATAGCAGCCTTCCGGCTCCTATTATTACCAGTGCGTCTTCTCAACAAGGGTCTGCGCCTGTCGGGCAAGTGGATGCTGAATCGGTGGGTGATTCTGTAAAATGGCATGGCTATGACATTCAGGGAATTATTGATCAGCGTTATGCTGATAAACTTCCATGCGCAGATGATTCTAATCGACATAAGGAATCGCTCAAATTGGCCACAGACCTCCTTATTATGCTCGATGGGGATAAGGCCAAAGTGCAGCGTATCGTCGAGGCTCAGTCCTGGGTGCAGGAGATTATCGCAGAGCGCGATGAGAACGTGGCCCAGACGGTGGAATCAGCAGCAGGGTGTGTCGCGGAGAAAGAGAAAAGGAATGCGAGCGCGCTACCATCCAAAGCCTTTCTCAAAGCGATAGAAGAGTTTACAGGCAAGGATTATCGGGAGATAACTTCGAGGAGTGATCTTTCGAGGAATGAGGAAGGAGGAATGAGGAATGAGAATACCATCAATACGAAGTTGGAAGAGTGGGGGCGTGAGATTGAAGCTATGTTCCCTGACTTCCCGCTGCTGAAGGATATCTGTGAAGGGTTGAAGAAATCTCAGTATCCTGCGGCACTCTTCGTGGGCGGTGGAACTGCCATGACCTTGATGACTCGTACTTGGTATAGGTTCTATCATCGTCCGCAGAATGAAAGGCGTCTGAATTGCTCCTTATACATCATTGGTCATCCTGCCAGCAACAAGTCCATGGCGGAGGATATCATTGAAATCCTCTCAGCTCCTATAGAGGCTGCTGATAAGGCTGGGCTTGCCGCATTGAACCGCTACAAGCAGGATCAGAAGAAAAAGGCTGCGAATAAGGAGGGTAAGGACAAGCCTCAGGGCATCATCCGTATTCACCCTGCCAGAACTTCTAATGGTCAGCTGATTCAGGACATGCTCAATGCTAAGGAAACCATTGATGGCAAGGAGATGCAACTGCACATGTTCACGTTCGATACGGAGCTTGATAACTCTATCACCTTGCAAAGCGGTGGTTCGTGGATCAACAAGCAGGCGATGGAACTCAAAGCCTTTCACAACGAAAAAGACGGTCAGATGTATCAGAACTCGGATTCGCCTGTAGATAAGTTTAATGTGACGTGGAATTACATCTACACGGGTACTCCCATTGCGCTGAAGAAAAAGGTGAATGAGCGTAACTTTGGATCAGGACTCTCTACTCGCCTGGCGGTGATCCCTATGCCTAAAACCAATTACGAGATGATTGGATTTGAGGATAAAGAGCGTATAGATTGGCAACGGCTTGATCGCATGAAGACTTGGGCATTCCGTCTAGACTCTCGCTATGGCGAATTACCTCTTTGGCCATTGGTGAAGAAACTCTATGACTGGACCAAAAACCGCATGGCGGATTGCGCTGAGGATGATAGCGAGGCGAATGAGTTGATGCTGAAGCGCGTGCCTTATCACGCCCTTAACTATGCAGCTCCCTTCATCGACATGCGTCACTGGGGTAGTCTTCACATGGAGAATAACCATTGGATAGGTGAGTATGAAGTGGATGAGACTGACTGGAAACTCTGTGAACTCATTGCCCGCATCCAGTATGCTACCCAGCAGCACTTTTTCGGAGTCATGGCTGAGAAGTATTTCGACGACATGAACAATGATGTACAGATCACCGGGAAAAGACACTATCAGAAATCGATATCAGGTTTCAGTCAATTGCCTGACATTTTTACAAAAGAAGATGTAGTGCGGGCTTTTGAATATAATAATGATGAAGCTGTTAGGAAGAAGCTGTATAGATTGACCCAGAATAAACAAATAGAACTGATAAAGGATGGTAATGATGCCGGGAAATACCGTAAGCTCATTCATATTATTTAATCTGGGACAATGGGACAGGGACAATTTGGGACATTTTAAAAATTTATAGTTTATGCAAGAAGTAAGTATCAACAAACAAATGAAGCTCTCTCAACATTTTACGCTTGGGGAGTTGTGTAAGACAAAGCATGATACGGAAGATGGCAACATCCCCAGTCATGTGGCAATAGAGAACTTAAAGAGTATCTGCGAGAACTGGCTCGAGGATCTGCGTTACAGTTATAACACGCTGTATTGTCTGGAACCAGGGGAGGATTATGAGACGTCCAAAAACGTTGAGCCGATTATCATCAACTCGGGTTACCGTTCACCTGCGGTGAATCTGCTCGCGGGTGGGGCTAAGACGTCCAATCATCTTTCAGGGTGCGCAGTGGATATCCGCTGCGCGGGGAAAGAGCAGATGATCCGCTATGCGTCAATACTGTTGGATATCGCTGATGGTACCAAGCAGGAGTTTGATGAAATGCTCTTAGAGCAACATGGTTCCACCGTCTGGCTGCACTTCGCGGTGCGCCCTAAGGATAATCGAAGGCGCATTGCGTTTCTGAAGGCTTAAAAAAGAGGCCGAGGGCATGATTGCTCCCGGTCTTTTCTTTTTGAACTCTGGGGTCAGCCCCCTAGAGTGAATGGCTCTTATTTCTTAAGCCTTGGATGGGTTAAAGCACTTCGTCGAAGGGGGCGGCGCTGACGCACTTGAGGTTTTTCTCGAGCTGGGCGGTGGAGCTGGCACCGATGAGGACGGAGGTGACGGCGCGCTGGTGGAGGATCCAGGCGAGGGCCATCTCTGCGAGTGTCTCGCCACGGCTCTGGGCCACGTCGTTGTAGTGGCGCAGCTTCTCGAGCAGCTCGGGGGTGAGCATGGAGCTCTTGAGGAACTTCTCCTTGGCCATGCGGCTGTCGGCGGGAATGCCCTGCAGATAGCGGTCGGTGAGCAAGCCTTGTGCCAGGGGCGAGAAGGCGATGAAGCCGATGCCGTTCTCTGCGCAGAAGTCGGTGATGCCTGTCTCCTGTGGCTTGCGGTCGAGCATGTTCAGGCGTCCCTGATAGATGAGCAGGGGCACGTCGTGGGCTTTCAGATACTCGTAGCCGTACTTCAAGGGTTCGAGTGGCCAGTTGGAGATACCGACGTAGAGGGCTTTGCCTTGGCGCACGATGTCGACGAGGGCTTGCAGCGTCTCTTCGAGGGGTGTGTTGGGGTCGTAGCGGTGGCTGTAGAAGAGGTCAACATAATCGATCTTCATGCGGCGGAGGCTCTGGTCGAGCGATGCCATGAGGTACTTGCGCGAGCCCCAGTTGCCATAGGGCCCAGGCCACATGTCGTAGCCCGCCTTCGACGAGATGAAGAGTTCGTCGCGGTAGGGGCGGAAGTCTTCGTCCATCAGTCGGCCCATGGTCTCTTCTGCAGAACCGTAGACGGGTCCGTAGTTGTTGGCGAGGTCGAAGTGGGTAATGCCGTGGTCGAAGGCGTAGTGGGTGATCTCACGGCTGCGCTCGTAGGGGTCGACGCTTCCGAAATTGTGCCAGAAGCCGAGGCTCACCTTTGGCAGTAACACACCTGAGCGCCCGCAGCGCTCGTACTCCATACCGCAGTCGTAGCGGTTCTTGTCGGCAAAATACTGTTCTTTCATAAGGGTTGACGTTTTGGTAATTTGGGGCAAAGATATATAATTTTTTAGACATAAGAACAGAAGAAACAAAAAAAATTAGTAATTTTGCCAGCAAAAACAGATACAGATGACGAGATCGAAGGAAATGGAGGCGAAAATGCGGGCCTTCAAGGATGCTGGCAAATATGAGCAGGACCAGTATATCGACTTTGAGCCTGAGGGGCACGTGTACACCTACAAGGGCGAGCAACAGCTGCTGCCTGTGAGTTCGCTGATAGGTTACTTCTTTGAGCCTTTCGACGCCCAGGGGATAGCCCAGCGACAGTGGGAGCGCTACGGCGTGCCCATTGAGGAGTCGCTGAAGAAGTGGAAGCGGATAGGGCGCAGGGCTGCCGAGGTGGGCACGTTCATGCACGAGCAGACGGAGAACTACTTCCGCGACGGCACGTTTCTCACCGTATGTCCCTTCTGCTATGAGGGTGAGACGGAGGAGGTGAGCATCGAGCAGGAGAAGCAGTACTTCCTGAACTTCGTCAGCGACTACCGGATCAGTCCCTACCGCCAGGAGTGGCCCGTCTACGACACGGGACTTAACATCGCGGGGACCATCGACATGATCTGTCAGAACGGCGACGGCACGTTTACCATCTACGACTGGAAGCGCAGCACGAAGGTGGTGAACCAGCTGGGTCAGCCCATCACAGAGGGTTTCGGGGGTAAGATGAGCATCAACGGCATCAACCTGCCCGACACCTCTTACTATCACTACTGCATCCAGCAGAACTTGTACCGCCACATGCTGGAGGCGCACTACGGTCTGCGCGTGAGGGCGATGAACCTCGTGGTGCTGTCGCCTGAGTATCCGTCGTACTATGTGGCTGAGGTGCCGAGGATGGAAGAGGTCGTGGCGCAGATTGTGGATATCTGTCAGCAGAAGGACTTAGGAAGGAAACTTTTAAAAAAGTAAAAAGGTAAAAAAGTAAAAAGGTAAAAAAGTAAAAAATATGAGAAGATTTTTATTTGGTATCGCTTTGATGGCGATGGGCTCGGGACTCCTGACGGGATGTCTGAGCAATGATAACGACAACAAGGGGAGCGGCAGCTCGGAACTTGTCGTGACGAAGGGCGCCCTCGTGCTCTGTAGTGGTAGTGAGGTGGCTGGCATCCCCGGCAGTCTGTACTATCTGGACTATGAGGCTGGCACCTCGCGCGCTGTGGCCTCTGACCTCGGTGCTGGCGCCAACGACGTGCTGGAGCACGACGGTAAGGTGTTTGTCGCCAGCACAGACGAGGATGCCATCTTCGTGCTGAGCGCTGACAACTTCCAGATGTTAGACCGTATCAGTACTACGGAGGAGATGGGCGAGGAGGCTGGCGACGGTCCCCGCTGTCTGACGGCTTACGACGGTAAGTTGTATGTGACCACACACGGCGGATTCGTGGGCATCTTCGATACGAATACGCGTGGCTTCATTAACAAGATTGAGGTAGGCAAGGAGCCTGAGGGCCTGTACCTCGACATGAAGGACAATGTGCCTGTGCTCTATGTGTGCTGCAGTGGTCAGCCCTCTATCGCCACTGTCAGTCTGGGTGCCAGCTACAGCGTCACTTCATTCTCTAACGCTTCTATCCGACGGCCGATGGAGGTGGTGGCCGCTGGCGATATGCTCTTTGTGCGCGACTTCGGCTCTCTGGACGATCAGCAGGTGCAGAAGGACGCTGCCCTCTATCTCATCTATGGCAACTCTGTGGAGAAGTTGATTCCCGACGTTACGGGTATGGACGCTGCCGGCTATAGCATCGTGACCTGTAACGACCCCATCGGCAGGAATTCAAGGCCCTCGTACAGCATCTATAACATCAACGGCTATGGCGGTTACACGAACTTCCCTCTGAGCGGCGACAGTTCGAATCCAATCCAGCACCCCACCGTGATCAGCATCGATCCTAATCCTTATGCTGGCGGTAACGTGATAATCGGATCGGAGAGTTTCGTGAACATCTACCGTGGGTCTGGTGTCTTTGCGAAGAATTTCCCCGTGGGCATGGAGCCTTGTGCCGTTGCCTATCTCTACAAGACGGTCAAATCGTCTGACATCGTCAATAGTCAAAAGTGATGATGAGGCGGTTGAGCTTATTACTGTCTGCCCTGCTGGTTCTCTGCGCCTGTGGAGGCGGTGGCGGGCGTGGCAGTGCTGAGGCAGAGGGAGCGGCTGACAGTCTGTCGGCACTGGAGCTTGTGAAACCCCGTTATGCGACGGGCTACAGCGTGAAGGACTCGGCAGGCGTGCGCCTCGTCGAGGTGGGCGGTCATGAGCGCTTCGCCCTCGTCAATGGCGAGGGGGGAGAGGTGCCTCAGGGCTACACGCGCATTGAGGTGCCTGTGGAGCGCACCATCTGTATGACGGCGCTGCAGCTCTCGAACTTCACCATCCTCGATGCGCACGACGTGGTGAAGGGCATCACGGGCACGAAGAACCTCTTTAACCCCGATATCCTGGCGCGCACGAAGGACGGGCGCATCGTGAAGATAGGTATGGAGGGTAACTTCGACACGGAGATGGTGCTCGCTGCCAATCCGCAGGTGATCCTTATCTCGCCCTCGAAGCGTGGTGGCTATGAGGCCATCAAGGAGACGGGTATCACCCTCGTGCCCCACCTCGGCTATCAGGAGCTCCACCCGTTGGGGCAGGCTGAGTGGATCAAGTTTGTGGGGATGCTCATCGGTAAGGAGCGCGAGGCCTGCGAGATCTTCGACGGTATCGAGCAGCGTTATCAAGCACTGAAGGAGGCAGCCTCGAAGGTGGCTGAGCGCCCCAGTGTCTTCTCGGGCGAGATGCATTACGGCACGTGGCACGCTGTGGGCGGCAAGAACTATCTGGCTCAGATATTCCGTGACGCAGGTGCCGACTACGTGATTGACGACGACGAGACCAGTGGGGAGAACCTGGAGTTTGAGAAGATGTATGCCCTCGCGGCGAAGGCTGACTACTGGCGCATACTGAACAGCTATCCTGGCGACTTCAGCTACGACGCTCTGAAAGCCTCGGAGCCTCGCAACGAACTCTTCAGCGCCTTCAAGGGTCATCGTGTCATCTACTGTAACATGAAGCAGGCGCCTTACTACGAGATATCGCCTGTGAAGCCTGACGTGCTGCTGAAGGACTTTGTGGCCATCTTCCATCCTGAGCTCGTGGAGAAGGATTACCAGCCTACGTTTTACAGACTTTTGAAAAGGTAAAAAGGTAAAAAGGTAAAAAGGTAAAAAAGGTTTGAAGCGATCTGTTTATATCATCCTGCTACTGGTGGCTATCCTCGTTTTGGCGATAGTCAACTTGCTGATAGGTTCTGTGCGCATCCCTGTGGGTGATGTGTGCAGCATCCTCGCAGGGCATGATGGTAACGAGATATGGTCGAATATTATCTGGAAGTCGCGCCTGCCTCAGGCTCTGACCGCGATTGTAGCGGGAGCAGGACTGGCGGTGAGCGGTCTGCAGATGCAGACGGTGTTCCGCAATCCGCTGGCAGGTCCCTCTGTGCTGGGCATCAGCAACGGTTCTGCACTGGGTGTGGCCTTTGTCGTGCTGCTCTCAGGGCGCCTGGGTGGAGTGGCACTGTCGCGTCTGGGTTATCTGGGCGATGCTGCGATGTCTGTGGCTGCCATCATCGGTGCACTGGCAGTGATGATGCTCATCGTGTGGATCTCGCAGAAGGTGCGTGGCAATGTCACCTTATTAATTATAGGAGTGATGATCGGCTATCTGGCCAATGCGATTATCGGTGTGCTGAAGTTCCTCTCGCCTGAAGAAGACGTGAAGGCGTTTGTCGTGTGGGGGCTTGGCTCGTTCTCGCGCGTCTCTGGCGACGAGATGGTGCTCTTCGTCGTCCTCATGGCCATCCTCCTGCCACTGAGTTTCCTGTTGGTGAAACCCATGAATCTGTTGCTCTTGGGTGACCGCTATGCCTCGAATCTGGGTCTTAACATCCGCAGGGCGCGCCTGTTGGTGATCCTCTGCTCGGGTGTGCTTGTGGCTATTGTCACGGCCTATTGCGGCCCCATCATGTTTATCGGTCTTGCCGTGCCCCATCTGGCGCGTGCCATCTTCCGCACCTCCGACCACCGCATACTTATCCCCGCCACGATGCTCTGTGGTGCTGCACTGGCCCTTGTCTGCAACCTGATTGCGCGTATGCCAGGCTTTGAAGGAGCGCTCCCAGTGAACAGTGTTACTGCCCTTGTGGGAGCGCCCGTCATCGCTGCCGTCCTCTTCCGCCGTCGGAAAGACGACGTCAGCGAGTAGAAAAACAATCGATTTTACTTCTTATCCCTAATCACGAAGACGCAGGCTGAGCCAATCAGGAAGCTGACGCCTGCCACGAGCATCATGGACGACTGGTGGCCGCCTACGAGCGTCAGGATGATGCCGCCACAGAGGGCTGCTATGATCTGGGGGACACAGATGGTGCCATTGAACAGTCCCAGATAGGCACCCATGTGACCATACCCTTGCAGGGCATTGGTGACGAAGGTGAATGGCATGGCGAGCATGGCAGCCCAACCGCAGCCAATGAGCAGGAAGGGCACAATCTGTCCGTACATATCGGGGATAAACGGAATGAGCAGGAATCCCAGACCTCCCAGTATCAGACTGACGCTGTAGGCCATCTTGGTGTTGGAGAAGCGGGGCAGTGTGGCAGCCCATACCACAGAACCCATCGCCTGGATGGCATAGAGCACGCCCGTCCAGTTGGCTGCCTCCTGATAGGCATTGGTGGTGGGGTCGATGGTGCCCCAGACAGTCTCGGAGACGGCATCGACGACATAGGTCCACATATAGAGCATACCTGCCCAGCAGAAGAACTGTACGAGACCAACCTTCCAGAAGGTGGAGGGGGCGTTCTTCAGCAGGGTTATCCAGTTGGCACTGTCCTCTTTCTCCTCGGCAACGGGGTTATACTCACGATACTCCTGCGGGTTCCACTCCTTGACCTTCATCGAGGTGTAGATGACACAGAGGATGAGGATGGCAGCACCGCAGTAGAACGACCAGATGACCGAGTCGGGCACAACGCCCTCTGGAGCCACATTGCTTAATCCGATGGCGGTGAACACGAACGGGAACAGGAATCCCACCACGCTGCCTGCGTTGCAGAGGAACGACTGGATAGAGTAAGCCTTGGCCTTCTGCTGCTCGTTGACCATGTCGCCCACGAGCATCTTAAACGGCTGCATCGCCATGTTGATGCTTGTGTCGAGCAGCATGAGGGCAATCAGACCGAAGATGAGGGCAGCACCCACGGCCATGCCGAAGGAGCCGGCATTAGGCAGGAGGCACATGATGGCCACAGCCACGAGGGCTCCCACAAACAGATAGGGTATACGGCGGCCAAAGCGCGTCCAAGTCTTATCGCTCAGTGTTCCGACAATCGGTTGCACAAGGATACCCATCAGCGGGGGTAGGATCCAGAAGAAGCTCAGCGAGTGAGGGTCGGCACCCAGTGTACGGAAGATGCGCGAGATATTTGCACTTTGCAGTGCATAAGCTATCTGCACACCAAAGAATCCAAAGCTCAGATTCCACAATTTCCAGAAGGAAAGATCAGGTTTTTGTTTCATATTCTTATCATTTTCTCGTTTTTTCATTTTTACCTCGTCGTTCCACGAGTGACAAGACGGGTGCGCACGATGCGCTTCTCGACCTTCTCGAGAGGCGAGATGCCCTCGACCTTATCCATCAGGATCTTAGCCGCCTCTTCGCCCACCCTGTAGCCGCGCTGCTCTACCGTTGTCAGCATAGGGTCGCAGGCCACGGCGCGCTGGCCGTTGGTAAAGCCACAGATGGAAACGTCGTCAGGCACACGGAGTCCAGCATGCTTCGCCGTATAGAGGATGCCGATAGCCGTATCGTCATTGACGGCAAAGAAACCGTCGGGGCGGTTTTCCATCGCGAGGATTACTGGTGTCACGATCTCTGCGTCGGCACGGTTGTCACATTCACGGATAATCGACTCGTCGATGGGCAGTCCGTGTTCTAACAGGGCATCCTTATAGCCGTTGAAACGGTTTTTGGAAATCTGGAGCTGCATGGGGGAGCCGTAGAAGGCGATGCGCTTGCAGCCTGTGGCAATCAGGTGAGACACGGCGTTATAGGCACCCAAATAATCGTCGACTACCACGCGACTGGCATTCACACCTGTGCAGATGCGGTCGTAGAACACCAGGGGAATGCCTGCATCGATCAGCTTTTGATAGTGGTCGTAGTTCTTCGTATCTTTCGCCTGTGAGACAATCACGCCGCAGACTTTGTAACGGTGGAAATTCTCGCAGATTTGCACCTCGCGCTCATAGCGCTCGCCGCTGAGTGCCACCATGATGTGATAGCCGCGAGCAGCGGCGGTCTCCTCGATACCTGTCAGAATCGATGAAAAATAATAATGAGTAAACTCAGGTACGATGACACCGATGATGCGCTGTGGCATCACACGGCTGTGGCGCAGGGCCTCGCCAATGGCATTCGGATAGAAGTTGTGCTCGCGGGCATACTGCTGGATGGCCTTCCGCCGCTCTTCGCTGATGCGGGGCGAATCCTTCAGGGCTCGCGACACAGTTGCTACGGAGATTCCAAACTCGCGTGCAATGTCCTTCATCGTCATGGGTGCTTTGTCGTCCATTTGGTTTTTAATGATTCACGTTGCAAAGATACTAAAAAAAAATAATTCCAAGCATTTTCCTTAACTTTTAATATAGGTACACCCGCATGCAAACGTTTGCATTGTACAATAGTGTGTTTTTTTGCTAATAAAAGTACAATATATTAAAAAGAGAGCTATCTTTGCACCGTAGAACTCTGAGCCTAAGAATTTTAAACGATATAACATATAACAATTAACTCTAATTAAAAATTAATGATGAAGCAGGTAAACATTCAATTTCCGCTTAGGATGCTTGGCCTCATATTCGGGCTGCTCCTATCGGTAAGTGCCTTTGCTCAGATTGATGTCAAGGGACATGTGAAAGATGCTACAGGCGAACCCATTATCGGCGCAACAGTTCGCGTTGACGGCACACAGACCGCCACGGTGACTGATTTCGACGGTAATTTCGTCGTGAAAGCCAATCAGGGTGCAAACATCACCATCACCTATATCGGCTATCAGCCGCAGACGGTGAAGGCTGCACCTACGTTGGAAATCGTTCTGCAGGATGACGCCGCAGTGCTGAATGAAGTGGTAGTCATCGGTTATGGTGCAGTGAAGAAAAGCGATTTGACGGGATCGGTAACGGCCTTGAAGCCAGATTCCAAGAACAAGGGTCTCGTGGTGAACGCCCAGGACATGATGCAGGGTAAGATCGCTGGTGTGAACGTGACGAGCGATGGCGGTACCCCTGGTGGCGGTTCTACCATCCGTATCCGTGGTGGATCATCACTGAACGCCTCGAACAGCCCGTTGATCGTCATCGACGGTGTGCCTATGGACAACAACGGCGTGAAGGGTCTTGCCAACCCCCTCTCGATGGTGAACCCTCAGGATATCGAGTCGTTTAACGTGCTGAAGGACGCTTCAGCTACCGCTATCTACGGTAGCCGTGGTTCTAACGGTGTTATCATCATCACCACGAAGAAGGGTCGTAAGGGCAGTGCGCCTCAGGTATCTTATTCAGGAAGTGTCACAATGAGTATGAAGAAGAAGCTCATCGACGTGATGGACGGTGACCAGTATCGTGCTTTCGCCACACAGCTCTATAAGGGCAATGCCCGTGAGGAGGCTGCCATGGCTGCCTTAGGCGATGCCAACACCGACTGGCAGAAGGAGATCTATCGCACTGCATGGAGCCACGACCACAACGTGACACTCTCAGGTGCTGCTGGTAACTTCCCCTATCGTCTCTCTCTCGGCTATACCAATCAGCAGGGTATCCTGAAGACTTCAAACTTCAGACGCTACACCGCTGCCTTGAACCTGAATCCCTCGTTACTGAATGACCATCTGGTATTGAACATCAATGCCAAGGGTATGTGGGCCAAGACACAGTATGCCAACACAGGTGCCATCGGTGCTGCTGTAGCATACGATCCTACAAAGCCCATCTACGACACGACATCACCTGATGCCGGCAACTTCGGTGGCTACACGGAGTGGAAGGTGCCCGGAGAGTCGCTCAACGACCCCGCATGGCCAAATACCTACAACCGTAATGCAACAGCCAACCCCGTGGCGCTGTTGGATCTGAATGACGACCGTGCCATCAGCCGCTCATTCATCGGTAATGCTGACATCGACTATAAGATTCACGGTTTCGAGGATCTACGCCTCCACCTGACTCTCGGTGGTGATTTCTCTAATGGTAAGCAGTGGACCGATGTAGAGCGCTCATCTCCTGCAGCCATCTACTACGGCTCACACGGATGGGACAAGATCACCAAGCGCAACCTGACGCTCTCTACCTATGCACAGTACTATAAGGACTTCTCAAAGAACCACCACTTCGATATCATGGCTGGTTACGAGTGGCAGCACTTCTGGCGCAAGCAGGAGAACAGCTACTGGGGGGCTTATCCCAGCACCAACCTCGAGAATCCTGGAAAGTATCACGACTGGTCGCTCTACAACTACAAGACAGAGAACTACCTCGTATCGTTCTTCGGACGTCTGAACTATATCCTCATGGATCGCTACTATATCACAGCGACACTCCGTGACGACGGTTCTTCACGTTTCAAGGATCACTGGTCACTCTTCCCCTCAGCAGCTCTGGCTTATAAGATGAGCGAGGAGAAGTTCCTCAGGAATGTAGGCTGGCTCTCTGATCTGAAACTTCGTCTGAGTTATGGTAAGACAGGTCAGCAGGATGGTATCGGCGACTATAACTATTTTGCCATCTACAGCATGAACACTGGTGTGGGTAGCTATTATGACCTGGCAAGCAACGGTACATTGGCACGCCCCGTGGCTTACGACCCGAATCTGAAGTGGGAGACCACCGATACTTATAACGTGGGTGTCGACTTCGGTGCATGGAACCAGCGTTTCACCGTCGGTGTGGATGTTTACTATCGTAAGACTACCGATCTGCTCAATGAGTCGGATATGGCAGCTGGTACAAACTTCAAGAACCGCGTGATGACCAATATCGGATCGATGGAGAACAAGGGTATCGAGGTGACCTTAGGCCTGAAGCCTATTCAGACAGACAACTGGTACTGGACCATCGACTATAACTTCACCTATAATAAGAATAAGATTACGGAGCTGACAGGCGACGGACAGCCTGTTGCCACTGGTGGTATCGGTGGTGGTACCGGTGTTTACGCACAGGCTCACGCTGTAGACCATCCTGCAAACTCCTTCTATGTATATCAGCAGGTTTACGATCAGGCAGGAAAGCCTATCGAGGGACTGGTAGTCGATCGTAACGGCGACGGTGTGATCACCGAGTCAGACAAGTACTTCTACAAGAGTCCGATGGCACCTGTGACAATGGGTCTGAGCTCACGCCTGGAGTACAAAGGCTGGGACCTCGGCTTCGCACTCCGTGCCAGCATTGGTAACTATGTATTCAACAACCTGATGTCGGGTAATGTCAACATGAGTGCTGCCGAGCTTTACTCAGGTGGTAACAACTTCTACGGCAACCGTCCTGTTGCAGCACTCGACTACAACTGGCAGACCTATGATCTGGAGGCTAAGCTTTCTGACCACTGGGTACAGAACGGTTCGTTCCTGAAGTGCGACAACATCACACTGGGTTACAGCTTCGACAAGTTGTTCAAGTGCGGTAACTACAAGGGAATCGCAGGTCGTATCTACGCTACTGCATCGAATGTATTCTGTATTACCAAGTATAAGGGTATCGATCCTGAAGTGTTCGGTGGTATTGACAACAACCTCTATCCCCGTCCTATCTCATTCATCCTCGGTTTGAATCTGAACTTCTAAATAATAAAATAAGGTAAAATGAAAACATATATCAAAAATATCATTCCGGCAGCTGCCCTCTTACTGGCAGTAGGTCTGAATTCCTGCACAAAGGATCTAGACGTAGAGCCTATCGATCCTAACCTGCAAACGAAGATTCAGCCGGAGCAGCTCTTCAACAAGTGCTATGCCAATATTGCCGTGGCAGGTAATGGCGGTGCCAATGGTGACTGCGACGTCGATGGTATCGACGGCGGTACATCAGGATTCGTACGCCAGATGTGGAATGCCAATGAGCTCACCACTGATGAGTCGATTTGCGGATGGGGTGATGAGGGTATCGCCAACTTCTGCTATAACACCTACGATGCATCACACCCGATGCTCCGTGGCTACTACTATCGCCTCTATACAGGTATCTCTTTCTGTAACCAATATCTGCAGGAGTTTGGTGACTATAATTCTACCATGTCGGCAGAGGTTCGCTTTATCCGCGCTTTGGACTACTTCCTGCTGATGGACGGATGGGGAAATGTTCCATTCGTTACTGGTATTACCTCAGAGAAACCAGTACAGTACTCTCGTGCAGAGATGTTCAACTTTATAGAGAGTGAGCTCCTCGAGATCGAGCCTCAGCTGAGTGCTGCTGTTGCCAAGAAATCAACAGATGCAGGTTATGGCCGTGTAGACAAGGCTGCTGCCTGGTTGTTGCTGGCTCGCCTCTATCTGAATGCAGAGGTTTACACTGGTACTGCCCGTTATGATAAGGCTGCCCAGTATGCTGAGCAGGTCATGACCTCAAGCTATAAGCTGAACATGACAGGTGCTGGCTCTTGGAGCGCATATCAGATGTTGTTTATGGCTGACAATGGTGAGACCTCAGCTGCTTACGAGGCTGTATTCCCCATTCTGCAGGACGGTGTGCGCACCACCTCTTGGGGTACCTCACTCTTCCTCATCGCTTCTACACACGATGCAGATATGGTTGACTCCAACGGTACGACAGAGACTTGGGGTGGTAACCGTGCACGTCCAGAGCTGATTGCCAAGTGGTTCCCCAATGGCAATGCACCTGAGGCTGGTCCTAAGGACTTCGCAAAGGCTGCTGGTGACGATCGCGCCATCATCGACTCTCGTGGCCGTACTATCGACAACACTGATGTCAGCGCCTTCAAGAACGGATTTGCAGTGGCTAAGTTCAATAATTTCACCACTACAGGTGCTTCTACCAGTAGCGCACAGTTCCCCGATGCTGACTTCTTCATGTTCCGTGCAGCTGAGGCTTATCTGACTTACGCTGAAGCTCAGGCTCGTATGGGTGGTGGTACAGCTCAGAATGCAGCTGCACAAGCCATCAATCAGCTCCGTATCCGTGCCAACGCTACGACGAAAGATAGCTATACCCTCGACGAGATTTGCGACGAGTGGTGTCGTGAGTTCTATTATGAAGGTCGTCGCCGTATGGATCTGATCCGCTTCGGTAAGTTCGGTGGCAGCTCTGATTACAACTGGCAGTGGAAGGGTGGTTCTTATGCAGGTCGCAGCTTCGAGGCTTACAAGAATATCTTCGCTATCCCCAGCACAGATCTGAATGCCAATCCCAATCTGACCCAGAATCCTGGCTACGCAAACTAAGGGGAGGGAAAAAGGTAAAAAAGTAAAAAGGTAAAAAAGTATACGACAATGAAGAATATATTGAAATCAACATTGCTGCTGATGTGTAGCGTGGGGCTGTTCGCCGCTTGTTCCGACGACAATGACTCCAACCCGACGCTGCAGCAGCCGTCGACGTTCGTGCTCAACGAACCTGGATATGCCTCACAGACTGTCAATCTGGCAAACTCCGCAGATCTGCCTTTCACCTGGTCACAGCCTGACTATGGCTTCCCCATCGAGGCCAGCTACGACCTTCAGGTGTCGCTCTCTGGTAACTTCACCGTCTCTACTGATCAGGCTAATGCCGATGAGAGTGGTGCAACGATTCCCGACTATGCAGTTATCGCTTCAGGTCTCGTGGGAGGCAAGGGCGCTATGGACGCTACCACCCTCGACCGTAACCTTGTTCAGATAGCAGGATGGCAGGAGGGCAACGTGCCTGCCTCACAGACCGTTTACGTACGTGCTGCATCTACTGTGCCTGGCACGCCTACGATCTATTCTAATGTGGTGACCATCAATGTCAACCCCTACTTCATCTTGTTGTCCGACGCTGCTCCAGAGCTCTGGTATCTCGTTGGAGAGTGCATCGGTGATGGTTCTTGGAACAACTCTGAGGAAGGCATCGGTACCGCTATCTTCCCATTGATGACCATCGGTGGTGAGACTTATGACAAGGTGACTGGCAAGGGTGTGATCAGCTACACAGGCTTCTTCCCCGCAGGCAAGGGCTTCAAGCTCATTAAGATTCCTGGAAAGTGGGATGATCAGTGGGGTGCTGGTGATGCTGGCTACGTCATGAACGATGGTGGTTCTGGTAATATCACCGTAGCTGCTGACGGCTATTACACCGTGAAACTTGATACGAAGAACAATGTACTCACCGTCGATCCATTCGAGGGCACACCACGTGCATTCACTACTATGGGTATGCCTGGTGGTTACAACGACTGGGATGTCAACGCCAACCTGATGACAGGCTTCGACACTTACGGTGGTGAGAACCATGCATGGACGGCTCAGTTCGAGGCTGGTGCCGATGGTGAGATGAAGTTTGCTGCCGATGGTGGTTGGGACTTCAACTGGGGTGCTGCTGAATTCCCCTATGGACAGGGTACACAGAACGGACCAAACATTCCATACAAGGCTGGCTCTTACAAGGTATTCTTGAATGATATCACAGGTCAGTACATGTTTATTGAAAAGTAAAAACAGGTTTGCATTATGAAGAAGATATTATCTATCATGAGTATGGCACTGCTGATGGCAGGCTGTACCGAAGATTATAAAGACTGGGCACAGCCCTTCCAGAATGGTCCCGAGGAGCCCGTCAGCGTCAGCATCAGTGTATCGCCAGGCGAAGCCGTCAACTTCGCTACGATTACCGATGAGACTACTGTGAAGCTCTTCAGTGCCTCTGTTTCTAATCCTGAAGGTGCTGAGGCTACGTATACAGCCAGTATCACCAACGAGGATGGCAGCAAGGAGATTGCCATCAAGATTGACGAGAATTTCAACTGTAGTAAGGCAGAGCTCGAGAGCGCAGTTAATGCGCTCTGGGGCCGCCGCCCAGTGGCACGTACTATCCCTGTGAAGGTGCTTGCTTATGTGAAAGTGAATGGTGTTGCCATCGCTACGACGGGCAGCACGACGCTTACCGCTACGCCTAATGCTCCTGTCATTGAGGATGCTTACTACATCACGGGTACAGTGAACGGATGGGATAACACCAATACTGACTATGAGCTCAGCAATGGTGGAGCAGATCCTTATGAGAACTCTATCTTCACCGTCATGATCCCAGGCGACAAGGTTACTGGCGACATCGAGTTCAAGGTAACGCCGAAGTCTGGTCTCGGTGGCGACTGGAGCAAGTGTCTCACAGCTTCTGATACCGAAGGTGTCTTTGCTACCAACAATGCTGGTGGTAACCTGAAGGTAGCTTACGTGGCAGGTGCAAAGTTCTATCGCATCCAGTTCGACCTGATGAACCAGACATGGAGTGGTGCAGGCCTCAGCTTTGGCGACTACTTCTATGAGATTGGTAACGAGAGCGGATGGGGTACATCGCATGCCCTCGCTGGTCCTGCCAACGATGGTAAGTACAAGGGCTATTATTATCTGAACGGTGAGTTCAAGTTCAAGCCTAATGCCGACAACTGGGATGATGACCTCGAGTATGTCAGTGGCACCACCACCAGTGGAACCCTGACAGATGCAGGTGGTCCTAACTGTCCTGATCCAGGCGAAGGCTTCTACGAGATATTCCTCGATGCAGGTGCCCTGAACTACACCCTCACGAAGATTGAGAGCGTCAGCATGATTGGTGGCTTCAATGAGTGGGGTAGTGATCTGGAGATGACCTACAATACTGAGGAAGGCTGCTGGGAGGTTACTACCGATCAGGTATCAGGCGAGTACAAGTTCCGTGCTAACCACGACTGGGCCATCAACTGGGGTGGTGATGTCAATGGTCTGACACAGGACGGTGCAAACCTCTCTATCGACGGTGGCAGTCACACCTTCAAGCTCTACCTCTCTTACAATGGTGCCCACAAACTCACCATCGAATAGAAGAGCAAACGGTTCGATTTATGAAGAAATTGCTTTTATTTATCAGTGTTGCGGTATCAGTCATCAGCTGCAAGCCAATACAAGAGACAAAGGTAGTGGCATTCGAGATGCCAGCTGTAGACGACATTGCCATGTATCAGGTGAACCCTCGTGTGTTTGCTCCAGAGCACTCACTGAATGCAGTCGCAGCCCGTATAGACTCGATTCGTGACTTGGGTGTGAATGTGATGTGGGTGATGCCTATTTACCCTATTGGTGTTGAGAAGGGCAAAAACTCCCCCTATTGCATTAGCGACTACAAGGCTATCGCACCAGAGTTTGGTACCATTGATGAATTTAAGCATCTGGCTCAAGTGTGCCACGAGCATGGCATGGGTATCATTCTTGACTGGGTGGCTAACCATACGGCGTGGGATCATCCTTGGGTCAAAGAACATCCTGAGTGGTATACACGTGACGAGAAGGCAGACACTATCATCTGTCCGCAACCCTGGAACTGGGAGGATGTAGCCGACCTGAACTATGATAATCAGGACATGCGTGCTGCGATGGTCGATGCCATGAAGTTCTGGATTGTGGAGGTAGGTATCGATGGCTTCCGCTGTGATGTGGCTGACGGAGTGCCTGCCGACTTCTGGAAGGCTGCTATCGACGAACTCCGTCAGGCTGCTGGTGATCGCAAGATTGTGATGCTGGCAGAGGGAAAGAACGTTGACAATTTCACCGTTGGCGGCTTCGACATGAACTATGGCTGGGACTATAAAGATGAGTTGGTAAAGGTTTGGAAAGGTGCTTCGGCAGAAAACCTCATCAAGGCAGATAAGGCAGAATACGACAGTCTGCCTGATGGAAAGGTTAAACTGCGCTTTACGACGAACCACGACCACTCGACAGAAGCAACACCCTGCGTAGAGTTTGGCAGCGACCGTGGTGCTATGGCAGCTTACGTTGCTTCCATCTTCCTGCATGGTGGTGCGCTGATTTATGGTTCTCAGGAGGTGGGTTATCCTGAGCCTATCAATTTCTTCAAGTATGTACCCGTAGATTGGACAGCAAAGCCTCAAATCTACAAAGAGTATCAGGCATTGATCAAGCTCTATAACAATCATCCAGCTCTGCGGAAGGGTTCGCTGACGACCTATCCTGATAAGGATGTGCTGGTGTTTGAGAAGACTGATGCAGCTGAGCGTTTCCTGGTGCTGGTGAATGTGAGGGATAAGCAGGTGACCATAGCTTTGCCAGAGAATTGGGTCAAGCGCGAAGGACTCGATGAATTGAATAACAGGGATGTGGACTTGGAGCAGGAAATCACCCTGAAACCATACGAGTATCTGATTCTAAGACGATGATTTTAGGCATCTAAAGAAGAATAAGTGGGGAAAAATTTGTTTTTTTCCTCACTTATTTGTATTTTTGCACCCGAAAAGAGGCAATCTCGCGGCAGACGCCGCTATGATGAAAGGGAATCCGGTGAGAATCCGGAGCTGTTCCTGCAGCTGTAATCCCCCAAGGAAAGAGCCTGCTTGTATGACGCCACTGAACACGGATTCGGGAAGGTAAAGCAGGCTGGGGAGAGTCAGAAGACCTGCCTCGGAATTAGAAGTACGTGCGCTCAGGAGTTAGCGCAGCGGAAAAGAGTGACATTAGGTATGAAGAGAAAAGAGGCTATTGGCTGCTGGCTGCTGGCTGCAACCTGTTGGCTGTCGGCAACTGGAGCGTCGGCACAAAGCGACGTGTGGCGACAGGACAGTCTGCAGGAGGTGGTGGTGACGGGTACTGGTACCCAGCACCTCCTAAAGAATGCCCCTGTGCAGACAGAGGTCATCACCCATCGCATGTTGAAGGATTATGGAGGGCGCAGCCTGGAGGATATCCTTGCAGGCCTGACGGCATCGTTCTCCTTCAGCGAAGACGATATGGGCTCGCAGATGCAGCTCAACGGTCTGGGAAATGACTATATATTGATATTGATCGATGGTAAGCGCATCCATGGCGATGTGGGCGGACAGAACGATCTGTCGCTGATTGATCCCCAGAACATCGAGAAGATAGAGATCGTGAAGGGTGCTTCGAGTGCCCTCTATGGCTCTGATGCCATCGCGGGTGTGATCAATATCATCACGAAGAAGCACAACGAAGGACTATTGGTGGAGAATACCACCCGTGGTGGCAGCTATGGCGATTTGCGCCAGCATAACGGACTGGGATTTGCCATTGGCAAGCTGAAGAGCTACACGAATTTTCAGCTCCAGCATTCTGATGGTTGGCAGAATACGGCTACCGAGGATCCCAGCAGGACAGAGTATCTGATAGAAGACTCGCAGAACAAGACCGTGAACCGTCATACGAACTGGCAGGTATCAGAACGTCTGACTTTCGATCTGCTGAAGAATCTGGAGCTCTATGCCGAGGGTAGCACCTATTGGAAACGTATCTACCGCCCCAGTGGTAAGTATCCCATCGACATGAAGTTCTACGATCTGGAGTATCGTAACCAGAGTCTGGCAGGTGGCGGTGTCTGGAAATTGAATAAGACAGACCAGGTGACACTCGACGTGAACTGGGACCGTCACGCGTACTATTATTATTATACCGCAGAGTGGACGATGGGTGACGGTCTGGACCAGCATGGTAATTTCACCACCTATTATCCCTATTTCCGCGATGACAAAGTGCTGCAGAGCGATCAGCGTCGTACGATGGCCCATCTGAAGGGTATTTTCTCGTTGCCTTACAACAATCGTCTGAGTGGTGGACTGGAGTGGCGCTATGACAATCTGGAAGCGCCGATGCGTGTGGAGGGGGGAAAGGCTACGGACCATACAGAGGCTGTCTACATTCAGGATGAGTTCAGCCATGCGCTGAGTTCCAAGCTCTCTGCCAATATCACGGGCGGTCTGCGCCTGAATCATAACGGACAATTCGGCTACCGACTGACGCCGAAGATCTCGGGCATGCTCTCCATCGGCGAGAATATCCGATTGAGGGCTACGTGGAGTCAGGGTTTCAAGACCCCAACGCCCAAGGAGCAGCATTACCGCTACGTGAAGTATATGGGAGGCACCTATCTGTATCTGGGTAATGAAGACCTGAAGCCTCAGACCTCCAACTACTATGCCGTGAGCGGCGAGTATAACTGGGAAGGACTGAACGTGACGGTGACAGGCTATCTGAACCATGTAGATAACATGATTACCCTCGTGACCATCCCTAACACCCAGGCTCCGGCAGAGTATATTGCCACCTACGATCCGATGAAGACCCGCCAGTATAAGAATCTGGAGTCGGCTAAGACCAAGGGCGTCGATGTGTCTGTGCGCTTCCGTCTGAATCGTGATTGGATGCTGGGTGGCAGTTACAGTTATTTGGATACCGATGCCAAGAAATATGATACGACTCACGACAGACTCGTGGATGTGGTTATCGACGGTATGGCTCATCATAAGGGCAGTTGGTTTGCCACCTGGAACCATGATGTGTCGAAGGCTTATCATCTGGGGGCAGGTATCTATGGTCGTATGTCGAGCAAGCGCTACTATCAGATCGATGGCGACGGCAAGGGTTATCAGATCTGGCGTATCGCCACCAACCATGAGTTCCCCGTGAGCAAGAAGTGGCTCTTCCGCCTGGAGGCAGGTATCGATAATATCTTCGACTACGTGGATCGCACTTATCATGGTCTGCATTTGGGAACCACAACCCCTGGTCGCACTATCTACGGTACGCTGACCGTGCGTTTCTCACAAGGAAAGAAACTGAGATTCTCTAACAATAATACCAAATTTAAATCAAGCAACAATGAAGAAGATTAAGAATTTTGTGTTGGCATTCGCTACAGTATGCCTAACCGCAGGTCTCGCTTCCTGCGAAAAGGAGAAGGAAGTCGAGAAAATCGTTGAGAAGCCTGTAGAGGTTATTAAGGAAGTAGAGGTTCCTGTAGAGGTTCCTCAGGACAACAACTGGTCGCGTTATCAGTCGATCGTTACTGCCGATGTGTTATCTCAGAAGAAGCACGACAAGGCTATCCTGCTCGTAGCCTTTGGTTCTACCTGGCAGCAGGCATTCAATGCCTTCGACGCCACGATTGATGCCTATAAGGCTGCCTTTACAGACTATGACGTGTTCCTCTCTTACTCTTCGGCTATCTGCATCAATCGTGCAGCAGCTGGTGAGAATGAAGCTGACGGTGCCGAGATCCGTAACTACTACGCTCCTCCCTTCTGGCTCAACGCCTTTGCCGATAAGGAAGTACAGTACGGCGAGATTGTCGTCCAGTCGTTGCAGGTAATCCCTGGTGAGGAATACACCCGCGTGATCAACTATATCAAGGACTTTGCCAACAATGCCAACGGCGACCTCGATGACGACTATCTGGCCAACGTCACTCTGAAGCTTGGTGTGCCCCTGCTGCAGAGCAAGGAGAATGACGTGCCCCTTGTGGCCAAGGAACTCAATGCCCTCTACAGCGAGAAAGTCAAGGAAGGCGTGGTGGCCTTCATGGGTCATGGTAACCCTGACTCCTACGACACCTACAAGGCTAATGTCCGTTACACTCAGCTCGAAGAGGCTCTGCAGAAGTATAGCAAGTACTACTACGTGGGAACGGTCGACATGATGGACAACTTCAAGACCAACGTCTATGCCCGTATGCAGAAGAATGGCATCAAGAGCGGCAAGGTGTTCTGCCACCCGCTGATGTCCATCGACGGTGATCACGGTCACAACGATATGGCAGGCGACGATGACGAAAACTGGGACGGCATGAAGTTCACACCCAATGAGGAGGGTGAGGTAGAGGATACCTCGTGGAAGATGTACTTCCATCACCTGGGCTATGAGTGCAACGACGATACGATGATCGAACTCGGCTTACTCGAACTGCCTACCATACGCCAAGTATGGATGAACCACACTCAGGATGCCATCAATGGTGAGCCTCTGGATTATTATCACTCAAAGAATCCCGAATAAAGACTCTTTTTTTGTCATCATGAATAAAACTTTTGTTTTGATCCTCGCAGCGCTCTTTACGGAGAGCGCTGCTTACCCTCAGGTTCACAGGATGGAACGCAGGGACACATCGGCTGTGAGCCGTACCTATAATCTGAATCCCGTAGTTGTGACTGGCTCAGGCCATCATCAGCGACTGAAGAGTACAGCTACTCCTGTACACGTACTTTCCGCTCAGGAGATTCGTGAACAGGGCATCAGCACCTTCGACGGTGCATTGACGCGTATGATGCCTCAGGTATCCATGTCGCCCAACTCCATGGGAACATTCCTGCGCCTCAACGGTTTAGGTAATAAGTATATTCTCATCCTCATCAACGGACAGAAGCTGAATGGCGACATCTCAAACAATGTCGATCTGAACCGCATCAACATGTCGAGGGTGAAGCGTATTGAGGTGCTCGACGGAGCAGCCTCCTCTCTCTATGGATCAGATGCCATCGCAGGCGTCATCAATATCATTACAGACCAGCCAACACAGAATCTCATCAGTGTCACCAGCGACACCCGTGTATCAGGTCACGGACAACTCACGGAGAACGTGACGCTCGATATCTACAAGAACGGCTTTGGCTCCTATACCTCGTTCTCACACGACAGGGCCGACAGTTACCGTAATAACGACTTAGAATACGTGAAGGGCTCAGACACGGAGACCCAGCAGACGATAGCACCTTTCTTCACGGGCTATCGTTCGAATATCATCGGACAGAAATTCACTTATGCCCCCACAGAGCACCTCGCGTTGAATGCAGGACTGGACTATTCATATAAGATCACGGATCGTCCTGAGACACGACAGGACATCACGGGAGGAACAGACTACGAAATGAGATACAAAGGCTTCCGCTGGAACGTGGGAGGAATCTACAAATTCACAGACAGGAACTCGCTCCAGGCTACTTTCACGGTAGACCGATTCCGTTACGGCAAGGAGTACGATGTCGCCACAAAGGATTATCAGGTGGGCGACTATGTACAGTCGAAGAAACAGATGATGATGGACGGAGAATTGAAGGCCATCCTCGGACTGGCAAAGAACTCCACGACCATCTTTGGTGCAGACTGGCGCAAGGACTACCTGACGGCCACCTCGGGCAATATCGAGGAGAATGTATATTCCCTTGCTGCCTATGCCCAGCACGAGCACAAACTCTTTAAGGACTTCACGGCAACCCTTGGCCTGCGACTGACGCATCATGAGACCTTCAAGAACCATCTGACGCCAAAGGTGGCACTGATGTATGCCCCAGGTAATTTCCGCTTCCGTGCTACCTATTCGGCAGGATTCCGTGCCCCAGGACTCGACGAGCTCTACTACCACTATTTCTCCGTGAATCGTGGTAAGGCACAGATCAGTTTCGGTAATAAGGACCTGAATCCTGAGAAGAGCAATTACTTCTCGCTGAATGCCGAATATCGCGACGAGGTGATTGCCGTCAGTGTGACAGGATTCCTCAATCGTATCAACGACATGGTTATCAAGCAGAATGTAAAGGTCGATGAAGCTTCGCTGGCAATGCTCCGGAGGGAGTTCCCAGAGATGACTGACGATCAGGCATCCAAACTGGAACAATATGCCGTTTATCAGAATAGCGACAAGGGCGATGTGAAAGGTGTGCAGGTGAATGTCTCTGCAAACATCTTCCCAGGCTTTAACCTCTCCACAAACTATGTCTATACCTATGCTCGTACAAAGAGTGGTGAAGAGTGGACGGCACTCGAGCGCAGCATGCGCCACGCAGCTACCGTCGCAGCCAACTATCACCATGCCTGGGGGCGCTATGGACTGAACGTGAACCTCAATGGCCGTCTGCAGTCGAAGACCTACTACCCTGGTTATGAGGATGCTCCAGGCTATGGTATCTGGAACCTCCATACCACCCACTCCTTCGATGTGGCGAAGTGGTTCTTCTTGGAGCCAGCCATTGGTGTGGACAACATCTTCAATAAGGTCGATGACCGTATCGACTCCTCACAGCGTAAGTACGCCCTCTATTCACCAGGTCGTATGCTGGTCGTAGGGCTGAAGGTGAAATTCAAGTAGACACATTTACATACGTGTATTATTATATAGGTTAGAATAAGGAGGTCTGTCGTGAGATAATACCTCCTTTTTCTTTTCTTTTCTCAAGAAATTTATTATCTTTGCAGCAGATATGGGAAAAATCATTATAGCAGGCTTAGGACCTGGCAACGAGGGAGATATGACGCTCGCCGTCCGCGAGGCGCTTCAGAGTGCCGATGTGGTAGTGGGCTATCAGTATTACTTTCAGTTCATCAAGCCATTTGTGCGCGATGACTGTGAGTGTGTCGATACAGGCATGAAGAAGGAGCGTCAGCGCGCTGAGCAGGCCTTCGAGCTGGCAGCACAGGGCAAGACCGTTGTGGTCATTTCCTCAGGCGATGCTGGCATCTATGGCATGACGCCCCTCATCTACGAGATGCAGCGTCATCAGGCAGCTGCTGATATTGAGGTATCATCCATCCCGGGTATCTCTGCTTTCCAGAAGGCAGCCTCGCTCTTGGGTGCCCCCATCGGTCACGACCTTTGCATCATCTCCCTGAGCGACCTCATGACCCCTTGGGAGGTCATCGAGCGCCGCATCAAGGCTGCTGCTACAGGCGATTTCGTGACGGCAGTCTACAATCCCAAGTCGCATGGACGTTATTGGCAGCTCTATCGCCTGCAAGAGCTCTTCCTGCAGGAGCGCTCAGCAGAAACGCCTGTGGGCTATGTGCGTCAGGCAGGGCGCGACGACGAGGAGGTCAAGATCACGACCCTCGGCACGTTCGACCCAGAGGATGTAGATATGTTCACCGTTGTGCTCATAGGCAATTCCCAGTCGTATATCGCCGATGGGCATATCATCACCCCACGAGGCTACTACAGAAGTGAAAACAGTGACGTGAGTAGTGAAAAGTTAGGCGCATCTATCATGATTGAGTCTTTCCGCACCATCTCTGGTGAACTCCGCAACAAAGATTATCCACTCGACCACAAATGGGCTCTGCTCCATGCCATCCATACCACAGCCGACTTCGATATGGAGAACATCCTCTATACCGACGAAGGGGCCGTTGAGGCATTGTATAATAAGGTTCGTACAGGTGCGCTAAAGACGATAGTCACTGATGTGACGATGGTGACCAGCGGCATCCGTAAGGGCGCCCTCCAGCGCTTGGGAGTCGAGGCCAAGTGCTATCTGTCTGATCCTCGTGTAGCTCAGATGGCTGAAGAAAAAGGCATCACCCGTACTCAGGCAGGTATCCGCCTGGCTGTCGAGGAGCACCCTGATGCCCTCTTTGCCTTTGGCAATGCCCCTACGGCACTGATGGAGCTCTGCGAGCTGATCCGCAAGGGCAAGGCCCATCCTGCTGGTATCATTGCTGCCCCAGTGGGATTCGTACATGTACGCGAGTCGAAGCACATGGTCAAACCCTTCCGTGAAATCCCCAAGATCATCGTTGAGGGTCGAAAGGGGGGCAGTAATCTCGCTGCCACGCTATGCAATGCCATCCTCACTTTCGACGATGCAGCCCAACTAAAACCAGGAAGAGACTTGTGACCACTATGAAGTTCATGGTAATAGGAATAACAGACCAGCCAAAGCCCTTTTTTCCGCCAGCGGTTCTGGAGGTCATCAAGCAGGGCAAGGTCTTCTCAGGCGGCAAGCGCCACCATGAGATCGTGGCTTCGTTGCTGCCTCAGGATGCTCAGTGGATCGACATCACCGTACCCCTCGATGCCGTCTTCGCGAAGTACTCTTCACTCTCCTCTCTTCACTCTTCACTCATAGTCTTCGCCAGTGGCGACCCCCTTTTCTTTGGCTTTGCCAATACCATTCGTCGAAAGATGCCTGAGGCAGAGATAGTGGTCTATCCTACCTTCAATTCCCTCCAGATGCTGGCTCATCGCCTCGTGATGCCTTATCACGACATGCGCATCGTATCGCTGACAGGTCGTCCTTGGCCAGAGTTCGATAAGGCACTGATAGAGAGAGCGGGCAAGATTGGCGTGCTCACGGATAAGGAGCATACCCCCGCTGCCATCGCCCAACGGATGATCGACTATGGCTACACTAACTATCAGATGCACGTAGGTGAACATCTGGGCAATCCTGAACTCGAAAAGGTCACCACCCTGACACTCGAAGAGGCTACAAAACTTGAATTTGCGATGCCTAACTGCCTTATTTTAGAAAGCCGTTTAAATCCGTGTCTAAAAGAATTTGGGATTCACGACTCTCAATTCACCCTTCTCGACGGAAGAGAAAAGATGATTACGAAGATGCCCATCCGTCTGTTGACGCTTCAGGCGTTAGAACTGCCTCATAAACATGTCTTCTGGGACATCGGTTTCTGCACAGGCAGTGTCTCCATCGAGGCACGTCTGCAGTTCCCCCACCTGCAAATCTGCGCCTTCGAGATCCGTCCTGAGTGCGAGGCCATCATCCAAGAGAACGCTCGCAAGTTTGGAGCCCCAGGCATCGACATCCATATCGGCGATTTCCTCGAAACGGACATTTCCGCACTGCCTCATCCAGATGCCGTCTTCATTGGCGGACATGGAGGTCATCTTCAGGAAATCATGGCGAAGGTGCTGACAGTGCTGTCGGATAAAGGCTGTATAGTGATGAATAGTGTCAAGGCACCTCTTGTCAAGACAGACAGTCATCAGCTATGGGACAAAGCCTGCCAGGAACTCAGTCTGAATCAAGCCCCACCCACCAGGATTATCCTCAACGACAACCATCCCATCGAGATTCTTAAGGCTGTTTATCTCTGGGGCCAGGCCCCAAAGTAAAGTCGCTGACCCCATTTCCCATATAGGATGTTGCGCCGAGGGTAGTGATTTGTTATTTCGTTGGCTTGATGACGATAGCCATCAAGGTGAGGTCGTCTGACTGGGGCGCCTTTTTGACGAAGGCGGCCACATCGTCGACGAGTTGATGGACATAGTCGCGGGCAGCGGCAGTCTGTCCCTTGTCGACGAGCTGTTGCAACGAGGCCTTCATACGCTGCTTCTCGAAAAGTTTCAATTCCTCGTTGGCAGCCTCCTTCAGACCGTCAGTATAGAGCAGGAGCACATTACCCGGCGAGAGCTGTATCTCCTCCGACTTGTAGACGAAGTCCTCTTCCAGTCCCAGTGCGAGATTACACTCTACAGGAATCCTATTGACCTCTGAGGAAATGAGTATGGGGCATTCATGACCAGCATTACAGTACTTCAGCAGATGCGTCTTCAAGTCGAGTACGCCTAGGAAGAAAGTACAGAACATCAATTCATCGTTGCCTTCGGAAAGAAGATCGTTCATGATCTCCACTATCCGCTTCGGGTCGTTCTGATGCCCCGAGGTAATGCGGAACACGTAGTGAGTCGCTGCCATCAGCAGAGCTGCCGGTAAACTCTTGCCACTCACGTCGCCGATGCAGAAGAACAGCTTGTCGTCGCGGATGAAGTAGTCATACAGGTCACCGCCGATACTCTTGGCGGGTTTAAGATATCCGCAGAGGTCGATGTCGCTACGCTCGGAGAAGGTGTGGGGTATCATCGACATCTGCAGTTTTCCGGCCACGTCCAGCTCGTACTCGAAGGCGGCCTCCTTGGCCGTCTGCTCCTTCAGGTCCTGCATATACTGCTCGAGTGACTGCTGCATGGCGGCAAACGAGTCGCGCAGCTTGCAGACCTCATCCTTGCGCTCGATATCAGGCAGGGGCGCATCGAAGTTTCCCTTGGCCACCTCGTCGGCTGAATCGGCCAGCGCATTCAGGGGACTGACCACCTGACGGATATTCGAGCGGCAGAAGAAATAGATGACCACCAGACCGATGACCATGACCAGCAGCAGCAGACTGATCAGTGAGAGTGCGGGAAGCCAAATGGCACTCATGGGAACGACGATGGCCATCGACCAGTTAGTAGACTCCAGTTGGGAGTAATACACGTTCGCCCACAAGCCGTCGATCACCATCGAGGTCTTGCCCTCCTTACCCTGTATCATGTCGACAATAATCTGCATGTCGTGCTCATTGTGCTGATCAATGTACGACAGCACGTTCTCTTTCATCACTCTTTCCCACTGGGGATGCGCGATGAAAGTGCCGTCACGGTTGATGATAAAGGTATAGAAACTATAATCCTTGTTGTCGATGTTCTTCAGCGCGCCGCTATGATAGGTGTCGGTATTGATGATCTTCAGCTCATTGGCAAGCCATTTCAGCGACATGTCGGCACCGAAAACGCCCACAATCGAGTCTTTCTTATCGTAGAGGGGCATGACAAACGAGCAGACATTGTCATTCTGTCCGATATCATCGAAATAAGGATCCGTCCAGAAGCCGTTCTTCGACTCCTTGCCCTTGGAGTACCATTCTTCGTTCAGATAGTCATGATCGGGCGAGCCGATGTTCCTCGCATGTTCGTCTGTATTCTGGTTCATATAGATCTCGAACCATCGTCCGTACTGGGGGAAGTGTTCAGGCTCGAAAGCGATAAAGTAGCCCTCGATATAGTTGTTCAGCTTAAGCTCGTTCTCCAACGAGCGCATCATCATCTCAGGCGAGTCCAGCCAATAGACCACCTCGTCGATGACATTCCTGGCACACAGCTCCTCGGTGGCGAGAATCCTTTCCAGTTTCTCATCGACCAAGTTCATGACAGACTCGTACCTTTCGTCTGTCGCGTTCTTGACAGCGCTGAAGGTGATCCCAATGATGATGCTGGCTATGACTACCAGTGTTGCCAGCATAACCAGCATCACCTTCCGGGTCAGCCTGTTGGCGAAAGATTGATAATACTCTCCCACTCCACTCGTTAATGATTACAACTGCTCGAAGAGATTGAGGAATCCGGTCAGCTGGAATGCCTCACGGATGGTGGGTTCGATATTCTTGATATACACGTGGTGCCCGCTCTTTTTGGCATTCTTCAGAATCCCGAGCAAAAGGCGCAGTATACTCGAAGCGATATAGTCCAATTCAATGCAGTCGATGACCACGTCCTTGCCGACACTCCCCAAAAGGGGTTTCAGCGCCTTTTCTACCTCAGGTGTCGACGGCGTGTCGAGATAGCCACCCAACATGACGACCTGCTTGACCTCGTCTTCTCTAATTGATATTCTTACCATGATTCCATCTGTTTTATTTACATTCCATCACTACTCATCTTCATTGTAATCCAGCCTCATCGAACGGTCTGAATACGAATTGTGGGCTGCATCCTCCTGCAAACGGGTGAGCGTCTCCTCCACACAGTCGGCCATCCACGTATTGTGGGCATCCTCGATCTCCTGCAGCTTATCCTGATAGAGCTTCTCGCGATGGTCGGTCCACTCGGCATTCACCTTGTCGCGCACCTTCTTCAGTTTCTCAATGTCATCCTCGGTCTCGCCAACCAGCAGCGGGCTAATATTCGCCTCGCCCTTGGTGTTGGCCAGTTCCATCGCAGCCTTACATTCGTTGTAGACCACTTCCACACCGTCCTTGAGCACCTTGTAGCGGTTGTCGTCCACCTCGGGCATCTTCAGCAGCAGATAGCTGATATCCTTCTTGATGGAACTGCCCTCCTCGTCGACCGTGTCGAGGGTCATCTCCTCCCTGCTTTGCTTGAACTCCGGATGCTCCATCATGACACCCAGGGCGATAGCATCCATATCCTCTGCAAAGTTGGGGATAATCATGAAGGTGTAGTCATCTTTCTTTCCTACGATACTACAGTCGTCGAGCTTTACCAGATCGCCGTCGATCATGGCTTCTATAGGCAGGAGTGCCACCTCCTCTGCTTTCACACAGAAGTTCATCAGCCGATAGGCGAATCTGGCGCAATGCCCTGATAATTCCTCACCATACTGGTCGAATTCTCTATAAACAGCTTTTTTCATATATTTCAACTATAAACTATAAACTGTAAACTATAAACTATCACTCCTTCGGCGCATCCTCGGTCTTCAGTTTCGCCTTCAGACTGCCGCCGCCACCGCCACCGGCACCGGGCATACCGTCGCTGATGTTGGGTGACTTGAACGACGATTTCGCCTCCACATGATCGATAGCAGCCTTGGGTGCCTTCAGTTCGCCCTTGATCTCCGTCTTGGCATCGATGGTGGTGTCACCATATACCTGTGTCTTGCTGCCGCCGGCAGAGAGGTTGCCGCCGTCGAGCTGTACCACGGCCTTGCCGTCGCCCTGCTGGATCTCCAGCGTCTTGTCGGCAAAGGCACCTATCTCGTCGCTCACGGCCTGTATCTTCTTGCTCTTGATGTCCTTCGACTTGGCGCCCACGTACATCTTCTCGCTGACGAGGGTCATCGTGCTGCCTTCGGCCAACTTGTCGTCGGTCAGTTTCTCCTTGTCGACATCCATCGACTTCACGCTGACAGCCTTCGCATTCAGGTTGATGGCTCCTGTGGCCTTACCCTCGGCATCGGCAGCGAGGATGTCGGTCTTCTCTGCACGTACAGCTATCTTGCCGTCCTTCGTCAAGGCCTTCGTGGCAAGTTTGCCGTCCTTCACCTCGTAGTCGAGGCTCTCTACAGCGACGGTCTTCGAGCGGATGATGACATCGCCCTCAGCGGTATATTCGCCCTTGGTAATCTTGCCCTTGTCGTCGCGCTCGATATCCTTCGGGTTGGTCGTTGCCACCTCTACGGTCTTTGCCGTCATGGTGATCTTGCTGTCCTTGGTCAGCTCCTTCTCCTTGATGCCCTTGTCATCGATCTGATAGTCGACAGCCTCGAGGCTGATCTCCTTCGAGTGGATGCTGACACGCCCCGTGACGGGCAGTTCTTTCTCTTTGGGATTGACTGACGAGAGGCTGATGTTCTGGGCATTGACGCTGAAGCCGCCATGCTCGACGAGCTTCCCTTCGGCGTCCATCATGCTCATGTTGACATTCGGCGTCCTGACGCTGATGCCGGCTCCAGGCTGGGTATGCAGGTAGCCGTCGCCATCGGCGGTGGCCACATCGATACGCTCTGCCACGATGTTCATTCTGGCGCCCGTCGATTTCTTCTTGAAGTCGTCGCCCGTCTTGATCTTACCCTTCTCGGCCTCCAGCGCCTTCTTCTGGCGCTTCACCTCGGCGAGTTGCGACACGAGATGGATATACTGCAGGGTAGCCTGGTAGAGCACAGGCGTCAGGTCGTTGATACCCTCCTGGGTCAGCGAGATCTCTTTCAGATCTACGCGGTTCAGGAAGTCGTCCTCCTTATTATGTTTGTTCTCCTTGTCGAGCAGGTCCGACATCTTCTTGAAGCAGTCGTCCACGCTCTTCTTCTGCTTTTCTATCTGCTTATTCAGATCCTCAGCCTGTTTGGAGAGTCCCTCGACGGTAGCCTCAATCTGCTCCTTACGTCCCTCTGCCGAGAGGGCAGCCTCGAGGTTCAATGTCTGGTCGGCATGGATGGTGATGCCGCCATTAAGGGGGGGCACGGCAGACATAGAGAAGGCATCCTTGGCCTCGCTGCTATGGAGCACGATGCTGCCAGCCTGAGAGACAATCTCCGACGTGCTGCGCACCACATTCTCCACACCGTCGACACCCGGATCGACGGCTGTCTGGCGGATGCTGGAGGCACGGGTAACCACACTTCCCCCGTCGCCGACACCTTCGAGGGCGACACCACTGCCCTTGATAATCACATTGCCGATGCCGCCGCTGAGCAGGTCGCCGTTCTTGTCAACGTTGCCGATCACGATGTTCGGGGCGGAAATGATTACTGTGTCATCATCACGATAATAGTGGCCTTTTTCAAACCGCTGGATCAGGTCGGCCTTGATCTGCTGAACCTCCGACTTCTGCTGATGGATTTCCTCCAGATCCTTCTCCACGCTGCTCTGGAAGTTGTCAAGCAGCTTTTTCCAATCGTCAAATATATATCCCATAATAAATGTCTTTTAATATTGTCTCAAAGCCTTCCTTAATTTCTCAACATATCCTTCGAGTGTTTCCTTTTCCGTGTCACCAAGAATATTGTTGGCATCACTTGGTTTAGAGATACTCGCTTCAATAGGAGATGGTAATACTCCTATTCCATTATCATTCATGCAGAAGGTGTCTTTACTTGTAGCAAACAGGATCTGCCCGTTTTTACCATCACTCCACGTCTTCCGCTCAGAAATACCCTTCCAGAACTTCATCTTGTCCAACTGTTCGCTCGCAGCACTTGTCAAGGCGCCCTTCAAAGCACCGCCGAGAGAGAGCTTCTCGAGTGCACCGATAGGCGGAACACCACTTAAACTATTCACATATTCTGCCCATGCGTCACTATTTACGTTATCGACATTAGGTTTTTGGGGAACAGTTCCTTTTGGATCAGGACTACCTTCTTTTAATTTCCTTCGCGTATCGTCCTTGAATCCGTACTCCTCTAATAGATTAATCATGACTAATCGTCTCAGCACTACTACGTCATAGTCATCTTCTTTTGACTCGTTTAATTTATATTTCAGTCCGTCATATCCTCTCACTTCAGTATAGAAGGGAACATCCTTAAGTTTCTCTGGGTCAAATGCAGCTAATATTTTCTTTTGATAGTCCTTCGGCATTGTCGGCAATTTAAGATGACCGAACTCAGTTGCGACATCCGTTTCTGTTGGCACATGATGTGTCGTTTCATAAATATGCTTTCTTAATTGATTGTATGCCTTTATAACAGCTTCTTTCCTATCTTTACGAACATCAATAGCGCCAGCTTTAAGAGCCTTCAAGGCTTGCTCACCAAACCTTGATAAATCTTGACGTCCAAGAATTCTTTTGATCGTATCATCGGTAATTTTTGTATCGTCATTCACCTCATCAGTGAAGCCGAACTTGTCTTCTTTCCAATCCTCATCCTTCTCCTGCTTCCACAAATCATTCTTCAGTTCGTCAAAAGTCTTACATACTTCTACAGGTTTTTTTACTGTAGATTTATCATTCGCAGCCTCTCTCAATTTTTCGATCGCTTCATTCACCTGTTTCAAATCCTCAAAACACGAATTATACTTCTTCACAAAATATTGTGAGTGATGTAAAGCTAACGTTGCTATAACTTCGAATATTTTAACCATGCCGTCTCCGATACCTGTGACACCCTTAACCGCCTTCTTGTCAAGTTCCTCCTGTTTCTTCTTTAGTGCTTCAGTATTGAAGGCACTTGTCGGCATTTTACACTCGTTATTGCCAGCCTCGAGCTTCAGGAATCTGTTGGACTTCAACGTAAGGCTTCCCTCCACTGGGCGGAAGAAGATCTCAACGACCGATCTGACGACCGTCAGGTCAACGACGTCCATAATGGTTGCGGCTAACTTCTTGGTCACCTGTGCCGTCACTTCCATCAACAACTGGGCGGCGGTGCCCTTCTTGGTGTCCTTCGATTTCCACAACTTATAGTTGACGTTCGTTCCTGAGACAAGTTTCAGGTTGTTGCCGGCCTCGATGGTCACGTTCTTACCAGAGATTTTCACATCGCCGTTAGGGGCAGAGATGCTGATACCTGTGAAGGCATTGATCTTCACGTCGCCCCAGTTGGAAGCGATAGAGACGTTGCGCCCGTCGGTAGAGCCCGAAATCTTGTACATGCCATAGCGGTCTGTCAGTTCGAAACCGCCCTCGAAATACTTGTTCTTATCCCAATTAAAGGTAGGAACAGTGTTGGGCATAAACTGCGTGAAGTTCTTGAACAGCGGCGAGAATGCCCCGGCAAGGAAGGCCTGCATACCTGCACCAGTACCGTCGGTAAGCGACAGCATGTGTTCACCCGGGCTCGAGAGGGTCAGGTCCTGGTTGGGTTTGCCACTTACATCGCCCATACCACCCATGATGTAAGGACGCTCCACGTTGCCCTCCTCGAAGCCCACCATCACGGGATTGCCTGGGTAGTGCTTACCCAGAATGGGGTGTCCCTGCTGGTTGGAGGCAAAGTTCAGCCAGGGAGAGGAGAGTTCCTTGGTAGAGCTCGTCATCTTGCCGTCCTCGTCCTTTTGCAACAGTTTATCCTGCCATGCGAACAACACGCGGGCGCGGTTCTTGTTGGGAGAGGGGTCGTCAGCGTCAGTGATGGTAGCCGGCTGAGGATAGGCGTATCTGATGTGGCCTGCCGGAATCACTGACGGGTAGAAGATCTTGTCAACGGGATCCTGAGCCGTGGCCACGAGCTGGAATTTCATATCGCTGCTCGCGCTCTTTACACCCAGAATCTCCACGACGATGAAGTTCATGTCGTTGAAGGAGATGATACTGCCCAGCTTCACTTTCGGGTGGGTCGTGTCGTAGTCGATATGGATGGCCTTCTGCCCGACGGTAAGTTCCTTCTCCACAATAGAGATATACTTCTTGTCGTCGTACTTGCTATTCAGTTCAGTAAACTGCTGGAAGGCATCCTTGTTATTTGGATCCTCGTCTTTCTTGGCAAAATTGTAGGAGCCATACTGGTCAGCATAGCCAGGCTTCTTGTCAAATTTGTATTTCTTATCGAAATCAGAATTCAGTTTGGCTATTTTTGCCTTTTCCTTGCCCAGGTTAAACAGGTTGTCGAACAACAGGTTGCCAATCAAGGTAGGCAGGTTCTTGTCGTTCTTGAAGACAGCGGTAAGCTGATTGATGATCCATTTGTCGACCATGCCGCCGAAAGCACCCATCTGGGCTTTCACGGCAAAGGGCGACTTCTGTACCGGCTTGCCTACCAGTCCGCCGTTGTTGGCACTGTAGTCGTACTCACCGTCTGTGCCGATCGATAGTTGCTTCGTCTCAGCATCAAAGATGGCGATGTCCTTGATTTCGCTCTCGTCAACCGCAACGGGGGCGACGGCGTTATAGCCGATATTCAACTGGTTGTCCTCATAGAACATGAACTCTCCCCATCGGTTGGCTGTTCGTGCCAGCATGTCGTAGAAACTCTCGTTATACTGTACCAGATAGGGGAAGATGTGCTCTGTCTTCTTATCGCCATACCTCAGTATCTTCATGTTGTTAGTATCAACGGTGATGTGGGTATGATCATCCTTTCCCTTCGATTTACCCTCTCCGCTATCTGTGGCGTTTGAGGTGTTTGCCTGTTTGTCCATGGTCTCGTCGATAATATCCGATACGCCAGCAACCACCCATGGTCGTATGTACTTCAATCGCTCTTTGTCGAGGATGTCAGCGAACAGCTTTTTAGCCACGAAGGTGCGGCTGGCTTGCCTGATGGTCATGATCTTGTCGACACTGTAGATCTTCAGGATGACGTTCATGCAGTCCTTCTGATAATGGGGCAGCACCTCATGTACGTAGTAGTCGTTGCCGATGGTGAAGTCGCCGTCGGTCAGACTGACCTTGGCATGCTTGAACATCTTGTCGAGCATGGTCCAGCCGATGCGCCGATACGTATAATTCTCCCCCTGTGCTTTTGTGATGTTGACAAGGGCGAGGACTTCCGTCGGCTGGTACATCTTCTTGTGGAAACTGAATTCCTTGAGCGCAAGTGAGAACTTGAGGATCGTCGAGTCGCTATCTTTTATCTGAGAATAGATATCGCACGATGTCTGTTCTGTTGCAAGCGTAATGTCGCCAGTTGTCTGCTTCGACATGACAGGCTCCTCATAATGGAGTACGCCCCTCAAGGTCAAATTGATTTTTGCCATAATATTTAAGTTTTAAATTCTATTGTCTTGCCAGGCTGCCTCCTCATATTGATTGAGAGCTTTTCGGCATCAAAGGTACTCAAAAATAACAAAGCTTGCAAGTTTAAAATCGCCGCGAGGGAAGATTTTGCATTAGCTGAAACGAATTTGCGTTAGCTGAGAGTTGCTTCGCCCCGCTGATTCACCATTTAGCGATATTTAACCCCCAATTCACGTATTTTCAACATCGGCAACTGCCGATGAATAGCAAAACAAATCCGCCGAGGACATCTTTCGATAACTCGGCGGGGTATGATGCGATTTTTATCGCAATCTGGATGTAAAGATACAACTTTTTTGGAAAAATCGCCTGATTTCACAGAAAAAGCGGTAATTTTGCGGCGTAAATGACGCAATAGTAAAAACGATATGCCCGAACAGATAACTCCATTGTCGATACTATATCTCCTGCTCCACGGCGCAGGAACCGCCGTGTCCGTCGTGTTGTGCCTCTACCTGCTGCTGTGTCGGGGCAAGGCTATCGCACCCGACATCACGCCGCCCGCACGACTGCGCCGCTGGGCAGCGGCATTATTCGGCATCATGGCCATGGCCCACGTCTGGTGGATACTGTTCTACACGTTCCTGGACGACACCCGCTCGGTGATTTACGGACTGCTCGTCGCTATCGACTGCATGACGCTGCCCCCCGTCTTCGTCGGCACACTGCTGACCATGCTGCAGGACCGCCGCCGACCGCTGTGGCCCATTTTCGTCGTCATGACGCCCTGCGCAGTGATCGCAGTGTTGCAAACCGCCCTGCCATCCATCGATCTCACAACCCCGAACAAAGTCTATGGGCTGGTCCTCATCGTGGCCTTTATTATATATATGGTGGTGGCCGTGAGACAATATGGGCGGTGGTTGCGCGACAACTACGCCGACCTCGAGCACAAGGAGGTGTGGCTCAGCCTGACGCTGCTCATCGGCCTCATGCTACTGCTCATGTGCTATGAATATACCGACAACTACGTCATGGGCACCATCGCCCACTTCACCGGCTTCCCGCTGGCGGGTCTCCTGCTATGGCGCGTGGAGACATTGAAAGACCTGAGCACCGACAGCCTCCCATCCCATTCGGCCCTTAGCGACGACTGCCCGAGCAAGCACTCGGCGACGCCGCACGAAGCAAAGAGCCCCTCCTCCAAGGGCGATCCATCCAATATCGGCCAACTGCTGGCGAAGCACTGCGAAGACACGAAGCTCTACTTGCGGACAGACCTGACCTTACCGCAACTCTCGGCAGCCGTCGGTGTGAACCGCTACTATCTCAGCCAGTATTTCGCCAGTCAGGACACAAGCTACTATGAATACATCCACGACCTTCGCATCCGCCACTTTATAGCCCGCTACCGTGAGCTTGCCGCTGCTCATGAGCCCATTGGTGCTCAGCAGCTGGCCTACGAGAGCGGCTACCACAGCTACAGCACCTTCAGTGCCGCCTTCAAGCAGCGCATGCACATGAGCGTCACCGCCTGGATACGCGAAGAGGCAGTGTAACTCAGTTACCTGCCCCTACACATTATTGTTATTTAGCTGAACTATTCCATGTATAAACGGCAGAAACACCCTTAGAAGTCATTTTCGATACCTCGTAGGTATATGAACCTTCAAAGGTCATTTCTTTAAGTTGAGAGGCAGCCTTGTCACAGTTTGACTTGATCTTCTCATCACCACCGGGATAAGTTTTGAACTCGTCAGACGAGACACCAAGTGCAGCCTTAAAAGCATCATCAATAAGTGAAGCCTCGGTCGGATTACCATTCATTTTAGTGAAGCCGAGTTTGTAATACAAGAGAGTTTCATCATCATCACTACTTGAGCATGATGAAAATGACACACTAACAGCCATCACGCACACCAGTGCGAACATGGCGAACAACATCTTTTTTACTTTCATTTTTTTATTAATTAATTAAACTATTGGGGTAATAATCATCTACTTACACTTGATGTCCTTGAACTGCCAGGTGCTGGAGGGCTCGATGAAGTCGAACTTCGTCGCATTTTCAGGCAGAGGTTGGAAGATGAGGGCGAAGCGCAGCTTCTGATAGGGCCAGGGGATCCTGGTGCTTGCAGGGGACACGGTGATGTTCTCCACACCTGTCAGCTCCAGCTTGCCGCCTTTATTTCCCTTGATATAGCCTTTTCCCTTGATACACAAGCCTACATCCATGCTACTGGCCTCATATTCCAACTCCAGTCTTGTCTCCGTATCTGAGCAGGCCACGCGCACAATCTTTGTGTTGGTGACCTTCTTGTTGACATACACTGGGTTCTCGCGTACATATCTATATTTAGAATAGTCGGCCAGTGTCACTTTCGCATTGTTCAGGATGCTGGGCCCCTCTTCCGTACGGCCAGCCTTCACGTAAAGTTCGTTGATCTTTCGGGTGATCTGCATCTGATCGGTATAACCGTACTCGCAGTTCAGCTTGGCTGCCTCCTCATATTTTTCGAGGGCATCCTCCCAGTACTCTCCACCCTCATAGCCCTTGGCACTTTCCATCGCGTCCTTAAAGCTCTGTTCATATTGTGCCTTCTCCTGGGCGAAGATCTCCATCTGCTTCTTGCGCTCAGCAGACTCGATAGTGTGGTTAAGAACGCCAAATACGCCACTGATGGTTGATGAGGTGTTCCAATTGGTCCACTGTGCCTGAGCTGGCATCACTGCGACCAGTCCCAAAGCTACAATCATAAGATTCTTTTTCATCGTTTTATTATTTTATTTATTGCATATTCCGTCAACGACTTTACCTGACTCACCATTAATTTCTTGCCGCAAAGGTACTCAAAAACAACGAAGATAGCAAAGTCTAAATCGCTACGAGTGTTTATTTTGCATTAACTGAGACTTTTTGCATTAGCCGAGAGTCGTCCTGCCCCCACATTGATTGCTGATCGTGAAAAGGAATCTGATAATTTTCATAAGCTATAGTTATTTATCAAACAGGAATTCCAACAGATCCTTAGCCAGACTCTTGTGTAAGAGCAGTGTGCGGCGATGGAAGGTGGGAATCTTGATATCAAGGCCTCTCGTTGAGAAACCTCTGTAACGGTTGATGTTCATCTTGCAGACACTGTTGCCTGCAGCATCGAGAACCTCCAATGTGCCAGAGATGATAATACCGCCACTACGCTTGTTCCAACTCCAGGTGGCTGCACCAGAGTTGCTTGGATCCAGCTGTGCGGCATTAATCTTGATGATGTAGTCGGGCGTGTCTTTTTTGGTGAGTTTGATCACCTTCTTCTTGGCATCGTTCCAGCGTTCCATAAAGGTTTCTATGGCTTCTTCCTGATACTCACTCCATTTTTTGAAAACCTTCTGGTCGTTGGCTGCAAGATAGTCCATGAAGGTCTGATCCGTGATTTCCATCGTGGAGAGATTTCCAACTTTGGCCTTGGTGAAATCCACTTCCAGCCTGCCGGTTTTACCTGGCTGCCTGACAACATTGAAGTCGCCACTTGTCACCACGAACCCTTCCTCGTCGGCCTGCACTGCAATAGCCATCATCGCCATCATTGCTAAAAGAAACAATTTCTTCATTTTTATATCTCAGATAAATTGAAACAAATCAGTTTTGATCAAATTCTGTTTGCAAATGTACTTAGTTTTGATGGCAATCAACTATAGCACCGCCTTTTTTTGCGATTAATTAACATTTAGAAGTTGATTGCTGGGGCCAGGCCCCAAGTTGCATAGAACTTACCAAACGACTTAGCTTCCTTGATCTGGTTCTGAGATACTTTAATCAATACTGGCATAATTTTGAAGTGAAAAGTGAAAAGTTAAGAGTGGGGACAGCGCGCTTGGCCCGCTCACCGGAGATTTTCTCCGACGGTGCAAAGGTACGATATTCAGAAAACCCGTTGACCAACATTGACCAACATTGACCAACATTGACCAACATCACGTGAATTTTTACGTGTTTCTTCACTGTCGAAAGCTCTTCTTCAGCCAGCTCTGATTGTTCATTGTTACTTCTTGTTGTTAATGAATGGTTGTTCCATTCGGGGTGTTTGGAGCCTCCAAAAGGGTCGTTTGGAGCCTCCATTCACCCCGTTTGGAGGCTCCAAACGCCCTAGACTTTGCCGCGCCAATCATGCCCTCGGAAGAGCACCCCTCATACTATAGCCTGCTCCGGTTTCTCCGCTCCTGTGGTCTCGTCATGCCCCTCTGGGTGAGCACCCCCTCGTCATACCCCCCTTCTTAAGGGGGTATAGAGGGGGGTACTGCTCACCCTGCAGGAGGCATGACTTCCACGACGCGGAGGTTGCTGCCGCCATCAGCATCGATGTGACCCTGAATCTGTCAAGTTAAATCAACTCCAGCGTGATCTTCATCTCGCCCACTGCAAGGTTAAGGTCGTGCTCTACTCTCTTCAATGCCTCCATGATCATTTTGGCGATCTCACCGTAAAGCTGTTGTTCTGTCATTTTTTTTGGATAATTAAATTTGTTAAAACACGAGGCAAATATCGGCATTCTAAGTGGTTATCGCTTTGCTCGTGAGTGCTGGGGCCTCTGGCCCCAGCGAGCATGAACTTAAAAACGACAAGATTTTGCCTCTTGACACGCTTTTGACGCTTCATGGCCACCCTGTCGCAACAACTCGGAGAAGATTTCGCCTAATTATTTGGAATATGCCGAAAGTCGCCGTATCTTTGCAATGTCAATCAGAACAAACGACATCTGAGCGACAAGAGACAAGAAACAGAAAGTTTAACAATTTAAAATTTATAAGATTATGAAGCAGAATGAAATGAACAGCCAGATGAAGGCTCAGAAGTTGACAATGGAAGAGTTAGAGCAGGTAAACGGCTCAGGTCCTAGTATCAAAGATATATTGAAATCTACCACTGCTATTTTGATGTTTCTGTGAACTCATTTTGCACTCTGGGGTCAGGCCCCAAAGTAAAGTCGCAGGCGACTGTACTTTGGCGCCAGACCCGGGGTCTGCGCCTTCATGCAACTCGGGGCCTGGCCCCAGTGTGCATTTTTCCCTAAAAAGTTTGGGGGTTACGAATTTATTACTTATTTTTGCAGTGAAAATGAAAAAGTAATGAATATTGCAATCGTTCAAATCAGCGAGGCGGGCAGGGAGATGGCCTCGATGCTCCAAAGGGAGATGAATGCCAAAATCATCAGTCGCACGATGGTTGGCAAAGAGTGGAAAAAGTTCGATGGATTCGTGTTCATCGGAGCTATGGGTATCTGTGTGCGCACTATTGCGCCATTAGTCAACGACAAGCACGAAGACCCTGCCGTGGTCTGTGTCGACAGCATGGGACTGAACGCCATTTCCGTGCTCTCAGGACATGTAGGAGGGGCGAATGATCTGGCTCGTGAGGTCGCTGCCATTTTGGGTGCCCGTAAAGTGATTACCACTCAGAGCGACAATGCTGGCCTATGGGCGCTCGATACGTTTGCCGAGCGATTCAACTGGGCCATCGCCAGCGATGACGACATGAACGAATGTATCTTTGCCTTCGTCAATCGCCAGCCTACTGCCCTGCTGATGGAAATCTGTGACGAGGGCACGGACTATCTGGAGAAGACGCTGCCAGAGCATGTCACCATCGTCAAGAGTCTCGAAGAGGTAGATCCTGAGAAGTTTAAGCTGGTCATTCTGGTGACGCCCTACAACCTCTGTGTGCCATACGGTGTGCTCGAACTGCATTTCGTGCCTATGGTTGCGTCTTTAGGCTTTGGACTCGCCAATCATCCTGATGATTATGAGGATATCTACGACGAGATTGATGAGGCCATGAGTCAGATTGGCGTATTGCCCTGCTACAAGCGCTATTGCACCATCGACGTGAAAAAGGACGAGGAGTTCTGCGCGATGCTCGTCGACGATTTAGGCGAAGAGCTGGTGTTCTATTCTGCTGAGGAGCTGGCAAAGGTGGAGGTTCCCAATCCCAGCAAGACTGTCGAGAAGCATGTGGGTACGCCCAGCGTCTGCGAGGCAGCAGCCATTCTCGGTGCAAACAATGGCAAACTGATCGTCCCCAAGGTGAAAGGCAGGAACTGGACGGCAGCCCTCGCCATCGACTACAAGTATCTGAGAGGGAAGGAGGGACATATCGAGATTGTAGGGGCAGGTCCTGGCGATCCTGACTTGGTGAGTGTCCGAGGTCGCAAGATGCTCGAACGTGCAGACTTGATACTCTATGCAGGCTCGTTGGTGCCAAAGGCTTTGACGGAGTGCCATAAGCCTGGAGCCACAGTGCGTTCCTCTGCTGATATGGCGCTCGAAGAGCAATGCGAGCTGATGAAGAGGTTCTACGACGAGGGCAAATTCATCGTGCGCCTCCATACGGGCGATCCATGTATCTTTGGCGCCATTCAGGAGCAGATGGCCTTCTTCGATGCCAACCACATGAAATACCATATCACCCCAGGCATCTCATCCTTCCTCGCAGCAGCCGCCGAGTTGCAGAGCCAGTTCACGATTCCTGAGCGCTGTCAGACGATTATCCTGACACGAGGCGAAGGTCGCACACCTATGCCTGAGAAAGAACAGCTCCACCTGCTCGCCAAGAGTCAGAGCACGATGTGTATCTTCCTCAGTGCCTCGATCGTCGACGATGTACAGCGTGAACTGCTTCAGGAGTACCCAGAGGATACCCCCGTAGCCGCCTGCTATCATCTCACATGGCCTGACCAGAAGATCTATCGTGGCAAGCTCAAGGACCTGGCGAAGATTGTCCACGACAACAAGCTGACTCTCACCACGATGCTCGTCGTGGGCGAGGCCATCGACAATCGCCAAGGCCTCTCCGAGCTCTATTCGAAGCACTTCACCCATCTCTTCCGCCAAGGCGACGAAAAAGGTTCGTAATCTAAAAAAAGATAAAGCTTCGCTTATTTACATTATTATTTGTATATTTGCAGCAGAAAAAACAAAGATAAAAGACAAATATGAGTGACATAAAAATATCTGTTAAGGATTTCAGGGCAATTCATAGTGCTGACATTGACCTCAATGGCATTACCGTTATCGCTGGTGTAAACGGAAGTGGCAAGAGTACTCTGTCAAGATTGCTTTATACGATATTTAATAAAGTGAAAACATTAGATGACGTCTACTGGAATGCTTTCAGATTGGAAATTCAACCAATAGAAGAAGTATGCCAACAAATATTTGACACCTTAAAACCTTCTGGTTTAAATTATCTTTTTGGAATAGATGTCGAAGGTCTTCGTAACGATGTTCAGAAAGCCATATCCTTGTTAACAGATTCATTTAGCCAAGATGAGAAAATCAAAAGACTTCTCAGTATCATCAAGTATAACTTAGGAATAGAGATAAAAAACAAGGAAGATCTTAATCTCATAATGGACGTATTCAACAAAATCGTTGCCAGATATGAAGATCGAAAGAGAAATCGTCCATTTAAGGAATTAGGTAACGAGATAGCATCAGAACTACAAGAAGATAACATCATTAATAAAGTCTCAGTTTCTGAGTATGGCTACACATTCTTTGGGCCAGGCGTAGAGAGTGTTCCTTTATTGCATAGTGTCAAGTTCTGCACATATATTGATACACCCAAGAAGCTGGAGGTTCCTTTCTCTTATAGCGAATGGGATTACATTAACAGCCAAAAGGATGCAGCATATAATCAAGAGATAAGTAAATATCTATCGGATAACATTTTAAAAGGTGACGTATCCTATTCAGAACAATGGAAAACTTTGATTTACCAGCGTAACGATGGCCAGACGTTCGATCTTTCACAAAGTGCCACAGGTGTTCAGGCCTTCGCCTTTCTCCAGTTGTTATTGAAAAAAGGACTTATCAACGATCGTTCACTTATTATCATTGATGAGCCCGAAGCCCATCTGCACCCTCAATGGATAGTGGAATATGCCAAGGTGCTAGTGGAACTCAACAAGAAGACCAAAGCCAGATTCTTTATTGCAACGCACAGTACAGACATGGTTAGTGCCCTCCGCTATATCTCAGAGAAAGAAGAGACGCTTGATCATCTTTCATACTATCGCGCTGTTCCCTCAGATGCTGATGCCTATACCTACGACTATCAGGCTATGGGTACAGACATCGAGCCAATATTTGAGTCTTTCAACAAGTCGTATGAACTGATAGAGAAATACGGAACAGACAATGGCTGAATATACGATAACAGATCCGAAAGACATTCGGATTAAGAGTCTGCTATTGTCAGACATCCAAGGTATGCACACTCTTCTAAAGAAAGAAGGGTGTATAGATAGTGAGAACAAATTCTCAGATGGACAAAAAGCAATAGCCCTTGATGAAGTTCAAACGCGGATAGCTCAACAAAACAAGACGGACAAGCAGGCCTCTGCTGACGTATTGCTATGTGTTACTGGTAACAAGTATCTGTTGGCAGATGCAAAGTTCAACAGCACCAGTGTCAAGAACATTTCACCTACAGAGTTGAAATCAAAGCTGAACAGTTCAAAATCCCTTGTTCTCTCCGATGATTACACTTATGCTAATACATTCTACGTGTTGTTCAAACAAAGTGTACTGACTCCTACCCAATACAACCGCCTAAAACGCCAGTTTGCAGGAAAACCCCAGTTCCGTTTTGTGAATGCAATAGAGTTTTGGAAGTTATTTGATTAGATATTACTACAATATGAACAACAAAGAACCAGGTTACGTTTATATACTGACCAATCCCAGCTTCCGCGAGGATTGGGTAAAGATCGGAAAGAGCAGTCGTCCTGTGGATGTGAGAAGCAAAGAACTGGATAATACTGCCGTACCCTTGCCATTCGAGATTTTCGCCACGATGAAAACCACGAAATACAACGAGGTAGAGAAACTGGTACATAAGACCATTGATCGCCTCACTGATCTTCGCATCCGCCAAAATCGTGAGTTCTTCAATGTCGCCCCACAGATGGCACTCGACATCTTCCGTGATATCGCTATGACGATAGACGATGCAGAAGTGACACTTTACGAAGATAACAAGCCCATCGTGGAAAGTGAACACAAAGAACCTCAGAAGCGAGAAGTGAAACGCCCCCGTTTCAAATTCTCCATGTGTGGCATTAAGATTGGCGAACAAGTCACCTTCGACCCAACAGGTATTGTCGTGAAAGTCGCCTCCGATGATTCTATTGAATACGAGGGCCGCATCTATAAACTATCTCCATTCGTTGGTACCTTTATGCCAGAGGAACATCGCAACACTTCTGGTGCCTACCAAGGTGCCAAGTATTTCTCGTATAATGGGAAGGTGTTGGATGAGTTAAGGAAAGAGAAAGAAATGTTATCAGAAGATGGAGAATAATAGTCAAATAGTATATCATTATACGGACTTAAATGCTTTAATCAGCATTTTAGGGAAGAATTGCATTACACTTAGAGCGACGAATTGCCTATATCTGAATGATTCAAAAGAGATAATCGAAGGTATCGAAAGTATTAAAAGAGTTGATAATACAAACATTAATGATAGTGCCTTTAGAAGCTACTATTTGACTTCTTTTTCTCAACAACCAGATTGTTTGTCAATGTGGGGAATGTATGCGGCAAATGGAAGTGGTTGTGCAATAGGTCTTGATTTGGATATTATTTCTAAATCATATGGTAGTTTCATAAGATGTACATATGGAAAAGAAGCTATTGATAATCAGTTACGCAATTTTCTAAATCTCATCAGAAATGGTGTAATTTCATCTTTCCCTACAAACGGTGGCTCCGTCACTTTCAAGAAAAATAGTGGTAAAGATCTTGAGGTAATGATAACAAATCAATATATAGCAACATGCTTAGGTTCCAAGAACGAAAATTATAGATTTGAAGATGAAATAAGATGTTTTATTGGAAATCATGATAATAAGAAAGAAGTTCATTTCAAAGTTAAAAACGGGATAGTAGTTCCTTATTTAAATGTTGAAATCCCAAAAGAAGCACTGAAATGTATCGTTATTGGACCAACCAATAAAAGCGAACTTACTATGCAATCAATAACACATATGCTTTTAATTAATGAATACGATTGGCATCATGTTAATTTGAAAACATCAAAAGTTCCATATCGTGGATAATAAACATATACAAGTATGATAAAACAGATAATTGACAAGAACTCAGAAGTGAAACCAAAATCGAAAAAGTTGGAGGCCTTAAAGGAGTATTTCGCAGGTTGCTTTACCAAAGAAGGAGCCTTTGATATTGAAATGTTCAAGGAGATGATGAAGGATGAGGTGGATATCAGCAATGAGGGATACTCACTAGACTTCTTGGGTAAGGACTATGCAAACCTGATTGCCTCTATCGATACGACGACGGTGATAGTACCAGATTTGGAACACAATAGCAAGCCCGAGAACAAGGATAGTGAGAACATATATATCAGTGGCGATAATCTGGATGCACTGAAACATTTGTTGAAGTCGTATGCTGGTAAAGTAAAGTGCATCTATATTGATCCGCCTTATAATACAGGCTCTGACGGGTTTGTGTATAACGATAAGTTCCGTTTTACGCCAGAAGAACTGGAAAAGAAACTCAGTATTGACGAGGATGAAGCCCAGCGAATCCTTGACCTGACTTCAAGAGGTAGCAGCACGCACTCTGCATGGTTGATGTTTATGTCGCCACGTTTGCAGTTGGCACGCGACCTGTTGAGCAAAGACGGTGTTATCTTTATCTCAATTGATGATAATGAGCAGGCCAATCTGAAACTGCTTTGCGACTATGTATTTGGTGAGGAGAACTGTATAGGACCTTTTATCCAAAATAAACTAAACTCTAAAAATGACACCTTAAATATACAAAAGAATCATGAATTCATCTATTGTTATAGAAAGACAATAATAGAAAAGAATTCAAAAATCCAACCAACGTTGGGTCGTCAATCTTATGTTGAAAAGACCATATATGAGGAAAATGGAGAATTCTTTTACTTGAATGACCCAATCACTACTCGTGGAGAAGGAGGAACATTAAATAATCGAGAAAATCTTGGTTACACCTTTTATTATAATCCTATTTCTAAAGATGTAAAAGTTGTTGAAGATTATGACAAAGAATTAGCAAAGGTTTCAAATGAAGAATCTGAGGTTTATTCTGATAATGAAGAATTAATAGCTCAAGGTTATATAACTATTCGACCCCCAAGAGTAAGAGGGGATTTGGGCGCATGGACATGGGAATTTGATAGAGCTAAGGACTCTAAAGAATTGATGGTTAAGAAATTAGCAAATTCTAAGTCTTATACAATAGTAAAGAAGACATTTGTACCTAAAGAAGATGTCTATAATGTTGATGGGCAATTAAAATATCTCAAGTATACCATTTCAAATTCGAAGAGCATTTTAGATTTTTCCACAAACGATGGCACAACAACTTTCAACGAAGTTATGGGCAGGAGTGGGTTGTTTAGTAATCCTAAGAATGTTTCGATGCTAAACTATTTGATTAGTTTAATAGATTCTAAGGAATTTATAGTCTGTGATTTCTTTGGTGGATCAAGTTCTACTGCACATGCGGTTATGAACCTTAATAAGGAAGATAATGGAAATAGAAAATTTATTTTGGTTCAGATTCCAGAAATAATTGAAGAAGAAAAGGTTGCCTACAAGGCTGGATATCGTACCATTGACGAAATAGGAATAGAAAGAATAGAGCGGGTAGCAGAAAAAATCAAAGAAGAAAAGACTGATTTCAATGGTGACTTAGGCTTTAAGCACTATACATTGAGAGACGTTCCAGAGAATGTGCTTGATAAGATAATAGAGTTTGACCCCAATACGTCTGGCTTTGCCAACAATCTGCTGGAGATGTTTGGTCGGGAAACGGTGCTTGAGACTTGGAAAGTACGCGATGGTTATGGCATGAATGTTAAAGTAGAGGAAGTGGCGCTGGCAGACTATACAGCCTACCAATGTGGCGACCATCTCTATCTGACTGACGAAGGTATGAGCGATGAGGCCGTTACAGCATTGGTTGACAAATATGGCGAACAATCAGATTGGGGGCCTCATTATGTGGTACTTTTCGGCTATAGCTTTAACTTTGGTACTACAGATGCACTGAAGAAGAACCTGCCTCTGCTGAATGAAGGCGAGAAACAAATCAAGATTAATATTGACATCAGATACTAAACGAACGATATGGATATCATACTCGAAGCTGGATTATCCCATCAACAGATACCCGTTGACCGTTTGGCAGAAGTCTTTAAGCAGACGCATTTGGAGGCTCCTGTCAAACCTTATGAAAATCCAAGGATAGACCATAAGGATGTAGCAACGGAGCATAATCTTCGAAACATTATCTTTACGCAGGAAATGAAACCATATAATAGAAAGGTGGTGCTGCCAGAAAAAGGTACGCTAAACCTGGATATTAAGATGGAAACAGGAACGGGTAAGACATACGTCTATACACATTCTATCTACGAACTGCACAAGCAATATGGATTCAATAAGTTTGTGGTTGTGGTACACTCGCTACCTGTTAAGTCTGGTGCTGTGCAGTTTATTGGCGATCCATACGTACAACGCCATTTTCGCGATACACTGGGTTATGGTTCAGAAATAGAACTTTGTGAAGTATCTGCCTTGAAGAAAAAGAAAAAGGGACATAACTATTTCCCATCATCTGTACGTGATTTCGTGAATGGTTCCTGCCAGAACAAAAATAGAATCTATGTCATTGTTGTCAATCAGCAATTGCTTCAGAAAGGCAAGTTGCTGGATAAGAAAGACTACGACATAGCAGTGCAAGGGTTTGTACGTCCGCTGGATGCTATTAAGGCCACCCGCCCCATCGTGATAATCGATGAACCTCATCGCTTTGAACGTAGTAACACAACTTATAAACGTATTCTGAGCGAAATGGCTCCACAATGCATTATTCGTTTTGGTGCCACATTTCCAGAGATAACAGAAACCATTAATAGAAAGAAAGAGACTCATAAGGACTATCTGAATCTGCTCTATAACTTGACTGCCTGTGATGCCTTTAACCAGAATCTGATTAAAGGTGTGGCTAAAGAGCACTTCAATCCTACTACTTCTGAGAATGAGAAAGTAAAGATAGTCTCTATTAATGGACGTGAAAGTGTAACTATGCACTTCACCCAAAAAGATCATTCACCTCAGCGCTTTGAGTTGCACAAGGATGAGTCATTGGGTATCATGAGTGACCATCTTTCTGGTGTGACAATCAGTGGTATCAGTAGTTCTGAAGTGGAATTATCGAATGGTCAGACAAAGCATGTAGGTGATGAGTTTACGGCAGACATCTACAGCACATCTTATCAGGAAAATATGGTAAGAATGGCTATACAACGCCATTTTGAGACAGAACGAATTTTGTTTCATCGTGAGAGCAAGATTAAAACTTTGGCATTGTTCTTCATTGACAATATTGTTTCCTTCCGAGGCGATGACGAAGGAAATAATGCATGGCTTCGCGATATTTTCGACAAATGGCTGGAATATCAGTTGAAAGAAGAGCTGAAGAACGGCGAGAACTCACCAGAATATACTGACTATCTGAAAGCAAGTTTGAATGATATTGCAGGATGTCGTGCAGGTTATTTTGCAAAGGACAATAGCGATAGTGACGAGGCTATTGCTGAAGAAGTGGATGATATACTTCGAAACAAGAAGAAACTATTGTCCTTTAAGAACGAAAAAGGGAAGTGGAATGTTCGCCGCTTCCTGTTCTCGAAGTGGACACTGAAAGAAGGTTGGGATAATCCGAATGTCTTTACTATTGCTAAACTACGTAGCAGTGGTAGCGAAACAAGTAAATTACAGGAAGTGGGACGTGGATTGCGCTTGCCTGTCGATGAATACGGAAACAGAACTACCAGCCAGGATTTCATGCTCAACTACATTGTTGACTTTACGGAAAAAGATTTTGCTGATAGGTTAGTGCGTGAGATTAATGGTGATGTAGCCAAGAAGACTGTTGAGCACATCATCTTAAATGGCGATGAACTTGATCGTGTCGCAAATCAACGTGGTTTGGGTAATCGCATGATGTTATTAATGGAGTTGATGCAAAAGGGACTGGTTACAATGGATGGTTCAAACATTATTGTCATTGATGACAAGGTGATGGATTTCAAGAACCAATATCCAGAGTTCGAACTTGATACACTGAATCTGAATCGCGTTATTGACAGGAATGCTACGAATAATCGATTAATGGTCAAGATACGCAAAGACAATTATCAAAAGATAGAATCCTTATGGAAGGAGATTAACAAGAAGTATTTAATGTTCTATCAGAAGGATATTGATAAAGAAATAGAAAAGGCATTACCTTCTTTATTAGAAGAGGGTGTATTCTCAAGAATGTCTGTTTCTTCTGAGCGTTCTGAAATTCAAGTAGATAAAGATGGTGCTACTGTCGTTAGTGAAGCAAACGTCACCTATATGGTATATGGCAGGGATTTGCCTTATAACGATTTCTTGAAGCGAGCCAACAAAGGGACTGCGATTCCTATTGAAACAATCCATAAAGCCATTTGTGAATATGCCAAAAAGCATGAAGGGTTTAACCAGAACCTGATTAACGATTTGACGCTATCTCAATTCATTGGCAGATTCAGAGACTGGAAAATCAAGAATTTAGGTGGGTGTATTTCCTATAAACAGGCCAATTATCGAACAAAAACAACTGCGCTCACAAAAGAAGATGGAAGCGTAAGAGATGAGGTCGTTATGGGAAGAATCGGAAAGAAAACAGATGATTCCAAAACTCCAGCAGAATATTTATACGAGCCTATCGCTTACGATTCTCCCTTGGAAAAGACAAACATCTTAGACAAGATTGATGTCGCTGAGTTAATTGTGTATGGAAAGATTCCAAGTAGTAGTATCAGGATTCCAACCATCACAGACGAGACCTATTCACCAGACTTTATGTATATTGTCAAAAAGAAAGATGGTACAATGTCTATGAATGTTGTCATTGAAACAAAAGACGTCAATCAAGAAACAGATTTACGTCCAAAGGAAAGTGCAAAGATTGACTGTGCCAAAGTATTCTTTGAACAAATTACCAAGGATAATCCATCTTTCCCTATTAGTTTTGAACGACAGATTAATCGGCAAAGGATGAATGATATTATAGACAGGTTGATTACAACAAAATGAACTCTAGAAATAATACAGAGAGGACTCCAAATAATCGCAAGGACAGGTTATTGATCTCTTTTAAAATCATTTCAAGGATAAATCTAGAATGTATGACTCAGGATGAAAGATGGCAACGGCAATATGAGGAGATGATGACATTTATGGAAACTAATCATCGACGCCCCTCTAAACATAGACTTGAAGAGCATGATATGCTAAATTGGTTTAAGAGTACGAAGAAGCAGATAGCAAAAGGGGATTATCCACAAGATCGACTTGAGAAGTTTGCCATTCTCATGAAAGTTGCTGATAAATACCGTAGGAAGAATCAATATGAGTATAAATAAAAAAGTAACAGACGGACGATTCTTTTGTGAATCATGCGGTCGATTCTGGTGATCATTTCTAAATAAAATGATTAACTTTGCAAACGAAATATGAATATGGAAATAAAGAAAGATTTGACTACTCCCTCTAAGGGTATTTTGCAGAACAATGATTCTGAATATGTGAGACTCTTTTATGTGAGACTCCCAAAAATCCAAACAGCGTCTGGACTATTGTGTTAGGAGTAAGAAAGGATGAGCTATGTTACAATCCCAACTGGACAATCTTCTAAATAATTCTTATTATCAGGAAGTAATATATGATAGTAAATGAAATTTATTTATGGGGCGCGGCCCTGATAGGGGTTCTAGTGGTTGTAGCGATGCAGGCACTGGCCTTTGTCGACAGGAAGATGCTACGACGAATGCTGGTGATATTCAGAGCGAAGGACGGGCATTGTCCGCGTTGTGATGGTATGGTACGCGACGAAGACCACTATTGCTCACATTGTGGAGAAAAATTATAGATATGATACTAGTATTCGGAGGAACGACTGAGGGGCGCAAGGCTGTGGAGGTGCTGGAAGAGGGAGGTAATGCCTATTATTACAGCACGAAGACGGGGGAGCAGGACATCACCCTGCATCATGGGCAACGGATAGACGGGACCCTCGATGCTGAGGCGATGCAGACGTTTTGTCGTGAGCACGGCATCCGTCTCATCGTAGATGCAGCCCACCCTTTCGCCTCGCAACTACACCAGACCATCGCTCAGGTTTCTGAATCGCTGAATATCCCCACCATCCGTTATGAACGTATCTATCCTGAGCGTGATTCGGAGATAACATGGATCAATGACTACAGCCAGATACCTCGCGACATTCACTCTCTACTGGCAACGACTGGTGTACAGAGCATCAGCAAACTGAAGCCTTTAGAGGCTGAGGGCATCAGGATTCATTATCGCATCCTCGAGAGGGAGTCGTCGATAGCTTTAGCCCTGAAGCAAGGAGCCAGTCCAGAACAGCTCTGCTATTATGAGGATCCTCAAGATATTCCTGTGGAAGCTGAGGCTATTTTGTTGAAAGAGAGTGGCCTGTCAGGAGGTTTCCCTGAGAAGGTAGAGGCTGCCAAAGCAAGAGGGATGAAGGTGATTGCCCTGAAACGTCCACAGACTCCAGCGATTTTTACCATCGTCAACGGCCCCCATGGTCTGCGAAGGATGGTGGAAAAACTATTGCCAGAGTTCTATCCCCTGCATAGCGGACTGACAACGGGCACTTGTGCGACAGCTGCCGCCATTGCTGCCACGAGGCGGTTACTTTACGATGAGCAGCCTAACGAGGTGCCTGTGGTGCTGCCTAATGGAGAGACCATCATGGTGGCTGTAAAGTATGGTGAAGACTGTGCCTACTGCATCAAGGACGCTGGCGATGATCCTGATGTGACGAATGGGTTAGAGATTGGGGCTGTCGCAGAACATACCCACATGCAGGGAAGACGTAGTTTGATTGATATTAAAGGTGGCGTGGGTGTTGGTACGTTCACACTTCCAGGTTTCGACTATCCCCCAGGCTCGCCAGCCATCAACAAGGCACCTCGCGCGATGATTCGCAAGAACATTGAGCCACTGATGGATGAACATACGCCTTTGAGCATTACGATATGCGTTCCGCAAGGTGAAGAGATAGCCCGTCGTACCTTCAATCCTCGTCTGGGTATCGAGGGCGGTATCTCGATTATCGGGGTCTCGGGCATCGTCAAACCTTTCTCTGAGGAGGCTTTCATCGACTCCATCCGTAAGTGTATGACCGTCGCCAAAGCCTCGGGTTCTGAACGTGTGGTCATCAACAGCGGTGGCAAGAGTGAACGTTTTGTCAAAGGTCTCTATCCGGATTTGCCTGTGCAGGCCTTTGTGGAGTATGGCAATTATATTGGGGAGACTCTGAAGATAGCCCACGAGTTAGGCATTCGTAAAGTGACCCTTGGCGTCATGCTTGGCAAGGCTGTGAAATTGGCAGCAGGGCATCTCGACACCCATAGTCGACGTGCAACGATGGATAAGGCGTTTGTCAGACAACTCCTCGATGAAGCCCATTGCGATGTCGATATCACGCCTATCACTCTTGCTCGTGAACTATGGGATCTCCTGCCTCCAGAGAGGGCAGAGGCTTTCGCTCAGGTTATCATCGCTCATTGCGCAGAACATTGCGCCCCCCTGCTGCCCAACGGCTCACTCACCATCCTTCTCATCACTGATGAAGGAGAAGTCTACCACCTTCACAGTCGATAGTGCACGCTGGGGCCAGGCCCCAATTTGCATTTTTCACTTTGGGGCCTGGCCCCAGTGTGCAGTTTGGGGGTGAATAATTGAATCGTAACCGAATTGTAATCGTTGATATTTGTCAGATTTGTCTTATTTTTGTATCTTTGCATGCGAAATTTAAAAGCATAAATATGACAATCGAATTGTTTTTCAGGCTGCTTGGCTCGCTGGCACTGCTGATTTACGGCATGAAGACGATGAGCGACGCCTTGCAGAAATTGGCAGGACCAAGTTTAAGACACATATTAGCCCGCATGACTGGCAACCGCCTGAGCGGTATGCTGACAGGTATGTTGGTAACCTGTGCGGTGCAGTCATCATCAGCCACGACAGTCATGACCGTCTCATTTGTCTCAGCAGGACTACTCTCGCTGGCACAGGCCATCTCAGTCATCATGGGTGCCAATATCGGCACTACGCTTACAGCCTGGATCATGTCGTTGGGCTACAATCTTGACCTGACAATCATCGTCTTCCCAGCCTTCTTCATCGGTATGGTGCTCATCTACAAGAAACGCCATCGTGTGGCAGGCGACCTCCTCTTCGGGCTGGCATTTCTGTTCTGGTCGCTGGTCATGCTGAGCAGTGTGGGGCGTGACATGGACTTGGCTCACAATGCAGATGTGGTCAGTTTCTTTGCCTCGTTCGATACTGGCAGCTATCTCACCATCCTTGCTTTTCTGGCAGCTGGTACCCTTATTACCTGTGTGGTGCAGTCGTCGGCAGCGGTGATGGCCATCACCATTCTGCTCTGTTCAACGGGAGTACTGCCTATCTATATGGGTATCGCTTTGGTGATGGGCGAGAATATCGGAACGACTGCAACTGCAAATCTTGCAGCCCTTGGTGCTGGAACTGAGGCACGACGGGCTGCATTGGCTCACCTGTTGTTCAACGTCTTCGGTGTCATCTGGGTGCTCGTCGTGTTCTATCCTTTTGTCGATATGGTGTGCAGCCTTGTCGGCTACAATCCCTCTATGGCAGGACAGACAGAGCGGATACCTGTTGTGCTGGCCATGTTCCACACCTGTTTCAATGTCCTTAACACAGCCTTGCTCATTGGCCTGATTCCTCAGATGGAGCAGATCGTCTGTAGACTTATGCCAGAAGACAAAGATGAAACCAAGCAGCCCACGACGCTGCACTTTATCAGTAGTGGTGTGATACAGACGCCTGAAATAGCCGTATTGCAAGCACAGAAGGAAATCGTGCATTTTGCCGAGCGTATGCACCGTATGTTCGGAATGACAAGCGCACTGATAGATGAGAAGGACAAGAAAGAGTTTGAAAGTCAGTATGCACGTATCGAACGTTATGAGACCATCGCTGACAACATGGAAATAGAGATTGCGAATTATCTCGAACAAGTGGGCAATGAGCACCTGTCTGACGAGACAAAGGATAAGACCCGCGTGATACTTCGTCAGATAGGCGAACTGGAGTCCATAGGTGATGCCTGTTACAAGATGGCCCGCACTGTCACCCATCTGCGTGAGGGCAAGGAGGACTTCACCGGTGAGCAATACGTCAGACTGCACGACATGCTCAGACTGGTGAATGAGGCTGTGGTACAGATGATTGTCGTGGTGAGCGGACGTCGCAAAGACTTGTCACTGGCAGATTCACTCTCTATCGAGAACGACATCAATGAGCTTCGCAACCAGCTCAAGAGTGAAACCGTCGTGGGGGTTAACTCACATCAGTATTCCTATGCACTCGGCACACTCTATAACGACATTGTGGCCGACTGCGAGAAAATCGGCGATTATGTCATGAATATCGTTGAAGCCCGTCTGGGTAAGCATCTGCTCAGCTATAATGGCTTGAGCCTAAACCTCGACAAGAAGACTACCACCATTGATGGCGACCCCGTCAATCTGACTCCTACAGAGTTTGAACTGCTCCACCTGCTTCTGGCTAACCGTGGAAAAGTGCTCTCACGCCAGCAACTGATGGATACCGTCTGGGCAGGCGTCATTGTCACTGACCGTACCGTCAATGTCAATATTACCCGTCTTCGCAAGAAATTAGGGGTATACGCTCAGAATATCGTCAGCCGTACAGGCTTTGGATATGTGTTTGAGGAGTGACTTTTCATTGCCTGAAAGCTGATAGTCAAGAGAGTATTTCCTGAATATGGTAAAGCGGGCGGCGCTTGGTCTCGGAATAGATTTGTCCGATATAGGTGCCCATGATACCCATTGCAATAAGGATAAAACCGCCAACCAGCCAGATAGAGAGGATCAGAGAAGCCCAACCTTGTACGACATGGCCTACAACAAGTGAATAGGTCACATAGATGCCAATCATGAATGCTACAATAAGGAACAAGATACCGATATTGTAGATAAGGAACAGCGGACGAACGGAGAAAGCCGTGATACCGTTGAGAGCGAGGCGCAGCATCTTATGAAGCGTGTACTTCGACTGGCCTGCGAAGCGTTCGCTGATGACATCGTCGACAGTGGTATGTTTCAGACCGATCATCGGAATCAGTCCGCGCAGATAGAGATTATGTTCTTTATACGTCGACAACATGTCGAGGGCACGGCGGCTCATCAGACGGAAATCTGCATGATTATACACACTCTCGACACCCATGGAGTTCTGTAACTTATAGAAGCTTTGGGCTGTGAATTTCTTCATGAATGAATCGGCTTTGCGCGACACTTTCACACCATAGACAATGTCGTTGCCTGCCTCAAAGTCCCTGATCATCTGAGGAATACACTCGATATCGTCCTGAAGGTCGGCATCAAGCGTGACGACGGCATCAGCCCACTCGCGAGCCGTCATCATACCTGCCATGATGGCATTCTGGTGACCCACGTTGCGCGACATGTTGATGCCACGCACGAACTTGTTCTCAGCGTGTAGTTCTCGGATAATCTCCCAAGTACGGTCGCGGCTGCCGTCATTGACGAATACTATCATAGAGTCTTTGCTGATAAGCCCTTCTGCTATCATTCGTTCGAAAAGGGCCGTTAACTGCTCTGCGCTGTGGCGCAGCACTTCCTCTTCATTATAACACGGAGAAACTGTTGCAAATCTGATCATTTTTACATTTTTACCTTGTTACATTTTTCATAAAATTCATTGTACGTAATAAACTCATGCCCATGGGCTAAAAGCATCATGATGAGACGATCGAGACGATCGCACATCTGTTGGCCGCTATGGTTCTTGATGATAAACGGCATCTTGAACTCAGGGTGCTCCTTCAGCTCGAAGAACTCCCAGGGATGAAAGTAGGTGACGAAGTAGCCATCTTTCTTAAGTACGCGGCGCGTCATCCAGTGATAGAGTCCTTCCGGCAGGTTGTGGAGGGCAAGCCAGAACAGCGGGAAACGGATGAGTGGCGTGACGGAGGCGGGAATCTGCATCACTCCGTCTTTCATAAACCAAGTACGCGGCTCTGTGAGATGCATATAACGTCCGGGAATGAAGGCTGGGTTCAGTGACGAGTTGTAGCGATAGCCCACTCGCTTGATCTCTGATTCCACCACAGGGAACATACGGGGCTGGCGATAGCCATATACGGTGCGACCCGTCACGCGCTCCACAATCTCCTTCGAACGGGCAAAGTCAGTCTCCTTTGGTTGCCAGTGATCCACACCGTGACAAGCCACCTCGTGACCTTCTTCCATAATGCGCTGCATGACGTCTGGTGCCTGCTGAGCGAAGTTTCCTGTGCAGAAGAAGGTGGCCTTTACGCCGTTCTGCTTCAGCACATCGAGAATGCGGTTGGTACCTACTTTCGAGACAGCCATCCCTTGTTCTAACGTAAAGTCGACCCCATGTTCGCGAGGCACATCAAACTCTTCTGTATCAAAACTCAAAAGGATCATACGTTTGTATCTTCGTTAAAACACCATGTCCATTCAGATATTCGGTTCGTCCCAGACTTTTGTCTGCTTGCAGACGATGGGTGCGGTCTGATTGCCGATCTTCAGGATGAAGTCACCCTCTTCGAGTGTCCACTTGCCGTCAGCACCTACGAAGGCGAGAGCTTTGGCAGGCAGCTGGAAGGTGACGGTCTTCGTCTCGCCAGGCTGCAGTTCTATCTTCGTGAAGTCGCGCAGGCGCTTGTTGTCAGGAACGATTGAAGCCACGAGGTCGCTGCTGTAGAGAAGTACGGCCTCCTTGCCAGTCTTGGCACCAGTATTCTTCACATCGACACTGATGGTCAGCATGTCGTCAGCTGTAAAGGCTGCCTTGTCAACCTTCAGGTTCGAATACTCGAACGTGGTGTAGCTGAGACCATAGCCGAAAGGCCACTGCAGGCTGACCTTTGCATCGTAGTTATAGGCACCAGCCATCGTACCCACTTCCTCGCTTACCTTATAGTCGTAAGTGTTCAGCGAGTTAATCTCACGCGGATAGGTGTAAGGCATCTTCGCTGAGAAGTTGGCATCGCCAGCAAGCAGGTTGGCGAGGGCATCACCACCGTAGTTACCAGGAATCAGAATGTCAACCACGGCCTTTGCCAACGGCTCGATGTCAGCGATGAGGCGCGGGCGGCCTTCGTTGAGAACGAGGATGATGGGCTTGCCAGTCTTGGCGAGTGCCTTGACGAGTTTGCGCTGGTTCTCTGAGAGCCAGAGGTCTGTGAGGTTACCTGGTGTCTCGGTGTATGAGTTCTCACCAATGGCGGCGATGATGATATCGGCCTTTGCAGCAGCTGCTACGGCTTTGTCAATCTCTGGGGTGTTCTCATCATAGTAGGCACCGTCCTCGTTATAGGTCACACCCTGTTCAAGGATGATGTTCTCTTTACCATATTTATTACAGAGAGCCTCGTAAATCGTGTTGTATTTCTCAGAGAGATCCTCTGCCTTTGAACCCTGCCAGGTGTAGCTCCAGCCACCATGCAGACAACGCATCTGGTTGGCGTTGGGACCTGTGAGGAGGATTTTTTTCGAGGAGTGAGGAGTGTGGAGGGGCAGGATGTTGTCCTCGTTCTTCAGGAGAACCATTGACTCCTCGGCAGCCTTGAGCGAAGCCTTGGCAAACTCGTCGCAACCAAACTTCTCGAAGCCCTTGCCACCAGTGTTAGGCTCATCGAAGAGTCCGAGACGATACTTCGCACGGAGGATACGGCGTACAGCATCGTCGATACGGCTCATCTTCACCTTACCCTCGTTGACGAGCTCCTTCAGCAGGATGCAGAACTCTACGCTGTAGGGATCCATCGACATGTCGATACCTGCATTGATGGCAATGCGGATTGCATCTTTTTTATCCTTGGCCACTTTCTCACGGGTGAAAAGGTTGTTGATGTCAGCCCAGTCTGTCACGAGGAAACCATCCCACTGTAGGTCTTCTTTCAGCCACTTGGTCAGATACTCATAGCTGGCATGCACGGGCACGCCGTTCACTGAGGCAGAGTTGACCATCATCGTCAGAGTACCTGCGAGGGCTGCCTGTTTGAAGGGCTCAAAGTATTTCTCGCGAATCATCTGTGGATTGAGGTAGGCAGGTGTACGGTCCTTACCTGACCAGGGAGCTCCATAGGCGAAATAGTGCTTTGTGCTCGTACCTACGTGGAAGCGGTCTATGTGGTTGTTGTCTTCTCCCTGATAGCCCTTGATCTCTGCAACGACCATCTTTGAGTTGAGGATGGCATCTTCGCCAAAGCTCTCATAGACACGAGGCCAGCGTGGGTCGCGGCTAAGGTCTACTACAGGGTTGTAAACCCACGGACAGTTGGCTGCACGACTCTCGTAAGCCGTAATCTCAGCTCCACGGAATGCCAGATCGGTATTAAACGAAGCACCGAGGTTAATAGGCTGTGGGAAGAGGGTACCGCCCTGGGTGTAGGTCACACCATGGTTATGATCGAGGCCATAGATATCGGGGATACCGAGATACTTCATCGACTTCTCCTGAATGAGCGTGATCCACTTCTGCCACTGCTCTACGCTAGGGGCACGGGTGCCTGGGGCATTGAGGATCGAACCCACCTTCCATTTCGAGATCAGCGTGTCGAGCATCACCTCGTTGAGTTGCCACACGCGCTTGGTGTCGCCCTGATAGATATCCACTGGATAGTTTCCGAAACGCTCGATGATCTGTGCGTCAGTCATCTTCAGCACAGCATCGGCTTCTGCTTTCGGTGTACCATACTGCTGCATGACGGAGCGAACCTTCTCACGATCCACCTTGGCGTTCTCGACTTTCATATTGCCCATCACGTCGAGGTTCAGTTCGAGCATCTGTCCGATCTTCTCGTCGAGTGTCATCTTGGCGAGTGTCTTCTCAACTTTTGCTTCCAGCGCTGCATCACGGGGGATGGCGGGCTTCTGGGCCTGTACTACAATCGCTGCGCAGGCCACGATCATTGTCATGATTCCTTTTTTCATCTTTAAAACTATCTTTTGTTGGTTATTTTCCTTTTTCATAATTAAATACATCGAAGTCGGCATAGCCGCCAGCTTTCTTTGTGGCGTAGCAGAAGAGGGCGAACTTAGAGCCCATGAAAAAGCGGCGCCAGTCGAAACTCAGCTTATAGTCGCTGCCGATCTTCGTCCATTGCTCACCGTCGAGACTATAGTAGAAAGTGGCAAGGTCCTTGCCACCATAGCCGCCAGTGGAGGAGGGGCGGAAGTCGGCATCGATGCGCAGCCATACCTTCTGCTGTTTCAGCTCTACTGATTCAATGATATTCTCCTCGACATCTGTCACAGCCTTCTCGCGCTCTGTCAGCGACACTTTCTGTTCGCTCATCTCGAGCACGAGACGCTTGCCTTTCTTCTTCACCGTCAGGAGTCCTGAGTCACTGTTGAAGGCACCAAAGCCGGCACAGTCGCCGTCCTTCAGTCTGGCGAGATCCACGCAGACACTGCCACTGCACGTCGGACCCTCCATGCGCTGAGTCAGCGTGTTGGGGGCGAGATAGATGCTCTGCACCACGCGGTTGGTCTTCAGACGAAGGAATCCAGGACGCTCCGTGAGACTCCACGCCTGGTCGATGGGGTTGTGGTTCCACTGCCAGTGCAGGCCGAGCTTTGCAGTGCCGAAGTCATCTGCCTTCACGATGGCAGCCTCGGGCTCACCGCTCTTCAGTGGTCGCACCTCACTGGGCACCTTCCCATTCTCATCGCCGAGCATAGGCCAGCCGTTGATCCAGCGACAGGGCATTACGGTGAGCACACGGCCCACACCGCCGCGATCCTGGAAGATGATACCATACCAGTCACCGTCCTCTGAGTCGACGATAGTTCCCTGTGCCTCGTAAGAGAAGCCTCCGAACTCACTCTCCAGAATCACTTGCTTCTCCCATGGGCCATGGATATCGTCAGCACGGTAGCACACCTCACGGCGATGGCGCCCTGGGGCGTACGTGTGCGAGATCATCAGCAGATAGTATTTGCCGTTGTGTTTGATGACGCGTGAGCCTTCGAGCAGCCCTTTTTCGTCTTCTTCGCGCTGGAAGATCTGCTGATGGCTTCCCTCGATAACGTCAGAGAGGTCTGGTTTCAGCTCCATCATCTCTCCTGTTCCATAGACCACATAGACACGATTGTCATCATCGAAGAATAGCGAGCAGTCGTGGAAGTGGCGCATGCGCGAGAGTATCTTCCAGGGTCCTTCAGCCTTGTCGGCAGTAAAGATATAGGTGTCGCCCATGGCACCCTGTTCGTTGGGCGCCAGGAGGGCATAGAATTTCCCGTTGTGGTATTTCAGTGAGGTAGCCCACTGCCCGCGTCCGTAGGCCGTACCCTCTTGCAGGTCGTACTTCGGCGAATCCGTCAGACGGTCGAAGACATATCCCACCGTCTCCCAGTTCTTCAGGTCCTTCGATTTCATGATGGGTGCTCCAGGCATCAGGTGCATGGTGGTGGATACCAGATAGAAGGTGTCGCCCACACGTATCACGTCGGGATCAGGTACATCAGCCCACAACATCGGGTTCTGGATTTTCTCCGTATGGAGTGTTGCATAATCGTCAGCCAAGCCCCTTATTGGCAGCATCACTGCGACTGCAAGCAGGATAGTTGATAGTTTCATATTCCAAGTGGTTTTAGTTTCGATGGCGACAAAGGTACAAAAAATATTTTGTTCTCGTGTCGATATGTCTGAAAAAAATTTGTTCTTATGTTCTTATGTCTGAAAAATTTTTGTATCTTTGCAGCAGAATGACCAACAACTATAATTAATATGAAGAAATCGCTATTATCATTACTCGTGCTGCTGCTGGCTGTTATGGCTGGGGCACAGAACCTGAATGTGCTCGATCAGCTCAAAGCCGATCCGAGAAGAGCTTACGGTAACGACTACCCTTACCACTTCACAGACAAGCAGCTGACGAAGGCCCCCGAGGGTTACAAGCCGTTCTACATCAGTCACTACAGCCGTCATGGCTCGCGCTACTTCTGGAGCGACTTCCTCTATAAGGACCTCGACTCCCTGTTGACGAAGGCTCATGCCAACCACCAGTTGACACCTGTTGGCGAGGCCCTGCACGACAAGTTCATGGCTGCCAAGGACGAGCTGATGAATGGCTGGAGCGAGCTGACGCAGGTGGGCTGGGACCAGCATCAGGGCATTGCCCGCACGATGTATAACAACTTCCCCGAAGTCTTCAGCAAGGGTGGCAACGTCTTGGCCATCTCCTCGCTCTCAGGGCGCTGCGTACTGAGTATGTCTGCCTTCTGTCAGGAACTTGTACAGTGTAATCCCCAGATAGAGATCCGTGAGGAGTCGTCGCGCCATACCCTCGACGGGGTAGTACCTACCGATCACCAGAATCCCCTGCGCCGTGAGTTCCCCAAGAGCACGCCCCGCTACGAGCAGAACCGTGCGAAGTTCAAGGCTGCCCCTTCGCTGGCAGAGACCATTGCCAAGCGCGTCTTCACCTCTACTGAGGGCCTGGGCGATGCCAATCGTCTGAGCTACGTGCTCACCAACCTCTATACCACGTTGCCCAGCATCAACCATGAAGGCATGATGGAAGGCATCATTACCGATGAGGAGATTGCCAGCCAGTGGGAGTCATCCAACCTTGGTTCCTATTCATGGGTGTTCGGTCCTCGTTATGATATGATTCCCATCCTACAGGATTTCCTCCGTAAGGCTGAGGCTGTCATCAATGGCACCAGCGACCGCATCGCCGACCTGCGCTTCGGTCACGATACTTGTATCGGCCCTCTCACGGTGCTGATGGGCATCAACGGTGCCGACCTCGACCCTGAGGATCCCAATGAGGTGAAAAACATCTACCAGAACTGGGAGACCTGTATGGCCTCGAATATCCAGATGGTGTTCTATCGTGGTGCCAGCGATGATGATATCCTCGTGAAGCTGCTCCTCAATGGTGAGGAGGCCACACTGCCCGTGCCCACCTCTCAGGCACCTTATTATAAATGGAGCGATTTCCGCGACTTCTACACAGCCCGCATCCAGAGCGTGTTGGCTCCTGAGCAGTCGCAGGAACTGACCATCGAGTTCATCACGCCCTCCATCGTCCATGTGGTAAAAGGCAAGCCCACGAAGAGTCTGGTTGTCACTGCCAAGCCTGAGAAGGTAGCTGTCACGAAAAGCGGAAACAGCCTTTCGAGCAGTGCCCTCACAGTGAAGCAGGATGCGAAGGGCAACCTGACCTTCCTCGATGCCAAGGGCAAGGTGTTGCTGCGCGAGAAAGCCTGCGACGTCGCCAAGGTAAGCCAGACATTCACTCTCGACAAGGATGAGGCGATCTATGGTCTCGGCACCATCCAGAATGGCAAGATCAACCGTCGTGGCGAGCATAAGCGCATGGAGCAGTCGAACCTCGAGGATTTCCAGAGCGTGCTGCAGTCAATCAAGGGCTGGGGACTCTATTGGGAGAATTATTCGCCCACTCAGTTTGACGATGATGCCAATGGCATGTCGCTGACCTCAGAGGCTGGTGAGGGCATCGACTATTACTTTATGTATGGTGGTTCTGCTGATGGCGTGATTGCGCAGATACGCCACCTCACAGGCGACGTGCCGATGTTCCCACTCTGGACCTACGGCTTCTGGCAGTCGAAGGAGCGCTATAAGACCGCTGCCGAGACTGAGAGCATCGTCGACAAGTACCGTGAGTTGCAGGTGCCCCTCGATGGTATCATTCAGGACTGGCAGTACTGGGGGTCCAACTATCAGTGGAATGCGATGGACTTCCTCGCCGAGGACTTTGCCAAGGGACCGCAGATGATTGAGAACGTACACAAGAAGCATGCCCACTTCATGATCTCCATCTGGGCAAGCTTCGGGCCGCAGACCAAGCAGTACAGCGAACTCAAGCGCATGGGCCTGCTGCTACCTATTGAGACGTGGCCCCAGAGCGGCATCTCCCACATCTGGCCTCCCCGCATGGACTATCCCTCAGGCGTGAAGGTCTACGATGCCTTCAGTCCTATGGCGCGCGATATTTACTGGAAACATCTGAAGAAGCTCTTCGACTACGGCACTGATGCGTGGTGGATGGACTCTACCGATCCCGACTTCTTTAATCCGCGTGAGAGCGACTATCAGCATAAGGTCACAGGCGGCACGTGGCGCTCGCTGCGCAATGCCTTCCCGTTGGAGACCGTTCGTGGTGTCTATGAGAAGCAGCGCAAGACCTCCGATCAGAAGCGTGTATTCATCATGACTCGCTCAGCATTTGCAGGTCAGCAGCATTACGGCTCCAACATGTGGAGCGGCGATGTGGCCTCTTCGTGGGATATGCTCCGCAAGCAAGTGCCCGCAGGCCTGAGTTTCTCACTGACGGGTAATCCCAACTTCAACACCGACATAGGCGGTTTCTTCTGCGGCTCCTATAATACCAAGGGTAGTGGCTCAGCCCCTCAGAACCCTCAGTTCCAGGAGCTCTATGTGCGCTGGATGCAGTACGGACTCTTCTGTCCTGTCTTCCGTAGTCATGGTGCCGATGCCCCCCGTGAGATCTGGCAGTTTGGAAAGAAGGGCGAACCCGTCTACGATGCCATCGAGGCGATGATCCGTCTGCGCTATCGTCTGATACCTTATTTATATAGCACCGCCTGGCAGGTCACCTCTGCTAATCAGAGCTACCTCCGTCCGCTGTTCAGCGACTTTGCTGCCGACAAGAAGGTGTGGAGCATGGGTGATGAGTTCCTCTGTGGCCCCAGCATCCTCGCGGCTCCTATCCTCGATCCGCAGTACACTGAGGAGCAGGTCATCAAGGAAGATGCCATGACGGGATGGGACAAGAAAGAAGTGAAAAGTGGAGAAGTGAAAAGTGAGGAAGTGAACTGGGCTGAGGCGAAATCAGCTGTGAAGTACTTGCCGAAGGGCACTCTCTGGTATGACTTCTGGACGAATAAGCGTTATACTGGTGGCCAGACCGTCACCATCGAGACTGCCTTGAACCGCGTACCTATATTCCTGCGTGCAGGCAGCATCCTACCCCTCGGCCCTGAGATGCAGTATGTGGGCGAGAAGGCTTGGGACAATCTTGAATTGCGTCTCTATCCTGGAGCCGACGGCAGCTTCACCCTCTATGAGGACGAAGGCGACAACTACAACTACGAGCGCGGTGTCTACAGCTCCATCACCTTCGAGTGGAATGATCGCAGCCGCACCCTTACCATCTCTCCCCGTCAGGGCGAATATCCTGGCATGCTGAAGTCACGCCAGTTCACCGTTGTCCTTCCCGACGGCACTACCAAGACCGTCGCCTACGACGGTACCCGCCAGGAGGTATCAATCCCTTGAGTGCAGTAACCTTACGGAAATGCAGAAGTCGATAGTCATAGCGGTCATTGCCGCCACGTGCCTGATGATGGGGTGTACGGATGGGAGATACAGCGCAGTACTCTCGCAGATAGATACGCTCATGGAAGCGCATCCTGACTCTGCCCTCCAGCGTCTTGATAGTCTCAGAAGCCAGAAGGAGAGTTGGCCCAAGAGCCTGCGTATGCGCTATGACCTGCTCGAAGCCAAGGCCCAGAACAAAGCCTTTGTAGACTTCACTTCCGACTCTATTGCCAAGGAGTTCACCAGGTACTATGACTCTCACGGCACAGCCAATGAACGCATGACAGCCCACTACCTCTTAGGCTGCGTCTATCGCGACCTCGGCGAGGCTCCCCATGCCGTTGACTGTTACCTCGATGCCATTTCCCAGGCAGACACCACAGCCAAGGATTGTGATTTCTATACGCTGAGTTGTGCTTATGCACAGATGGCTGATATCTACTATCGCCAACTCCTCCTATCCTATAGTATAATAGCCAGAAAACAATCCAGTTATTATGCTTTTAAAGCAAACAAACCTGTTTATGCGATTTCTGATCTTGAACGAATAGCTAGTGTATACATCTTACAAAATAAAAAAGATAGTGCAGAATTGATCTTAATAAAAGTTCAGCATCTATATCAAAGATATGGGCTATTGCAAAATGCCCTTCAATCATTTACCAAACTTATACATATATATGTAAATGACTCCAATAAGTTAATTCAGACAAAAGAACTGATTGACAAATATGACTCAGAATCTTCCTCATTTGATAAGAACCATGAGTTACAGGGAGCTAAGCGCAAGTTCTACTTCTATAAAGGGAGATATTTTGAGGGTGTAAATCAACTCGACTCGGCAGAGTATTATTACAGAAAGATCTATCGCCCCAATATGTCATACACTGCCATGGATCCCATGTATAGAGGGTTATTACGTGTTTTCACCAAACGCCATCAATCAGACTCCATAGCCAAATACTCCCAACTCCTTTGTTTGGCCAACGATTCTTCCATAGCTAAAAAGGATCAAGACCTGACAGCTCAGATGGCTGCCAGCTATAACTATAACCGTTATCAAAAGGAGGCTCTGGAAAACGAAAAGATTGCTCATCACACACAGATTATATTAATAAGTATTCTTATTGGGGTTGCTGTAGTTGCCTTTATTCTATATGCAATATGGAGAAACCATTTGAAGAAACAGGAAAGACTTAGGGCTGAATATACTAAAGCTACAGAGGAATATGAGAAGAATATTAGAACGATGCGCCTTTTGGACAGTGCTTATCAGGAAGTAATCAATGCGGTGAAGGAAGAATTGAGCAAGACAAGAAGCGAGAACCAATCTCACTTAGAAACAATCACTGCTGAATATGAAAGAAATAAAACTGAGCTAGAAGAAGAGAATCACAAATTAACAGGAACTATCAGAAAATTAGAGAAGCAGGATGCTGTTTCTGATTATCTGCAGAAAACAAAAGAGCTTATGAACACTGAGATTGTAAAGCATATAAAGGATTTGGAACAGATACCCCTTTCGACTTTAACAAAAGACGATTGGAATATGCTGAATGCTGAGATTGCGACCTATTTCCCTAGCATTATTCACGACTTAAACTCATTACCAAAAATCACTGATCAAAAGATTCGCGTATGTTTGCTCGTCCTATTAAAGATAAAAGACAGTAGTATAGCTAACTGGCTTGAATTAAAAGCTAACCGTATTAGCAACATCAAATCAGAACTCAATAAAGAACTTTTTGGTGAGAGTTCTGCCCGCACATTATACAATAATCTGCGCCAACGGTATAACATTATTACCAGTGGTGAGTAATAAAATGGGGAAGTCCTATAGATAACTGAATTCAAATGAAATAATTCGTGTAGGAGGCAGATTCGGATTGAAACAATCTGAGATTCAGATGTTTGCAAGAATCTTTAATGCCGTTTAACAGTTTCAAGTGAATTCATGTGAATTAATAACTCCATTAAGATTTGGAGATTATCATTTGTTTTCATATTTTTGCAGCGAGAACAATCGTATGATGGGGTCTTATGATGGCATTAATTGGTTTGTATATCAGGAGCTAGGTACAAAAAGGACATATGATGACTCATACAACTTCTATAACAATATGTATTATTTTACAGTATGGAGATGATTTCTATGATGACAAAAACAGTTAGATGTGGCTTGGGACTCGTTTCCCTATTCTTTATTTGTAATTGTTCTAATCAAGATCAAGAAGATTGGAATTGGTCCAGCGCCAATGATACCTATTTACAAGTATTTAATGAAGATGATCAGTTCTTGACTGTCCATGATGGCGATACGCTTGAGGTCAGTTCTTTGGTAGATTCAAGGATGAAATGTGTATTTACAGACTGGGATGCATACGCTTTGGCAACAGCAAGAGATTCAAAATGGAATGATTCTGAGCGGTTTATCTGGGTACAGCCAGAAGTAAGAGAAGTATCATACCATTGGCTTACAATTAAACAGGAATCGCCTAGTAAATATTTGTTTTCAATTCAGAAAGAGAAGAATGATACTGTAAAAGAGATTATCTTTAAAACTTCCAGCAATGGCCCAGTCTCACATTCCGATCTATATTTCAAACTTGAATAAATAGGCGCAATGGTTCCAGACCCCATTGCGCCCTCAAGTGGTTTTTGATGCTCCAGAGGTCGTCTTTGACGGAACTTTTACTTGCCCTTCTGGAGCGTCCTTTGAGACTCGTCATGAAGGCTGTGAATTGTAAATATAGCAATAATTCTTGTATCTTAATAAAAGATTTCGTATTTTTGTGCCGATAATTTTAATATGAATCTATGAGACGAATTTATTTTTTCCTAATGGTTGTTATGCTTCTTCCCAACTGTGGAGGGGGCTATAGTGAGATAGACAGTAGAGAGGCAGGAGAGAATGGCTTTCATTCTTTTTGCACAGAAGGGAAAACATGGAACTATATGTTGTTCGACGCTGAAAAAAAGGAATTGCCTGAAGAAACTTATTCATACGTAGTCCGAGGAGATACTGCCATTGGTGATTTCAATTACAAAAAACTCTATTATCGAAAGGGAGATACTGAGCGACTGGCGTTTATGATGAGGGAGCAGGGGAGTAAAGTGTTTAAACTCTATCCAAATAAGGAAGAGCGTCTTTTCTTCGACTTCGGGCGCGATGATGTAGGGCTTGTGCATCATTGGATATCCCAAGATGGGGGCGAAATCGTGAACTGGGTTATACACACAATAGATACAGTCTTGGTAAAAAACAACTATTTCCGTCGCTATTGCTGTTATCAAAAATATTCAGGAAAGGAACTGACTGCTATAGAGGAGGGGGCTTCTGCCCAAAAAGACTACTGGGTTGAAGGTGTCGGATCTGCCAGATATGGGATAGAGGCCGATGGCTTAGAATTATTTGCGAGACTTCCTGGAATAACTGAATATTTCGTTTCATGCTATGAGAACGGTGACAGTATATTCACTGCTGATGATTTTACAAGGCCTGCTTATACAACTGAAATAAAAGGAGTGAAGGGCTGCGCTCTACAGGATGGGCCGTATTATGACCTACAAGGACGACGTATATCGTCAAAGCCTTTGAAGGGCCTTTATATCAAGAACGGTAATAAGTTGATTGTGAAATAAATAGGGGCGCAATGGGGCCTGGAACATCGGGGCCTGGCCTCAGTGTGCATGATTGACACATAGATGCAAATACTCTGAAAGGATGTGACCCTTCTGACCCTTGTGACCCCTGAGTGTGGGGCCGGAAGGTGCGGAAGGGTCGCTTATTATTGATGTATGACAACTATATTCCAATAGTCGTATCTTTCATTCCAATAGTTGTATCTTTTGTTACGATAGTCGTAACGAAAAATCCAATAGTGATAGCAGTTTTTTTAGTATTAATAGTAGAACTATTTAGAATTAATAGTAAATAGTTCTGGAATTAAATCTAAAAATTGGCCCACAGTTACTTTGTGCACATCGGGGTCTCTGACCCCAGTGTGCCCCCTGAGTGTGGGGGCACAAGGGGCGAAAGTCTTACTTGAAGATCTTCTGGGCGAACATCGTCAGATAGATGCGCCAGTTGCGCCAGATGTGGCCGCCCTCAGTCTCGACGTACTCGTAGTTGTAGCCCTTGCTGTCCCAGTTTTTGCGCAGGTCGACGGTGCTCTGATAGAGGAAGTCGGTCTTTCCCATACCCATCCAGTAGAGCTTGGGCTTGCTGCCGAAGAGGCGGGCACTCTGCTTGGCAAACTCTGGATCGTTGTTGATCTGATCGGCAAAGGGCGAGCCTATCTGTCCCTTGCCCCAATGCAGACCTGCGGAGAAGAGGCCGTAGTAGTCGAACTTGTTAGGATAGAGCAGGCTGACGTGGAAGGTGTGGCCGCCACCCATCGACAGACCGCAAATGGCGCGGTGCGCACGATCCTTCAGCGTGCGGTAGTTGGCATCGACATAGTTCACGATATCCATGAAGCTCTCTGGGATAGAGGCTGCGGCGGGTGCTGTGGGGCCAGTGCCGCCGTCGCGGAAGCCAGGTGTGTACATGCCCCACGACCACTCGCCTGGGGCAGCCTGACAGTTGGGGTTGCCATTAGGCATCACCACGATCATGGGCTTGGCCTTGCCTGTGGCAATCAGGTTGTCGAGAATCTGGGCTGCGCGTCCGAGCTCGCTCCAGGCATTCTCGTCGCCACCAGCTCCGTGAAGCAGGTAGAGCACGGGGTACTTGCCGCCCTTGTCGTAGCCAGCGGGAGTGTAGATGGTCATGCGGCGCTGCATCTTCAGCGTGGGGCTGTCGTACCATACCTTCGAGAGGTTGCCATGAGGCACTTCGTTGACGCGGTAGAGGTCGCCCTTATCGCCCTTCTCATCGCTGACGATGAAGATGTTTGAGAAGCTGACGATGTCGCGGTTCACATAGATGTTGGCAGGGTCTTTCACGCCTGTCATACCGTCGATGTTGAAGGTGTAGCTGTACATCTCTGGGGCGAGCTTGTCGGTGGTATAGCTCCACACGCCGTTCTTGCCCTCCACGAGCTGGGCTACGCCAGGAGCCTCAACCTCACCGAAGCCCTCAACCTTGATCTTCTGGGTGGGCAAGAAGTCGCCTGTCACCTCTACTTTCACAGCCTTGGGTGCGAAGAGATTGAATGTCACTGTGCCGTCCTTGTTGACGACGGGAGACTGAACACTGGCACTTGAGAAAAGCTTCTCCTGTGCCTGAGTGCTAAAGCAGCACATCGCTGCCAGCGCAAGAGTCATGATTGTTTTTTTCATACGATTGTTGTTATTTACTAAGTCTAAATACATTTATTCGGTGCAAAGTTACACTTTTTTTCTGATATATGTGTTCTGATACGATCTTTTTTTGGCACTTACGAATATTATATTTATCTTTGCACCAGAAGTATGGAACGGAATAAGGAAATATACGAGGTAACCCTCATCGGAGGGATAGTCAACGTGGTGCTGCTCGTCTTTAAGTTCGTGGCAGGCATCCTGGGGCATAGTGCTGCGATGGTAGCTGATGCCGTACACTCGCTGTCGGACTTCGTCACCGATGTCATCGTGTTGGTGTTCGTCCGTATCAGCGGTAAGCCTGAGGATAAGTCGTACGACTACGGACATGGGAAGTATGAGACCCTCGCGATGACTATTATCGGCATGGCTTTGCTCGTTGTGGCCGTCGGCATCGTGTATAGTGGTATAGAAAGGATTGTGGCATGGACGAGGGGCGAGCTTTTGGAGGCGCCTGGCATGCTGGCACTCTGGGCAGCCCTGCTGTCGATCGTCATGAAAGAGTGCGTCTACCGTTATTCAATGGTGAAGGCAAGGGCGCTCAAGTCTCAGGCTTTGGAGGCCAACGCTTGGCATCATCGCAGTGATGCCCTCTCATCGATAGGAACTGCCATCGGCATAGGCGGTGCTATCCTGCTGGGCCAGCGATGGACGGTGCTCGATCCTGTGGCATCAGTTATTGTGGGTCTGTTTATTGTGAAAGTGGCCATCTACCTGTTGCGCGACGGTATTGGCGACCTGATGGAGCATTCGCTGTCTGATGAGGTGGAAGATGAGATGCTGCGACTGGCAGCCTCGGTAGAAGGTGTCACTAATCCTCATGATTTGCGTACGCGCCGCATCGGCAATCACTATGCCATCGAGCTGCATATCTTAATGGATGGTGACATCCCCCTGCGCGAAGCCCACGATAAAGCTTCAGAAGTGGAAGAACTCCTGAAGTGTCAGTATGGGGATGCAACGCATGTAGTCGTGCATGTAGAACCAACAGCGGAAAACAAAAGTTAAACCACTTAATAAGGTATCGTATGAAGAAGTTATCCTTTTCGATGATGACGGTCCTCGCTTTGGCGGGGATGGCATTGGCAGGTTGCACAGGTCAGAAATGGTCGGAGCAACAGGTTGATTCATTCATGTTGGTCACTCAGAAGGGTGGCCCCTCTCTGGGTTATTCGCCACAATCAGGGGTGAAGCTGTTGACAGTCGATGGCTTTGCCTTCAAAGACCTGAACCGCAACGATTCGCTCGATGCCTATGAGGACTGGCGGCTCCCTGCCGAGGAGCGCGCTGCCGACCTTGCCTCGCAGCTCTCCATCGAGGAGATAGCTGGACTGATGCTTTACAGCAGTCATCAGGCGGTGCCGATGATTGAGAGTATGGGCTTCGGAGTCTCTACCTATGGCGGCAAATCCTACGAGGAGAGTGGAGCTAAGCCGTCAGACTTGAGTGACGACCAGAAGAAGTTTCTGGCCGACGATCATCTGCGTGCAGTCTTGGTGACACGTGTGGAGAGTCCTGCCGATGCCGCTGTGTGGAACAACAACATGCAGGCTTTCGTCGAGGGGCTCGATCATGGTATCCCTGCCAACACCAGCTCAGACCCCCGCCATGAGGCTCGTGCTACCACAGAGTATAACGCTGGGGCAGGCGGACAGATCTCACTGTGGCCTACCTCCCTCGGACTTGCTGCCACCTTCGATCCCCAGTTGATGTATCGTTTCGGTGAGATAGCCTCCGACGAATACCGTGCCCTGGGTATCGCCACAGCCCTTTCACCCCAGGTGGATATCGCCACCGATCCCCGATGGTCGCGCTTCAGCGGTACCTTCGGTGAAGATCCGCAGCTCGCTACCGATATGGCGCGCGCCTATTGTGATGCCTTCCAGACCACACCCGAGACCAAGGGCTGGGGTATGAAGAGTGTCAACGCGATGGTGAAGCACTGGTATGGCTACGGTGCCCAGGAGGGAGGTCGCGACTCGCACTACGCTTCAGGCAAGTATGCCGTCTATCCAGGCAACAACCTTGCGATGCACAAGCGCTCGTTTGTAGAGGGTGCCTTCAACCTCGAAGGCGGTACGAAGATGGCCTCGGCAGTCATGCCCATCTACAGCATCCTTTGGAATCAGGATCCCTCTGGCGAGAATGTGGGAGGCAGCTACAGTCAATGGCTTATCCAACAACAACTGCGCGATGAGGCGAAGTTTGAAGGCGTCGTCTGCACAGACTGGGGTATCACCAAGGATATGAAAGTGCTTGACAGCCCGCGTGGCGGCAAGCCCTGGGGCATGGAAGCCTTTAGCGAGGCCGAGCGCCATTACAAGATCCTGCAGGCAGGTGTCGATCAGTATGGTGGTAATAATGAGATCGGTCCGGTGATTGAGGCTTATCAGATGTGGGCCAAGGAGCAAGGGGAGGAGAGTGCCCGCCAGCGCTTCGAGCAGTCAGCGCGTCGTCTGTTGCTCAATGTGTTCCGCGTAGGTCTCTTCGAGAATCCCTATCTCGATCCTGCTGAAACGTCAAAGATAGTGGGCAAGCCCGATTATATGAAAGAAGGTTACGAGGCGCAGTTGAAGTCTGTTGTCATGCTCAAGAACCATGCAAACAGTGTGCTGCCTGTAAAGGACCGCAAGAAGGTCTTCGTGCCCAAGCGCCACTTCCCTGCCATCCCAGGTGCCTGGGGTGGTATCTCCGAGGAGAAGACGGTAGAACCTGTCAGTCTCGACCTTGTCAAGAAGTACTTCGATGTCGTGGATTCACCAGATAAGGCCGACTTCGCCATCTGTCTCATCGAGGAACCCAGCACAGGCTTTGGCTTCAGCTATGACGACGTGAAGCGGGGCGGCAATGGCTATCTACCCTTCAGTCTGCAGTACGAAGACTATACAGCTCGTGATGCCCGTGCCGTCAGCATCGCAGGCGGCGACCCCATGGAGAAGACGGCGAACCGCAGTTTCCGAGGCAAGACTGTCAAGGCCTATAACCGCGACGACATGGTGCTTGTGACAACCACGAAGAAGGCGATGGGAGAGAAGCCCGTCATTGTCATTCTCGAGACAGGGCGCCCTGTGGTGCTCTCAGAAATTGAGCCTTCTGCAGATGCCATCCTCGTGTCATTCAATGTGCAGCATCAGGCCCTGCTCGACATCATCAGCGGTAAGGCTGAACCCTCGGCACTGCTCCCCATGCAGATGCCTGCCGACATGAAGACTGTTGAGGAGCAGCAGGAGGACGTGCCTCGTGATATGCGCTGCTATCAAGATGCCGACGGCAATACCTATGACTTTGCCTTCGGTCTCAACTGGAGCGGCGTCATCGATGACGACCGAGTGAAGAAGTACAAGTAATTTAAAAGCCCTTCGACATTTGGCGAAGGGCTTTTAAATTTATCTGATGGCATAGAGGTAGCCGAGGAGGGCCATCTTACCTCGCATGGTCTCGCGCGGCGTGAACTCACCATTGACCCAGAAGTAGCGCTGGTTGAAATATGACTCCTGAAGAGGCCAGGTCGTGGATGGGCGCATTCCTTCTATTTTCCATTCGGGATAACAGTACTTGAGGATGACGCGGGCATCGCCACCGTTATGGCCTGGCGACCAGGTCTCGGTGCCGTTGAAGGGCGTCTGCCCTGGATGACTCTCTGGAGCACCGTCGTTACGGCCTGTGGTATAGCAGTCGGTGATATGGCGCTGTCCGAGGCCCGTCATCTCTACGATGTTACCTGGATTGCGACCCATGGCCCAGCTGGCCTCGGTGTACATGATGTGCTCAAGATCCTTCTTGGCAGTCTTGTCGGCCATGTAGTGGGCGAGCATGACGAGTTGCAGATTCTGTGAAACCTGCCAGCGGCTATCGTTGGCACTGCGGCGCGAGGGTCGCTGTGACATGTTGACAATGTTATACTCCAACGCCTGGGCATTGATACTGGTCTTGAGGTTCTGATAGAGCTCTGTATGATGGCGGGGGTGCGGACAGGTGAGATAGGCTGCTGCTGCCCAGATCTGGCAGTAGGGCACGAGCTCTTTATTCTGTTCGTGCATGACACCCACACCGAAGAAACCGTGACGGCCCTTGCTGAAGAGGGGCGACTGTGCATCCTTGATCATACTCTCCTGGGCAAAGATATCCTCCCAAGCCTTGTCGGCCGTGAGATTATAGAGGTAGGCAGCCGCCTGCTGACGGAAGTCGCGACCACGCATCTGCATGCTGCCGATGTCCTGTAGGTCGTCGAGCTGGGTCCACTCCTGTTTCTCTGCATAGCGGAAAGCCTTGATGGCTTCGTCGGTATAATACTGGCGCAGCGAGTCGTTGCCTTGCAGGCGGAAAGCCTCTGCGGTGATGGCACAGTTGGCGGCATTGGCCCAGGCTGCCATCGTGGTACAGCCGGCCTGGTACATAACGCTCCAACCTGCATCGGGGTTGGTGACACCCTGTGAATAGCCCTCGCCGTCTCGGATGGAGAGGAAGAAGTCTACCTCGTTGCGGGCCTCGTCGATGATATCGGGGATGCCGTTGCCACTTTCGCGGATGCCAAGGTTATCATCTGACAGCCGGCCACCGGAGAGGATATAGGGCAGGAGCATGTCGTAGATGTTGCTGACGTGGGCGAGATGGCGGTCCCAGTCGAAGGCATCAGAGTGACCGCCCTTCACCTCGATGTTCACGGGGTTGCCAGGCAGACGATGCTGCCAGAAGCGTGATTCGAGGGCAGGCTTGAAGTGAGGCTCATCCCACACATCGGTATGCAGGTCGCGCCACTCCTGGCAGAAGGGGTGGAAGTCGGTCTTGTAGACGGTGAGCCCCTTGGGATCAGTCTCAGGGATAAACTGTGGCTGACGGGGCACGGGCCATACGTGCTCAGGATCCTTCGGCTCGCCGAGGCGCATGTAGTAATAGCCACGGACAGAGTAGCGGAAGGGCTGGTAGTAGACGTCTGCTGCGATGTCGAAGTCCATGGAGCAGCCTACATCCTCCACCACAAGACGGTAACGGCCAGGGGCGGTGCCTCGGAAGTCGATGTTCCACACATCGGTGCCCACGAGATTCTTGCCACCTGCCTCCTGATCAGCTGCGGCAGCCTTTTTCCAGAACTTCACCTTGCCGACATTCTGCTTCTTCTTGGTGTTGACATTATAGAGGTAAACCTTGCGCCCCTCCCAACTGCTGTAGTCGCGCTGTCCGCCATCGCCCATCCACTGGTAGAGGTCTGCGGCGTGATCCTGTTCTGCAGGGGAATAGCCGATGATGTTGACGTGGATGGCCTCAGACTGAGCATTCCATACGTCGAAGCACACACTGGCCGACTCCTGATCGGCACCAATACCCTTGGGGATACTGACGGTGTAGGTATAGCCCTGCCGCATGGCCTGGGGCAGCTGCAGGAAGAGCCAATGGTCATTCTCGCTGGTCAGCGTGTGGTCTGTATTCATTGGCTTCGACTTGCGCCATACGTTGACGGGCTGTGCATCGGCAAAGGTCTTGTCGTCGTTGGAACTGATCTTCCAGAGGGCAACCTGACGGGCTACATCGCCATTGAGTCGCTCTCCGAAGACGAGCAGTGTGTCATCGCCCTCAGCGAAGGAATGGCCGAGGTAGGCGCTGGGGCCTGTGCCGTTGTCGCGGTAATGCACCTCACCGTCGCGGAAATGGAGCATGAGGTACTGTTTGTCAATCACATGGATACCCAGAAAGCGGGTGGCATTGGCTGGAAGGACCGTGATCAGCATCAGTCCTGACAGCAGTGTGGTCATTAGTTTTCTCATTGTTGTATATCGGTTTAATTTATGCTCAGTAATAGTCAGGCGCTACAAAGGTACAACAAAGAAATGAAAAGAGAACAACGAAAATTAAAAAATTATGAATTATTAATTGTGGATTCTGAATATTTTCGTATCTTTGCACTCAGTAAATCATAACTCTATACCTGAATATGAAACAGACAAAACTTTGGATGCTCGTGATGATGATCATGCTCCTGCTCACAATGGCTTGTGGGAACGGGGATCAGAAAGAGCAAAGCGTAGCAGCAGAGAAACTTCTGGAACGTGCCCAGAAAGCTAAAGACTATGAGCGGCTGATGCAGTTGGCCGACAGTCTGGAGAAAGCAAAAGTGCTGACGGCTGAAAAGGCTTTCTACTGGCTGGGTTATGCCAGTGACAGACTGAACAAGAAGCGTATGGCGGAGTTCTACTGGAAAGCCTCGCTCGAAACTGCCAGCAAGAATGGCAAGGAAGCCGATATGGATGCCTATGCGAAGAGCGCCAGCCGATTGGCGAATTTGCAGACGGTACGTGGCGACTACGAGGGAGCCTTGAAGGGAGCCATTCCGGCGGTAGCCAAGTTGGAGGAGCTGAAGTGCGACACCACCAGCGACTACGTGAACCTGCTGATCTATATCGGATGTTGTCAGGCGGGCCTCGGACAGACGGGCGACTCGACGTCCGACGGCTTTGAGCGTGCCTATCATGAACATCTGGAGGCCATCGAGAATAATCGCTCGGATGCATCATACAAGAATGCCATCGCCGGACTGATCAATATCTCGTATGCCTGTCTGACTGTCAATAAATACAAGGAGGCGCAGAAGTGGATCGACCGTTTCGGAGACCTGCTCAAGGATTATGAGCAGCGGCCAGACCACGGAACGATCTATACCGACAAGCAGGTGGCGCGTTTCAACATCTATCAGGCGTTGGCCTATGAAGGGCTCGGCAATAAGGACGAAGCTGCCAAGGCCTTCGATGCTTTCCTTACCACCAACTACAGCAAGACACCCGAGGGGCGCATCACCGCCAACGAATACCTGATGGCTGCCCAGCGATGGGATGAGGCAGCCAACAACTATTGCAGTCTGGACGCTCTGATGGGAGAGGGCTCGTCGAACACGATGATGGACGATATCGAGAACCTCCTGTTGAAGAAATATCAGGCTAACCTCATAGCAGGCCGTAAGGACTCTGCGATGGCTGTGAGCAAGGTCATCAGCGACATGCTGGAGCCTGCCTTCAAACAGATGAAGCAGCTCGACAAAGAAGAGCAGGCCACCATCGTGGCAAACGTAGAGAAACTGTCTGAGCAGCAGGCACAGCTTGAGAGCAGGAACCGTCTTACCTGGTATGTCCTCTTCGCTCTGCTCTTCCTCGTTTTTATCGGCTATATCATGTACCGCCGCTACGTAGCTCATCAGCTGATGGTGGCACACCGCCAGCTGAAGGAGGCCTATAACCAGGTGGAGGCTAATACAGCTACTAAGGAGCGCACAGCCTTGGAGCAGGAGATAGCAGGCAGCATCCAGCAGACGCTGGTGCCCACAACCTTGCCTCGTCGTAAGGATGTGCAGGCATTTGCTAAGGTGATACCAGGCAAGATGCAGGGAAGCGGTCTCTGTGACACGATGATTCGCGACGAGAAGTTGTATTTCTTTGCTGGCGATGCTGTCGGTGAGGGTGCCCAAGCTTCGGCACTGACGGCTATCATGAAGGCGCAGTTCCGTATGGCTGCGACCTATGTGGACGAACCCGAAGACATCATTGCCACCATGAAGGCGGCCTACGACAAGGGCGTGAAGTGCTTTGTTGGTGTGCTCGATCTGACTACCGGCAGTCTGAAAATCAGTCAGGAGGATTATCACCTGCCACTGGTGATGAACGAGGATGTGAAGCGTCTGACAGATGAGGAACACCTCCAGTCAGGCAGTCTGATTCTCCTCTATACCGATGGTCTGACGAACGCAGCGAATGGCGAGGGCAAGAAGTTCGGTGAGAAACGGATGATGGGCGAGGCCCTGCAGGCCGTGAAAATGAATGCCGCACCAAAGCCGTTTATCGACACCATGACGGAGGCCGTGAAGCGTTTTACAGGAGAAATAGAGCAGCACGACGACATCACCATGCTCGCCATCAGATATACAAAAGGCTAAGGCATGAAGGCAGCATTCATGATGGCGGCTCCTACCAGTGGCTCAGGCAAGACGACGATTGCCCGTGGCCTGATGGCGCTGTATGCAAGGAAAGGCTATCGTGTGCAACCCTTCAAATGCGGTCCCGACTACATTGATACGAAATTCCATGAGGCGATGTGCGGGCGTCCCAGCATCAACCTCGATACTTTCATGGCTACGAAGGTGCATGTGGCCAGACTCTTCAACCATTACAGCGCAGAGGCTGATGTGGCCATCATCGAGGGTATGATGGGACTCTTTGACGGCTATGATCGCGACAAAGGCTCGTCGGCAGAGATTGCCCAGACACTGAATATCCCTGTGGTGCTGATTGTCGATGCCAAATCGGCTGCCTACTCAATGGCACCGTTGATAGCAGGATTCGTGAACTTCCGCAAGGGTATCCGTTTTGCGGGTGTTATATTTAATAAGGTGGGCTCTTCACGGCATTACCAGATGTTACAACAGGTGTGCGCCGACTTGGGCATTGCTTGTCTGGGATATCTGCCCAAGGATGCAGCCCTCGAACAGGGCTCACGATACTTGGGCCTCGATTTCTCGGAAAAGGCAGAGAACAACCGTCTCTTAGAACTGTTGGAAACCTATGTCGATTGGCAGGCCCTACTCCAGTTTTGTGTTCCCACGGTGGGAAATCATTCTTCCCACGGTGGGAACAATATCTTCCCACGGCGGGAACAGTCAGTCTTGATTGCCCGCAATGCCGAGAGTTTCTCTTTCCTCTATCAGGAGACCATCGACAGTTATGGCGATGTCAGGTTCTTCGACCCTGAGACGGAGGTGCCCGATTTCAGCGGTATCGATCTCCTGCTGTTGCCTGGAGGCTATCCTGAGAAGCATCTCGAGGCTCTGGTCAAGGCTGAGGCCACGCGGAAGGCTATCAGGGATTATGCCGAGTGTGGTGGTAGGGTGGAGGCCGAGTGTGGCGGTATGATGTATCTCTGTCAGGCGATAGTCACTGACGAGGGTTCCTATCCGATGTGTGGTGTACTGCCTTATACCATCTCTGCCCGCCAGGCAGACCGCAAGCTCTCGCTGGGTTATCGTCGTTTCGAACTCGATGGCAAAGAATACAGAGGGCATGAGTTTCACTACACCCAGTTTCTGGGCGAAGTGCCCAAAAGTATCGTACAGGTCTATAATGCCAAGGGCGACCCTGTGGCCACGCCTGTATTCAGATTTAAACAAGTATTAGCAAGTTATACGCACCTTTATAGAAGTGAGGAGTGAAAAATTACATCCCCTGATGTTCGCTGGAACGGGCAGCGATGTTGGCAAGAGCATCGTTGCTGCGGCCTTCTGTCGTATCTTCCGGCAGGATGGTTACTACCCTGCACCTTTCAAGGCACAGAATATGGCGCTCAACTCCTACGCCACACCAGAGGGGCTGGAGATAGGGCGCGCCCAGGCTGTTCAGGCTGAGGCTGCGGGTATCGCCTGTCATACGGATATGAACCCCCTGCTGCTGAAGCCTCAGAGCAATCATACTTCACAGGTGGTGCTCAACGGCAAGCCCATCGGTAGCAAGAATGCCTATGATTATTGGCGGCGCGGTGCCTCCGACATTGACTTCAGGCGAGAGGTGTGCGATGCCTTCGACCGTCTGGCAGCCCGCTATAACCCCATCGTGATGGAAGGCGCAGGCAGCATCTCGGAGATCAATCTCAGAGATACTGACCTCGTAAACCTCCCGATGGCGCGACATGCGAAGGCAGATGTCATCCTTGTGGGCGATATCGACCGTGGGGGTGTCTTCGCTTCCGTCTATGGCAGCATCGCCCTGCAAACGCCCGAGGACCGCCAGCTCATCAAGGGCATCATCATCAACAAGTTCCGTGGCGACCTGCGACTCTTTGAGGAAGGCAAGCGGATGCTGGAAGAGATATGTAATGTCCCCGTGCTGGGCATCATCCCTTATTTCAAGGACATCCATATCGAGGAGGAAGACAGTGTGGCGCTGACTCAGAAGTCGATGCAGCTGGCGCATGGTAAGGTGAACATCGCAGTGGTGATGCTGCAGCACCTGTCAAACTATACCGATTTCGACGCCCTTGAACAGGATCCGCGTGTACATCTGTTCTATACCAACAACGTCGAGGATATCCGCAAGGCAGAAATCATTATCCTTCCAGGATCGAAGTCTACGCTCCACGATCTCTATGAGTTGCGTCGTAATGGAGTGGCACAGGCCATCGTGAGAGCCCATCGTGAGGGTGCCTCGGTGCTTGGCATCTGTGGCGGTTATCAGCTGATGGGTGTAGAGGTGTGCGACCCTGACCATGTGGAGGGCGACATCGAGCGCCTGCCTGGACTCGGACTCCTGCCTGTAGCCACCACGATGAGTGGTGAGAAACTGACGCGGCAGGTCACCTTCCGTCCGTCATGGGGTGGCGACGAGATGCATGGCTACGAGATCCACATGGGCGAGACCCGTCCCTTTGGCGAGGCAAAGGCTGCGCCACTGGCAACGATTACCGACGGCAGGGCAGATGGTTATCTGGTCGATCGTAAGTGTATGGGCACTTATATCCACGGCATCCTCGACAACAGTGCCTTCGTCGACTTCCTCCTGCAGCCTTATGCGGATAAGCTGCAGCAGGCAGAACAGCCCTTCGACTATCAGGCGTATAAGGAAGAACAATACGACCGCTTGGCGGATCATGTGCGACGCCATGTCGATATAGAACGCATCTACAAAATACTCACACAACAATGACACGCAGAATCATACTGATAACAGGTGGACAGCGCTCAGGCAAGAGTGAGGAGGCAGAGCGCCTCGCCCTGAGTCTCTCAGCCAATCCCGTCTATCTGGCTACAGCTCACGTCTGGGACGATGAGTTCCGTGAGCGTGTGCGCCTCCATCAGGAACGCCGGGGGCTGCAGTGGACGAACATTGAGGAGGAGAAAGCGCTGAGCCGTCATGATGTCAGCGGGCGCATGGTGGTCATCGACTGCGTCACGCTGTGGCTCACCAATTATTTCTTTGAGGCTGAGGGTGCCGATGTGAAGGATATCCTTGCTAAGGTCAAGGCAGAGTTCGATCGTTTCACTGCTCAGGATGCTACATTTATCTTCGTGACCAACGAGATTGGCTGCGGTGGCATCAGTGATAACGCGCTCCAGCGGCGGTTTACGGATTTGCAAGGTTGGATGAATCAGTACATCGCCCAACAAGCTGATGAGGTCATCCTCATGGTCTCTGGCATACCAGTAAAAGTAAAAAGATAAATAAAGCTGTGTAAATCTGTGTAATCTGTGACAAAATGAAGAATTTCTCAATAATCCCCGTCGATCATTCGCTCCGTGAGGCGATACAGCAGAAGATAGATAATTTGAATAAGCCCAAGGGCTCCTTAGGGCGCTTGGAGGAGATTGCCATGCAGATCTGTCTGGTGCAGCAGACGCTCACGCCCAGTCTCTTGCATCCCTGTCATCTGCTGCTGGGTGGCGATCATGGTATCGAGCGCGAGGGTGTCAGTGTGTCGCCCCGTGAGGTCACGTGGCAGCAGATGGTCAACTTCACCCGTGGCGGAGGCGGTGTCAATATGTTCTGCCGCCAGCATGGTTTCGATCTGAAGATTGTCGATGTGGGTGTCGACTATGACCTCTCTCAAGTGCCAGGCATCATCGATCGCAAGATAGCCCGTGGCACGCGCAACTTCCTCCATGAGGCTGCGATGAGCGAGGCTGAGTTCGATCGTGCCATACAGATTGGTGCAGAGCTCGTCGACGATTGCGTGGTCAGTGGTTGTCAGGTACTCTGTATCGGAGAGATGGGCATTGCCAACACCTCGCCATCGAGTATCTGGATGAGTCTGTTTGGGGATATTCCTTTGAAGGATTGTATCGGAGCAGGCGCAGGACTTAATCATGATGGCATCAGACATAAGTACGAAGTTCTTTCGAAGGCTGTGGAGAGATTCACCTCGCGGGGAGACACTCGCGAGGTGCTGCGCTACTTCGGTGGTTTCGAGATGATTACTGCTATCGGGGCGATGCTCAGAGCAGCCGAATTGCGGTTGGTGATACTCGTTGATGGCTTTATCATGACCGCCTGTGCTCTTGGCGCCTGCCGTCTGTATCCTCAGGCAAAGGATTATATGATCTTCACCCATTGTGGCGATGAGAGCGGCCACAAGATGATGCTCGACATCCTCGATGCCAAGCCGTTACTTCATCTCGGACTCCGCCTGGGCGAGGGTACAGGAGCCCTCTGCGCCTTCCCCATCGTCGACAGTGCCGTGAGGATGGTTTGCGAGATGAACAACTTCGACAAAGCGAAGATCACGAAGTACTTTTGATTTTATTTGTGCTTCTCTGTTCCCGTCCATTTACGGATGCGACGGGTGATGGACTGTGCGATGTGTGCGAAGTTGCCATAGCGCAGGTTCAGCAGAAGTTCCTCGATAGAGTTCTGAACCTTGATCCACGGATGGTTCCATGCATTGGCGCGATAGAGCCGTTCCAGATAGGCCCTGTTCTCTGTGACGCCCTGCGGGTGTTTCAGGGGGAAAGAGAGTTCGTGGCGCTGCATGGTGAACATCCTTCGGATGCGGTGCGGCGTGGTCTTCAGTTCTGCAGAGAAGTGGGTAGAGTCGGCCATCAGTCCGATGTTGTTGATCTGATTCTGCTGAGGCATGATGGCCAGACAGTCGTTAAGCAGCATGTCACTCCAGTAGATGGTCTCGAAGTAAGCCTTGCCGCTTTGGCTGTGGTCGCGAAACATCTGCAACATGTCTTTTCTCAGATTCCGCTCTTTGGCCACGCGCTCCAGCTTCTCCATAGCCTTCTGGTCGCGGATAAAGCCGTAGGTAGGATCCCACCGCTCTGCCACCCTGCGCCATGATGCCCAGCCCCAAATGCTGAAAGCCGAGGTGAAGAAGTAGCTGTCGCTGCAGTCTGCCGTCACCTCGTCGATGTTGAAGCCTGCTATCATCGAGATGCGCTCATCGTGCTCATAACGGTCTAGCATCTCCTTGCAGAAGGGGAAGAACGACTGCGAGGGTACGACATCATCTTCGAGTATGATAACCTTGTCGGCTATCGAGAAAGCCCACTGGTGAGACAGGAAGCCCGAAGGGTCGCAGCCTTGGTTATGATCGAGATACTGGCGATGCACCTCGCACTCCCAGTCGATATGTGCATCGCTGACAATCTCGCGACAAGCCTCGATGCCTGCCATATCCCCCTCGTCGCGAGGACCGTCCTGATAGAGCAGAAGCTTCGAGGGCCGTGCTTGGCGCACGGCGTCGAACACCTGTCTGAAGGTGTCGCTGCGGGTGAAGAACAGCAGCAATACGGCGATATCTGTCTTGGCGGGATGCTTCATTTTATTCCTTTTCGCTGCAAAAGTACAAAAAAACTCTTAAATCTTAATTCTTTAGTCTCATTTATTTTGTGATTTTGCAAACTAGTTCCCCTGAATTGCCTTTATTCATGGGGCGAATTGCGTTAATCTTCCAAAATCGCTTCCGCATGTCAGCATTTTTTTGTATCTTTGCGGCAAATTAGAAATATATAAGGTATGCAAGCAATCATCTTAGCGGCAGGAATGGGTCGCAGATTAGGGGAACTGACGAAAGATAATACCAAGTGTATGGTGCCAGTGAATGGCGTGCGACTCATCGACCGCCTCTTGCGACAATTGTCTACACTCCCCCTCACCCGCATCATCATCGTGATAGGCTATAAAGGCCAGGAACTAAAGGATTATATCCACTCCTCACTCCCCACTCCTCACTCCCCACTCCCCATCGAATTCGTCGAGAACCCCATCTACGACAAGACCAACAACATCTACTCGCTCTCGATGGTCAAGGAGCAGCTGCAGCAAGACGATACCCTCCTGATAGAGAGCGACCTCATCTTCAGTGACCGTCTCTTCCCCATGATTCTCGAGGACCCCTATCCCAATCTCGCCCTCGTGGCGAAGTACGAGTCGTGGATGGATGGTACGATGGTGCGCCTCGATGAAGACCAGTATATCGTGAACTTCATCTCGAAGCAGGCCTTCGACTATGCCGATGTTGATAGCTACTATAAGACAGTGAACATCTATAAGTTCAGCCGTGAGTTCCTCCAGCAACAGTATGTGCCCTTCCTCGATGCCTATACCAAGGCCGTGGGCAACAATGAGTATTACGAGAACGTTCTGCGCATTATCTCCCTTTTGAACAGCCATAACATGAAGGCGCTGCCCATCGGGAACGAGAAATGGTATGAGATCGACGACAAGCAGGATCTCGACATTGCCGAGGCCCTCTTTGCTGATGATCAGGACGTCATCCGTAAATACTACGGGCGCTATGGCGGTTTCTGGCGGTTCCCCCAGATGCTCGACTTCTGCTACTTGGTGAATCCCTACTTCCCCTCCAAGCGCATGAAAGACGAGCTGCGCAGCAATTTCGATACCCTGCTGACGGAGTACCCTTCTGGCATGAAGGTCAACACCCTCATCGCCAGCAAGAGCTTTGGCGTGAGCGAACCCTATATCGTGCCAGGCAACGGAGCTGCCGAGCTCATCAAGGTGCTCATGGAAGGCATGGATGGCAAAGTAGGCTTCATCCGCCCTTCGTTCGAGGAATACCCCAATCGTTACGACCCTTCTCAGCAGGTCACCTTCGTGCCCTCCAACGAGGACTATCGCTATACCGCTGACGACCTGATGGCCTACTTTGGCGATACCGGCATCAAGGCCCTCCTGCTCATCAATCCCGATAATCCCTCAGGCAACTTCATTCCCAAGGCTGATGTGTTGAGGCTGGCCCAGTGGTGCGAGGAGCGGCAGATTCGTCTGGTGGTCGATGAGAGCTTCGTCGACTTCAGTGATACGAGGAGTGAGGAGTGTGGAGTGAGGAGTGAGGAGTGTGGAGTGAGGAGTGATAACTCCCTACTTTCCGATGCGATTCTCGAGGCTTACCCCCACATGGCCGTCATGAAGAGCATCTCCAAGAGCTTCGGTGTGCCAGGCCTCCGTCTCGGCATCCTCGCCTCTGCCGATAAAGAATTGATTGTGCGCATCAAGAAAGAGGTCTCTATCTGGAACCTCAACTCATTTGCTGAGTTCTTCATGCAGATCTACAACAAGCACGAGAGCGACTACCTGAAGGCGTGCGACAAGTTTCTGGTTGAGCGCGACAGCTTCGAACAGCAGCTGCGCACGGTACCCTTCCTCCGTGTGATGCCCTCGCAGGCCAATTATTTCCTCTGTGAGGTGCTGCCGCCTTATACGGCTACCGAGATCGTCATCCACATGCTGCGACAGCACAACATCCTGACGCGCGACTGTAGCAAGAAGCCTGGACTCGACCCCACCAAGCAATACATGCGCATCGCCGTCCGTAATCATGAGGACAACACGCGCCTCATAGAAGGACTGAGAAAAATGAAATAATAAAATATAATGAGGATTTGCATTTGCGGAGGAGGAAATCTGGGGCATGTGGTAGCTGGATTCCTGGCAGCCCATACCGATGGCGAGGTGTCGTTGCTGACACGTCGCCCAGAGCGTTGGCAGCGGCAGCTCGCCATCTCTACCCCCGAGGGCGCGACGCTTCTGGGGCGCCTCTCCACGATATCCTCTAATCCTGCCGAGATCGTCCCTCAGGCAGACATCGTGCTGCTCTGCCTGCCAGGATTCTCCATCCGTGAGGCATTGCAGCTCATCAGCCCCTACCTTTCGCCACAGACAGCCGTTGGCAGTATCGTCAGTAGCACAGGTTTCTTCTTCGAGGCCTTCAAGATTCTGCCTCCACAGACACCCCTGTTCGGTTTCCAGCGCGTTCCCTTTATCTCGCGCATCAAGGAATATGGGCACTCCGCCTGTCTGATGGGCTACAAGCCCAGTCTCCATATCGCTATCGAGCAGACAACCCGCAAAGAAGCACTGCGCGCCACGATGCAGCAGCTCTTCTGCGTACCCGTTCAGTTGTTGAAGAGCTATTATGAGGTAAGTCTGACGAATAGCAACCCCCTGCTCCATCCAGCCCGCCTCTATACCCTCTGGAGCGACTGGCACGAGGGCGTCACCTATCCCGAAGAGACCCTGTTCTATGAGCAGTGGACTGATGAGGCATCCGCACTGTTGATCCAGATGGACGAAGAGTTCCAGCAACTGCTCTGCGTGTTGCCCGTTACCAAAGGCAGCATCCCCACAATCCTTGACTATTACGAGAGCACCGATGCCCCGTCGCTGACGCGTAAGTTACGGTCTATCCAGGCTTTCAAGGGCATCAAGGCCCCCATGAAGCCGTGTACAGGTGGCTTTGAGCCCGACTTCAGCAGCCGCTATTTCACCGAAGATTTCCCCTATGGCCTGCAGATCATTCAGCATCAGGCCCGAGAACATCACGTTGCCACTCCCGTCATCGACAGCGTTCTCTCCTGGGGCTTGGAACACACCTGATCCCCCCGATGCGACAGTTTTCTACCGCTTGGAGCCTTTTTGTCGCATATAGCTCCAGCAGTCGCAACAACATCAGAAGATAATCCTTCAAAAACTTATTTATTTCTGAAAACCATCGTACCTTTGCATTGTCGAAAGGAAACTGACGACAACAGAGATCAATAAAATTAGAAGTAAAACATTTAAAATAATAAAGATTATGATGAAGAAGTTTTTATATTTAGAGACCGCACTTGTAAGCGCTCTTATCGCGTTATTTCTTTCATCCGCAGCAATGTCAAATAACTGTAAGCGCGTCATGACACAGGTCACTATGCAGACGTCATCCCTCTCTTATGGCATAAGCTTAGACGAAATATCCCCAGAGCCTTAAAAGGTAATGACAATACAATGAAGAAGAAACTGATTTTCTGGTTGGCCGCCATGATGGCCATCGGCACAGCCACGATGATGACATCGTGTAGCAAGGAAGACACTCCAAGCGACAGCCCTGCTGTAGTGCCGGAACCGACAGTGCCGGCGGCACGCATCACGGAGACCATCCGTAAGGAGAAGGCCAAGGCCACTGTATACAACTTCGAATACCCGTCATTGGATCCATACGGCAAGGCGGCGACACTCTCGGGCAGTATCGTCGTGGGCGATGAGGTGGAGGCCGGCAAGCAGGCTGCAGGTATGGTGCTTTACAACCACTTTACCGTGTTCCAGAAAGATCAGTGTCCTTCGCGCGGCGACCTGAATATCGTGCTGAAGGTGGTGGGCAGCAAGCTCATTGCCGTAGCCCCTGACTACTACGGCTTTGGCTCTACTGGTGACAAGAACCAGGCCTACTGCATGTCTCGCACCAACTCACAGAGCAGCGTCGACGCACTCTTGGCTGCCCGCCAAATTCTGAAGGAGAAGGGATACATATGGGGGGACTACCTCTTCAACCTCGGCTACTCTGAGGGCGGACAGACGGCTATGGGGGTGGTGCGCCTCGTGGCAGAGAAGTATCCCGACATCAAGATTACCCACACTGTGGCTGGCGCAGGTCCCTATGACATCGGCGAGACCTACCGCCAGTTGGTTAGTTCTGGCGAAACGTCGATGCCGTCGACCGTCATCAGCACACTGTTGGCTTACAATGAGTACTATCAGTTAGGCGTTAAGAACAGCGAGATGTTCCTTGACCCCACCTTGAGTAACATCCCTACCTACCTGTTCAGCAAGGACTACAAACGCAACGAGTTGGAGGGCAAACTGGCTTCCACGAAAATCTCCGAATGGATCCACCCCTCCTTGCTCGACTTCAAGAGTAGTCTGTCGATGAAGTTCATGGAGGTCTTCGAGAAGGAGAATCTGTCAAAGGGCTGGAAGCCACGTGGTGACGAGCGCATCAGCTTGGTACACAATACGCTCGATGCCTGCGTGCCCTACGCTAACACCACGCAGTTGGCAGAGTTCTTCAAGCGGGCAGGCTTTACAGTCGACGTCTTGTTCACCAGCAACCGCTATCAGGATGGTATGGTGTTTGTATTCCCCGTCGTCTTACCTCCCCTTTCGGATAATATGGGTTCTCACGAGGCTGGTGCCATTCCTTTCGTCACGGAGCTTATCACCGTCATCTGCCACTATCTCGACATCAAGCCCTGGTTCACCATCACACCAGAGGAGCTGGGAGGCGTATAATGTCGCAAAAGTTACATCCACTAGGGTAGAGTATGTGACATTTTTTTATCAAAAATCCAAATATCTGTGGCGTTTTATCGAATTTATTCGTAATTTTGCAGGCATGAATAACAAGGAATTACGACAGCGGTTCAATCCTGATGGTTCGGTGTTGAGGCGTCAGCAGATGAGGATGCTGGAGATCTTGCTGGAGGTGGACGGGATCTGCAAGCGGCACGATATCCCCTACTGGCTCAGTAGCGGCACATTGATCGGGGCGATGCGCCATGACGGATTTATACCCTGGGATGACGATCTCGACATCGAGATGCTGCGCTCTGACTACCTGCGGCTGATGGAGGTGCTGCCCAAGGAGCTACCTAACTGGCTCGCACTGCAGAACAGCGATACGGATCCGAACTACTTCTATTTCTACGCCAAGGTGCGCGACCGCCGTTCGCGGATGTTGGAGCAGAACGGCTACGACCGTCTGTGGAAAGAGCAGGGAATCTACATCGACATCTTCCCGATGGAGCAGCATCCTATCTGGCTGCACAAACTGACGGAGAAGACCGTAGGCCATATGTATAAAATCTGGCGCACGAGTACTGACGATGTAAAGGCCATCAAGCAAGTACGCCGTATATTCAACTTCAACAACCGCATCCTCTTCCCTTGCCTCCGAGCCCTTCTTTCACCGTTCACTGTTCACTCTTCACTTTTAACTTCCGGCATGGGCATCCCTTTCCACAATCCCCGCTATCTCGATGAGATTTTCCCCCTGACAACCCATAAGTTTGAGGACGGCGACTTTCCCGTGCCTGGCAATGCCGATGCTCATCTGCGTCACATCTTTGGCAACTATATGCGATTGCCCGATCTCAGCAGGCTGCATCCGCACGTCGAACAGTTAGAATTCAACGACTGAATCATCATTTTTAGGTATTAGGTATGTTTGCACTCGTGGAGAACGGGCACGACCAGCAGGGAAACCCACCAGATAACTATGGTTACTTCCTCGCTACGCTGACACCCGTTCACGACTTCTCCATAGCCATCAACGGCAAGATTACGGGCTCAATGCTCGTACAGCATTATGCTGGCTACCTTTATCTACGGCCCTGCGCTCCCCCGTACCTGGTTCCTGGGGCTGAACCTAAAGCTTTAAGAAGAGTTTCTTGATAAAGGCGATGCACTCCTTGAGGATGACGGCTCCCGAAAGGCGCATCACGGCGTAGTAGAGCATGGCGGCTATCGCTGTGCGACTTATCAGCAATACCCACTGCCGAGGGGTATCGTCTGTAAGCTCTAAGCCGTCGGCTATCAACTCCGTCGTCCATCTTGTTATCGCCATGACGGTGGCGGCAACGAGGGCGAAGGGCAGGATGTCCTTCAGGAAGTGAAGCAGGCGATAGTGCATTAGACGGCTGACGAAAAAATGCCACACGAACATCCACCCTATATTTAATAAGGTATAGGCAATCACCATCGCATAGATACCCTCGCGCCAGAGGCTGACCATCAGCACAATCTGGAGGATACCCAGTGCGAGTGTATTCCAGAGATAGATATCGCTGCGGTGCTGGCTGATGATGGAGTCGGTGAGCAGTGTGGACAGAGGCATGAAGGCGCCGCAGAGACAGAGCAGGGGGAGCAGAGAGGCAGAGAAAGCCCATTTCTCACCGATGGCCAGCACGATGAACTCATGTGATACCAGTCCGAGTCCGAACAGCAGGGGGAAGGAGATGAAAGCCGTGAAACGCACCATCTTACGGAGGACTGCCAGTTGTCGCTCCCGTTCGTCGTGGAGCCCTACGAGCACCGTCTGATCCACTTGTTTCAGCATATTCCCCACCAGCAGGAAACACTTGGAACTCCATTGATAGGCCTGGTTGTAATGACCTGTGTTCGCCTCGCCGTAGTAGCGACCCAATAGCAGGTTCATGATATTCGTGTTCACTTGTGTCAGTATCGCCGAAATCATGATGCGTACGCTGAAGGGGAAAAGGCGTTTGAGGGGAGCGAAAAGTGAGAGGTGAAAAGTGAAAAGAGTGGGGCGCCAGGGGCTGAAGTACCACAATAACAGGGTGTTGACGGCGATGTAGAGCAGATACTGCGTGGCCAGGGCCCAGTAGCCGAATCCGAGGGCAGCAAGCGTGACGCTGACAAGACTCGAAACCAGTGTGGCCGTCATGCCGCACTGAGCTATCTGCTTGATCTGCATCTGCTTCGTCAGATAAGCCGACTGAGCCATCCCAAAGCTTGAGAATACGAAGCCCAGGAACACATAGCGGCTCAGCGGGATCAGCTTTGGCTGGTGATAGTAGTCGGCAATAAGCGGTGCTGCCATCCATAAGCATGCATAGATGGCAGCACCAGCCAAGATGTTGAACCAGAACACGGCGTTATAGTCGTCGTGCGTAGGTGATTTGAGATTGATGAGACCTGTCTTGAATCCACTCGACTGTAGCTCGTTGGCGATAACGGAAAAGACGGCGAGCATCGCCGTCATTCCGTAGTCTGAGGGGGCAAGGAGCCGTCCGAGGATGATGCCAAACACCAAGCCGAGCAACTGCTGTATGCCGTTGTTCATTCCGCCCCAGAAGAGGCCCTTCGCCGTTTTCTCCTTGAGGTTGTCCATCCCAGAGACTTATTGCCGCACGATGACGCTGCCGCTGGCCTGATGGGTAGCCAGGATAAGCACCTCGGCTATCTGTACATGCTCAGGGGCATTGGCCGCATAGACGGCTACGTCAGCGATGTCGTCGCCCGTCAGCGGCTTGATGCCTTTATAGACAGTGGCCGCGCGGTCTGCATCCCCACGGAAGCGGATGTTGCTGAAGTTGGTCTCCACGAGGCCGGGCTTCAGGTTTGTCACGCGGATAGCCGTATTAGCCACATCGATGCGGAGGCCGTCGCTCAGCGCCTTCACGGCAGCTTTCGTGGCGCAGTAGACGTTTCCACCCGCATAGGCAGCATCGCCAGCCACAGAGCCGACATTGATGATATGGCCTTTCCCGCGCTCCACCATACGGGGCACGATGAGGCGTGTCATTGTGAGCAAGCCCATGATGTTGGTCTCTATCATCGTTTCCCACTCGTCGAGGTTGCCTTCGTATTCAGGCTCAAGCCCCAGTGCCAGGCCTGCATTATTGATGAGCACATCGATCTGCTGCCAAGCTTCGGGCAGGTTCTCAATGGCCTGACGGGCAGCGTCGCGATCTCTTACATCGAAGGCCAGCGTCAGCACTTCCGTACCCTTGGCCTGGAGTTCCTGCTGGATAGCCTCCAGCTTTTCTGTGTTCCTACCAGTGAGAATCAGGCGATCGCCGTTCTCTGCGAATTTCCTGGCGCAGCCGAGTCCGATGCCGCTCGTAGCGCCTGTAATCAATACGGTCTTCTTCATAAGTCGTAGCGTTTTTTGGGGGTTGGGATTAGCCTACTTGGCTGCCAGGCTTTACGTCCTTCGTGGTGGTGACCACGCTGAGGCTTTCGTCGAAGTCGACGGCAGAGAGGATCATGCCCTGACTCTCGATGCCCATCATCTGACGAGGGGCAAAGTTGGCCACGAAGAGGATGCGCTTGCCGATGAGTTCCTCTGGGTTCTCATAGAAGGCAGCGATACCTGAGCAGATGGTGCGATCTGTGCCAGAGCCATCATCGATGGTAAACTGCAGAAGCTTCTTCGACTTCTTCACCTTCTGGCAATCCTTCACGAGTCCTACGCGGATGTCGAGCTTCTCGAAGTCCTCGAAGCTCACGGTATCCTTGATAGGTGCAGCCTTATAGTTAGCAGCCTCATTAGCCTTCTTGGTCGCCTCCAGTTTGTCGAGTTGCTTCTGGATGACCTCGTCCTCAATCTTCTCAAAGAGGAGTGAGGGCTCACCCAGCTGATGACCGGGCTTCAGCAAATCGGTGCTACCCAACTGCTCCCACTCAAACGACTCAATGTTGAGCATCTCACGGAGCTTCTTGCTGCTGAATGGCAGGAACGGCTCAAAGGCGATAGCAAGGTTGGCAGTGAGCTGGAGACAGATATTGAGGATGGTCTCGCAACGCTTAGGATCAGTCTTCCAAACCTTCCAAGGCTCGCACTCGGTGATGTAGCGGTTGCCGATACGGGCGAGGTTCATAGCCTCGAACTGGGCGTCGCGGAACTTAAACTGTTCCAACAGCGACTCAACCTTTTCTTTCACATCCTTGAACTCGGCAAGTGCAGCTTTGTCTACATCCAGCAACTCGCCGCAAGCAGGAACTACACCGTTCCAGTATTTCTTGGTCAACTGGAGGGCGCGGTTCACGAAGTTTCCGTAGACGGCCACGAGCTCGTTGTTATTGCGATCCTGGAAGTCCTTCCAGGTGAAGTTGTTGTCTTTGGTCTCTGGTGCATTGGCTGTCAGCACGTAGCGCAGCACGTCCTGCTTGCCAGGCATATCCACCAGATACTCGTGGAGCCATACGGCCCAGTTGCGCGAAGTGGAGATCTTATCGTTCTCCAGGTTCAAGAACTCGTTGGCGGGCACGTTGTCGGGCATGATATACTTGCCGTGAGCCTTCATCATCACAGGGAAGATGATACAGTGGAACACGATATTATCCTTGCCGATGAAGTGTACCAGACGTGTATCCTCATCCTGCCACCACTTCTCCCAGTTGCCCCACTTCTCTGGCTCACGCTCGCAGAGCTCCTTGGTGTTTGACACATAGCCGATGGGCGCATCAAACCATACATAGAGCACCTTGCCTTCTGCATCCTTGACGGGTACAGGAATACCCCAGTCCAAGTCGCGTGTCATCGCACGGGGCTGCAGATCCATATCCAGCCACGACTTGCATTGACCGTAGACATTGGGGCGCCACTCCTTGTGCTCTTCCAGAATCCACTTTTTCAACCAGTCCTGATACTCGTTCAGGGGCAGATACCAGTTCTTGGTTTTCTTCAGTACGGGTGTAGAACCTGAGATAGTCGATTTAGGATTAATCAGCTCTGTAGGCGAAAGGTCACGTCCGCACTTCTCACATTGGTCGCCGTAGGCTCCCTCGTTGTGACAATAAGGGCACTCGCCAGTGACATAACGGTCAGCGAGGAACTGCTTAGCCTCCTCGTCGTAGAGTTGCTCGGTGGTCTCCTCAGTCAGCTTGCCCTCATCGTAGAGTTTGCGGAACCAATCTGCAGCAAACTTATGATGCGTCT
>CAMHAM010000006.1 GCA_946183415.1 uncultured Prevotella sp.
CGTCAAAGTACGCAGGGTTATCGTGGTTTCCACGAATGAACACTATCCAGTTGTTGGCCTTTGCCAGACGCTTGCTGCACTTCTGATAGATGTTATCATAATAACCTGGGAGGTTGAAGCCAAAGCCACAGTCACCGGCGACTACTATCAAGGTGTCGGTCATCTGGTACTGGACGCAGCACTTATATACAAGAGCCTCGTAGTCACCGTGTATGTCACCGCTGACCACTATCCCCTTGGCATCGGGAAACTCGTATGTGTTTGTACTGTTGATCATATCAATACCAACTGTCCGTCTTTTCAGACAACTTCAATCTTCTACGTGTCATACTTCCAAATATTTTGCAAAGTTACTACTTTATTCTGTTACTACCAAATGTCCCATCGAGGGCGAAAAGTAAATGTTTCCGACATGCGGAAAAACACTCTAATATGACGCGCGCGAGGATGTTTCCCGACAAAACGCGAAATTACTTTTAAGAACTCTTAACTATTCTGAGCCGATTTGCGAATCTGGCTGCGAAGTCTTAAAAAGTCTTTAACGCCCCGTGCCCATACTGACAACTTTACAGGATCCTCTGCTTTCCTCGCCGGAACCTTTGCAGATTTCTTTCGAATCAAAGCCCAGACGGCGAAGAAACTCACGCATCTGACTATTCTCCCGCTCGGCATTCAACCATCGGTCAGTCATTTCTGCCAATGAAGCAGACATTGTAGTCTGCGTTTCCAACAGGGCATTCATTGTTTCTGAGTCAATAACCGTCTTCATGATTTACTTAGCGTTTGCCGTTGGACGGAGTTCAATCACCTTGCATTTACCGATGATGTCATCGGGGTTGTAGCCATGCAGCAGCAGGAATCTGCGCATTTCAACGTTCTCCCGCCACAGCTCACTTGCCTCCTGATCTTTCTCTGCCAGTTGTCTTGCAAGCACCAGGTTCAGTTCATCCACCGCTGCCATTCTGTTCTCAGTTAAGCATGATCTCGTTACAACTACCTCCCACCGGCACGCGGTACACCTCGAAGTCGCAGTGAGCGTCGTAACCCTCCAGTTGCTCACGGTCGAAGTTGTCTGCCCGTGTGACTGTCTCTGATAACTTGGTGTTGAACGACACCACCACGATCATGGGATGCCGCCCTGGGCTCGGATTCACTTCATCCTCTCTGTAGTCCCACAGCGTCTCGATGATCCTGCCATCGGTCCACTCACCATTTCTTACGGCTGATACTGGGGCCAGCCATCCATTTTCCTTGAACTCTTCGTATCTCATAACTGCTTGTATTAGTATTTTCTTCTGTCTTTAGAGCCGGAGGGCATATCACCCTCCGGTCTTTTTTCGTCCTGTCTTCGGGACTGTTATTTGAGGTTTTCGATGACGCTGCTGATGAGTTGTCTGCTCTCGGCCAAATAGTGAAGTTCCCAAGGCATATCATCCATCTTTTCATGGGTCTGTAACGCCATTTCGTCCATCACCCTGCCAGTCTTATAGAGGGCTTCGGTAAGCTCGTTGACATACTTGTCTGCATCCTCTTTGCTCACGAGAATCTTATCCTTCCCGTCTGGTACGGCTGCTGACAGTTCCTGCAGGTCATTTGCCACCTCTTCCATTGTGAGTACGGCAAGTCCTGTGCTTTCCACGGAAGACAGCTTGTTCGGGAAGAGGATGTTGCCTTCATCGTCCTTTTCCAAGGCTATCGTAACGTTCACGAGTGCCATTTTAAGTGCTTCGGCCACATCCATAAGACGACCGGCACATGCCTTGATCTTGTCGTTTTGTTCCATAATTGATAAGTATTTGTATTTGTTCTTTTAAAAATAATCTTGCTGACGATGCTGGAGTCTATCCAGATCAGAAACCTTGTATTCTATCTTACCAGGACGCTTGCTCAACGGAACAAGCTGGCCTTTGCTGACCCATCTGCGGACATTACCCGCTCCATAAATCTTAAATGCCTGGTTCTGGGAAACTATGCCGCTGGGATTGCGCTGTGCCTCGTTCATCTGCACGACGATCTCCCGTGCGAGATCCTTAACGAACACGTCATAAGGGACCATCTTGTCTGCAAACTGAATCATCATACGCATTCATATTTTGATTATTGTAACACTAATTAAAGTCCTTCCATGAGTACGGCTGTTGCCCGTTCCTCTGCCTGGTTGACCGTGAGGCCCTCCTTCAGGCGCGTCTCTTCCATCGTGGCGGCGGCCAGCTCTGCCCGTGCGTCGATGAAAGCGTCATCATCCTTGCGCGGATCATTCTCGTCCGTCAGATACTTCTTCAGGTAGAGAGCCCAGTATGATATATCTTTCTTCGGCATAGTTCACCTGATATAGTCTGCCCCGTAGTCCTCAGCATAGAACACGGCATTCCTGTAGCCATCCTTCTCAAAGGTATAGACCTTCATGTTGGTCTGCTTGCCGTCAACATATCCTTTGAGTGTCACTTCCATCTCGCCCGGATCATCAACGACCAGCGGGTTCAGGGAAATGGCAAGAGACATATCATCACACCTGGCATCAGACTCGATGACATAGTCACGGATGCCTCCGTCGCTATACAGACCTGATGTAATACCTACCTTCTTGCCGTTCTCGTAGAGCTGAGAGCTTTCATCATGGTAAGTTGCCACGAACATCACCGATGCCCGCCAGTCAGCAGAACCCTTGAAGGAAACCTCGATACGGTGTACTCCCTCCTTCAGTTTCACGTTGGTACCACCACCAGGGATGTCATCGTCATCACTACCGCTACCACAGGAAGCGAAGGTCATACACACTACAGCCATCATGGCCATCATCAAATACTTGAATGTCTTAATCTGTTTCATACTTGCTATGTTTTAATATCAGTTACTTTTCTCTTGTAAAATAGTCTATGATCATGCGGTCGATGTCCCACCAGCCCCTTCTGACAAGGGAGATGAATAATAGTAGATTGACTGTCAGCATATATCCTTTTTTTTGTTACAAAGATACACAAAAATCCGCTGATTTTCAAGGGATTATCCCTACTTAAAGAGGGGAAATTCCCTATTATTCAAACTTGCATATTTGGTCTGCCTTGGTTCTCCACCTCTCGATGGCACAGGCATCCCCTACAGCCTTGAAAACGTCGGCCATTTCCTTCTCGTGATTCCCCCTGAGCTGCTTGCCGATAGCCCTGGTAAAGAAATACAGGAAGACACTGGCACCCAGAACTACGATACAGTGTATTGGCCCCCATGGGATGACACCATGTGTCACGTCCATGATGTCAAACAGCAACTCTGCGGCAGCGACTGCAATAATCATATAGAAGATGGGAAAAGTGAACTGCTTGTTTTCCTTTTTAATCTGGTTAAACAGGAAAGGATCACCATTGCCGCATTTCAGACACTGTGAAGCATCTATGCTAAGTAAGGTTTTACACTGGCGACAATACAGCATTTTATCATCTGTCTTTTTCGTGGGTGCTGTTTGCTCGACAGACTTTTCTCCCAACCATTCCCCACAATGCTTACACTTTTTGGCTACGGCCAGAATCTCTTCGCCACAATACGGGCATTTCTTTGTTTGTTCCATAATCTATGTTCATTTTATACGTATTCCTTAAAAGGGTGGTAGGACATCCATAGATTTTTTGGCATTTAATCTTTGGATAGGACACCCCAACCACCATAATGCAATATGTCTTGTCGTTTCAACTCTCATGTTTCTATTTCGATTAAATGCCATTGCGAAGATAGCAAAAATAAGGGTGCTAACCAAATCTTAATTAACACCCATTTACTTTTTTTATAACCCTTTCTTTTATATATAGAAAATATATTTTCTTTAGGATAATACGAAGTACACGAAGGCCGTTAAGGTTTTCAAGGCTTATTTAACAGAAAATCCCCTCCGAACCCGTCGGAAGGGACTCCAAAATGGATAATCAAAGTTCCTAAGTTACAGAATATCTAATAAATTCATTCTGTCATCGTAATTTAACCTGCTGTTGCTGATTCTCCTGGTTCTGGGCTGCAACTTGCTCATAGTTCTGTACGGTCTTGACCTCCATGTCGTCAAACTTTCTCAGGACAGCGTTACACAGTGTATTCAAGGGTATGGCTCCCTTGTTATAGGCATCCAGCACACGATCACTCTTAATAGTTAGCACCGTCGGCACACCGTCAATATCCGCGAGGATGGTGTTTCCTTTCATTTCTACATTACTTAAACGAGGACTAAGAGGTTCATCCTCATAGCGCTTATAAAACTTCTGAGAACGATCATAACCTACCGTCTCACCCCTAACAACCTTACTTGCATTATTTAGAAGCATAGCGCCACCAAGACCGAGCATCATAAATTTCAGCAACGGATTCATACGCTTGCCGAATAAAAGACTCATCATCAGCAAAGCAAGAGGAATAGTATTGTCTTTCAGGGAAAATCCAGGTATCTTGCCTGTGAACATTCCCACCATCAACTCCGGCAACATAGCAATTGTACTGCCCAGGTTACTACCAAGACTGCTGATTCCTGTCAACCCGGATTTTTCCAAGAGACTACCCCAACAGTCAATATCCTTTTGGGTAGTCTGGTAAGGCTGCTCCATAGGCATGCCACCATAGCGTTCGTGAAACTGTCTCATGAACTGTGCCTGTTGATTTTCAGGAGTGAGAACATCAACGGCCTTGTGGATGTAAAAGTCCTGGGATGTCCGTTGATCTTGTGGTATCTCATTGACTGCATTGACGGCTGCCATATTCCGATCCCATTCTTCAAACATCTGTTGGGTACGAAGTTTTTCTTCTCTAACCGCCTTGAACTGTGCATCAGCAGCACGGGCATAGTCATACGCCCTTTGTGCAACATCCTGCAGGGTCATATTACCGATACCTTTGAAGACCTGTTCATTTTTTTTCTGGTTCTGCATTTGAACGGCGAGGTTTCGCCATCGCTTCGCCTCGTACTCCAACTTGTCTTGGGACATCGAATCCATCCATTTCGGCCACGGTTTGTCTGGAACATAAGCCAGTCCGTTCTTATGAAGTGCAGAACGTATCTGCTTGAGTATAAGCGAATCTTCTATGTCTGGCTGGAGCCTATTATCCGGATGATGCTTCAGGTCAGCAGCTCTCGAATAGTCATACGCCTGTTGAACAATCTGTTTCAAGGTCATATCTTTGGATCCAACCTTGATATGTGTCAGACCCTTTTTGTTCATCTCATCCGCGATGGAGAGGTAATAGCCAGCGTTCTTGATACATACATCCTCGGAGCATTTTTTCATCATCCAGTCAGGCACTTTCTTCTGGGGAAGGTAGGCAAGTCCTTTCTCTGAGAGAAATGCCGTCACTAGTTCCTTGGAATAGGAGCCATTTCCGTCGCACAAGGAGATGAACTGACCGATATTGGATTTTGTATTCTGATAGTTGAACGGCAGGCGCAACTTGTTATTCAGCTTGGAATTGATTACACTCACGGTGTCCGAATCATCACCTTTGACTTTAAGGCTCTCCGATGTCACATTGGACATGCCGTTCTCATCTCCGAAGAATATCTTGGAGAACTCCTTCTGAGTCCCCTCCTTTGACTTCTGCCACTCACTAAAACTCTCATAGGTCTTTACTGCTGCATCGGCACCGGCAAGCAGCGTCAACGACCTGGCACTTCCACCGCCGATGAAATAAGTCGGAGCGTCAATGACAAAAGACAATGCTTTTCCGGCAAAGATAGTAGCTGCTGAAGGACCGTACATCTTTTCTACCATATCCTTGACCTGTGAGTCGGACATTGAAAGATTCTGTGTTACCCTACTGGCCATGCCAAGCAAGGAATCATCAAACCCTTTCTTGGCTATATAGTCCAATGTTCCTGAAGGAAGATCACTCCTGGCCATCTGATTAATCATCTGATCGTTCAGTCGTGACAGGACGATATCCATAGCCAGGTCACCCGTAGCCGTACCAGAAGACAATTCCTGATACTTTTCTACTCCAAGTCTCTCAATGGCCCGTAACCTCCAAACTCCTGCCATAATTCCAAGGTCATGGACCGTTTTGGAATCCTTGAAAATTTCCCTGACGGTCATCTGTATCATGTCATCAGTTGTCTTGCTACCCCAAGGCATTCTATGGACCTCATTGTGAAGATTAAGAGACTGTGCAGAGGCAGGGATAAAGGCATTGGCAGCATTCTCCCTGCCGGAAAGCTCCAACATTTCTTTCTGCTGCTTACCCTTGACTTCCTTCACAACACTGCTCAGAATCCTAGAAAGATTATCCTGATAATACTTGCGTAGGCAATACTCTACCTCGGCCAGCTGCTTGATGTCCTTATCTGCTCCAGCCATAACTACTTGTTTTTATTGTTCATGTCCAATCATTTCGTCTTATCTGCCTGAATGTCATTCAAGGCATGTCTCTGTATATCAACAGCATTGCCGTTGATATGCACAGCAAAACGGTACAGGTTGCCGATGACGAAAAATGTCATTATGCTCAGCACGATGATGAAGAACAGTTTCTTGTTCTTTTCTGCCCAGGCTACATAGTGCCTGCCAAGCCAGGCAAGGCCCGTCGCCTCGGCGAACTTGGCACCTGCGGCCACGTCGCGCTCATAGCGCTCCTTGTACTTCGGATCATTCTTGTCCGGCATCGGCTCGCCGACCAACATCCTTCTGAATCCTTGTATATTCATACTGTTATATATTATGTTACTACTATGTCATTTTACAAGCCTCTCATCACATTACCCATCGCAGAGGATGCGGACTGCTTGACAGAGCTGGCGACACCCTCGCCGAAGTTTCGGGTAGAGAAGGCTGTATCGCCCTCGGGGATCATCCAGGCCGCAAGGTCCGGCACGAGATTTAGGCACTTCATGCTGACCATGCTGGCGACAAGCAGGTAGCCGGAGGTCAGGATGGCATTGAAGAGGTAGGCCTTCTCAGACATCTCATCAGAAACAACGGTGGACAACATCTCCAGCTGTATGCTGAATACGATATCATAGAGCAGAAGCACGTAAAAACCCACGAAGTAGAGCATTGCACCGTAAAAGTGGACGGTGAGGTAGCGGATCAGCCACTTCGCCCAGGCACCCTCCCACTTGGGAAGTATGGAGAATGCCCACTGTATGGGTCCGAAGATCGTCAGCATGCCCAGAAGGATCTGCTGACAGTATATCGTGCCCCACCAGCCGACCTTGAAAATGATGATACTGATCCACATCACGATCTTATCCAAGAATACAATGGCTCCACCGACGGCACCGGTGATTGTCAGTTTGTGGACATCCTTGGCCACCTCATGCTCCTTCTCAGGATTGACGTTCTGCCCGGCCTCCTGTCCGAGCTGCTTGTTGTCGATGGCCGCCTTAGAGGCCTCATATTCGGAAAGGATCCTATTCTTTGCCGCTTCCATTTTATCCAACGGCTCCTTGAGGTCTTTCAGGGTGTTGGATACCTGGTTAGCCTCCAGAATATACATGTCATGGGTCCACGAGCCGATGGCATTGGGAATGATGGCCAGACAGTCAAGGACACCGCCTGCTGGGTACCAAAGGTACATGACACAGGCGATACCGAAGACACGAAGGATCTTCATCGGGTCGAAAGGCTCGCCCTTCACCATCATCTTGTAGGCCATGCCTGCCGCCATGATGACGGCGAAGACGGCACCAAGACACATACACATCTGCATGATATACCAGAACGGGCCTCCCTGACTGGCACCGCCGCTTGTCAGGAACTCATTTGTCCTGAAGATTACCTGATCGATTTCCTCATCGACCAGGCTCACACCGACAGACTGCATCAGGGAGTCGGTAGCCTCCGATATGGAGCTCAACATTAAATTTTGAAAAGCCATATTCTTGATTTTTAAATGTTATCGTCCTAAGCCTCTGGATAGACCTATATTCGGGTTCCTGACTATGCCTTCCAGTTCCTTGTCGAGTTTCTCCAGCTGCGCCTTGTCAAGGGCATGGATGCAGTCGATGGCCACCTTCTGAGCCACAAGATGACGGTGACTGAGTGGATCTGCTACCTTCAGAACGTCTGCAACGTTCTTTGTGGTAACCTCTTCTGGTTTCATCAGCCAGTTCTGGCAGACGAAGTCCTCGACGACACGGCTGATATCCTCTGCCGTGCGACTTTCTGCAGGCTTTGCCGCGATTTCGCTTACCCAAGGTGCTTTCTGCAGGTTTTCCGTCAAGTCATCCAGCTCAAAGCTGATGTCATCGGGATTGATCTTCTCAGCTCCCATGGCATCACAAAGAGCATTGAACTTGTCACGGAGCCAGGGAAAGCCTGTCCCGGACTTTATATACTTGACAGCCCAGTCGGCAGTCTCTTTCCTCAGTTTGTCGATGTCATTACTTTCCATAAAGTTCAGTTTTAAGGGTTTTGTCTTATCTTCCTTCGGCTTCTCAGTCAGTATAATCCTGACAGGGAGACCGTAACGCTTTGCCGTTTCGATCATGTTCTTGGTGCCAGAGGAATGACCGTTCCAGAATGCAATGAGTGCATCGGCATTCTTTGCCATCTCTCCGTTACGGATAGGGCCTGCCGATCGTCCGTGGGTGTCCCAGTCTGCGGGGAACTGACGGAGCCTATAACCCTTTTCCCTGGCATACCGCTCGCCGAGCCTGTCTGCACCTCTGGCCGTGCCGCTGATGACAACAACATTATGGGTGCGCTGCTTCTCACTCAGGATGGCATCGCACTTCGCCCGTAACAGGTCATAGTCCTGGAAACTGACCGATCCGGCAATGATGACACGGTATTCTGGAACTTTCATTGATTATCTCATTTGTTGTGCGCTTCATTTATCACGCACGATGCAAAGGTAGGTTATATACGACTTATATTACCTTCCGGAAAACATAAAGTCATATTTTAACATAAACAAGACGAATTTTCAAGTTAAAAAGTGACGGAGAAAAGACCATCAATGATGATATGGTCATATTGTGGCCTTCTCCCGCCACCTTTTGCCGCCTTTACCTGTCAACGGCTGACATTTCAGGGTGTCTAACACCGATCGTTTCCAGCAGGCTTGCCAACCGCTTCCTGTCAATGGCTGACATTTCAGGGTGTCTAACACCACAAACAGGCTAACCTGTTGACTGTCAGAAGTCAGCCACGGTCTGCGTACTCAGAAAATTGCTTCCGCTCTCCCGCCACACGACATCTGATGCCTTGCGGCAACCGTCCATGATGGTTGACTGATGCGTCTGCATTCTCATTCCGCTTTCCAATTTGTCGGACCAGCCTCCCGATGGCGATAGCTTAACGTCCGCATGGGCCTGACAATGCCCTATATGTTGAGTTACAAAATTCCGTTCATAACCTCTCTGAGGTACTTGGCGGGGAAAGGCAGTACCGTATAGGTCTTTGTCCTGACAAACCCTACCTGCATCAATTCCAGTAGTTTCGTAATTACCACTTCTGAAGGCTTCTCTCCGTCTGCTCTCAGGATCTGCCGGACTACCGGGGATGTCGTGATTGACTGGTTCGGCGTATCATACTGGCCTACCATATAGCAGACTACGGGGGAAGGGGGATTTTCCTGTCCCTCCTCCTCGTCATATTCCAAGGAATCCCATAAATGGATATGCTGGTACACATCGGTGCCGAGTCTCTGACTGTCCTCCTTGCGCCGCCCGACCTTCAAGACCACATCTGTAGCATTGGCTATGGCCTCCTTTGCCTTGGTGCATATGGTCACTCTGTCCTTATCATCCTTCTTTGATCTGTATAACAGCGGAAGGAGCTCGCTTTTGAGAATCCTATCCCTGCCTATTAGGACAGAGCACAGATTATAGTACACCTCTACATTCCCTGGGTTCTGGTCATACTGAAGACACTCAATAGCTGTCAAAACGGCATCGGCATCAAGATAGACATCCTTCTTCTCATCCATGAAGCTTTTTTCCATTACCTCAATATTACTCATGCCACGTATATTCGTGCGCCTAATAATATAGGCTTGATCCGTATTGTCACCTTCAAAAAAGACCAGCTCGACCATCCTGTCGAAATATTTTCCATCATTGGCAGTGTTCTCCCTGAAGAAACACATGATGATGTCATGCTGGCGTGAATTATCCCATTCCGGGAATTTTACGTTAGCCATCCTGAAACTCTCGGTACAGAATGTGCCGTCCGGCTGTATGGTCATGCCTGCGAAAAGTACAGGCCTGATACCCTTTTTCCTTTCCTGCTCTGTGCCGCAAGGCTTGGCAGAAAAGAAAGTCATGGGCTTGTCAAAACCGTAAGATCTCCAGTCTACTAGCCTGATCTTGCCTTCATGGACATCTGCTTTTATTACCAGTTCCTTCATGACGGTATTTACTTTCTCCTTGAAGGACTTTATATATTCCCCTTTTGCATTCCTGGAAGACACGGGTGCAGTTATGTGCTGGCACACTATATTGTCTGCCGGCAAATAGGGATCCTTCAAGTCCTTGTGGATATCATAGAATTTCTCATCTCTAACAATCTCTATGTTCATTCTGTATAAGTCCTTCTCTCCGGTCTTGAAGGGAATGCCCAACCTGTCGCATTCGGAGGAGATGTATTCACGGTAAGCGCAAACACTTTCCTCTATCCATGAAGACACATTAGTCTTTGGTTTGTCTTCGGAAAGATTTTCTTCCTGTCTGAACACATTGTCGACAAGGCAGATGCCGTTTTCTTTCAGAATGTCCGAAACAGACTCTTTTCCAAGGGGTAGGAGGCTAGTACTAGCCTCTTTGGCCATCAACCTCGTAAACCAGATGTTAAAGTAAGGAGAAAGCCGTGATTTTATTACTCTGAAAAATCTGGCTGTGCATGCCATCCTGGACTTTTCCCAATATGCTAATGTGGTTCCATCGTAGGCACGACTGCCATGAGTGCCGTCTATTCCCTGACGGTAATAAACTGATTCCTCAGGATCCCCTTTCAGAGCCTTTCGTACAGACAGGCTAGTACGGTCGAGGACAACCCTCTCTACAGGTTTCCCTCCTTCCGGTTTCTCCTTTACGAAAGTCACAAGCGCCGGGAACATAACCATATCCCTTTCCAGTGTCAGGTCTATGAGTTCTATTTTCTTTGAGACATCCTCATTCCAACTGCTGTTGAAATAGTAACACCGTCCGGTAATGTTCTTATACTCATCTTCGGGAAAAGCACTGTTGAGTGTCGAGTTTATCAGTAGCTGAACAAGTGCCCTCAGCCGGTAGCCGAACATTTTCCTCATGTCATCCAGTGACCTGAAGGATCTCGTCTTTATGTGTCTGACGAAACACTTTCCCTTTGTATCTTTAATACCCTTGTTCAATAAATACTGAAGGGCGGACTCATCCGTTTGCCCTTTCCTCGTCATCACAAAACATTGACGGCCGGAATAATATACTGTTGACAAAATATGTACCGAAGCATCCTCTGTGTTGAGGATATTCCTGTCGCTATGAGTGTCAAGTCTGACCTGATAAACGTCAAAATCAGCGTCTATCTTACCAAAGTCCCAGTCCTCTACTTTGACCTGGTTCAATTGTATTTCTGTATTCCTTGTATTCATTATGCCAGCATTATCCTTTTTATTTCACTGTTAGCCTTTCCGCTGTCATCGATCATCCATGGGATGACGATCAGCTTTCCGTCATAGAACACCATAGACCTCTCCTTGACATCCTTGCCGCCGCGCTTCAGGATGTTCATGACGTACATCCTGCTGCCGCCAATCCCCTCAAGTTTGGAAAGGATCCTCTGATGTTCTTCCTTGGCATCCTTCATAGTGGTCACATTGTAGTGCTTGAAGTCGATATATTCGCCGGGTCGCTCCTCTATCTCGAAGTCTGCTTTCTCGAACTTCTCGGGATCGGTAATCTTCTTTGCATGCAATCCCGTCTCACAGTTCAGGATAATAGAACCGGCCACTTCGCCCAAGGCACCTTTGTATATCTCCGTATAGAGGAATGGTGACATGATATAGGCATTAGGCTCGAAATGGTCTGCATAGCCAAGACTGAGCCACTTCTCATGCAGGCCCGGATATTTGAATATCCTGGCCAGCCCTGCATTCTCCTCGCTCATCATCATAACCTCCCTGTTATATGGCTTGTGTTTCCTGTCGGCTTTCCTGAAGCTTTCTTCATCCCTGAACCATACTCTCTGGTAATTGTAGTAACTGTTGTTTACGGAGAACAGATAACTATTGATAGGCTGACCGCCTTTACTGATGTAATGACTGTTTATGAAAGAGTGGCGGTTATGATCATCCTCCGTAGCCGTCGGATAGCGCAGAACCATGTCGCGCATTTCCTCCCACCATTCCATGACCGGCATGTCCCAGAAACCAACGCGCTGGGCTGCAAAGCGCCGCCCGTTGACCTGGTTGGCTGTAAGGTCGGAGATTTCGGCGGCCTTATTCAGGATTCGCATCTCGTCCTCCTCCAGATAGTATGTCCCCGCTTCGTCGAATGCACCGGTAATTGCCTTCATCTCCGGTGACATGAAACGACGGTCAAGGGTCTCCCTGTCGAGGTTATAGAACACGGAACTGTCAATATAGATATTTATCTCCCTGCATCGCTGGTTGGAACGGCCAATGCGGCCTACCGCCTGAATGACATGCCTGGTTCTCTCAGACCTGATGCTCTGGCACTCCCGGAGATCGTTCTTGCTCTGATAGCTTTCTCCGAGATGATTGAAGGCTTTCTTGATGACAGAATACTTGGTCTCAGGCATAATCTCTCCGTTTGCACTGAGTTCCTCTGCCTGGAAGATGCTCATTATGACATCCTTTTCCTCAATCCTTTCGGAACCGAAATTGGTTACCAGATTCGTAATGTCGCCGAGATAGATGCCGTCGATATCCTTTTCCAGATAAGCCGTCTCATCAGCTCTTCCTCTTGGTACTAGCCTTTCAAGGACATTCAGGTACTTCCGTGGCGCAGGGTATTGCAAATTCTGCCCGACACCTACAGAGGCATAAGCGGAGATGATGATCAGCCGCTCAGGATCCTTCGGATTGCCCAAGGCATCTTTATCGCTCAGGCGATATCTTATCCTGCTCATGTCAGCATCAAAACACTTGCTGTACACATAATCTACGCCAATCGCGTCAGCACCCTGCAGCCCAAGTTCATAGTTGACGGCCTTCACTAGCCTATCTATAACCCATTTGTCGAAGGTGTGAAGTCCTGTAGGGCTATCCCCCAGGCTAGTACCGTCAGCCATCTTGCTGCCGAGGTAAAGGAGCGACTGCATATGCTGCCTCTTGCCGAAATCATACATAACCTTGAACAGATTATAGTATTTCAGGGTACAGTAGTTCCTGGCATCTTCCTTCACATGAAGGAGGGATGACTTTATCCTGTCCTCAATCTTGATGGCTGTCCTCTCACTGTATTCCGCGAGGGCAGGGCAAGGACCTCCTTCCGGCTTTCTGTATAGGTTCTCATCATTCGCTGCTACCTTGTCATTAACCATAACATGGGTATTCACAGCCACTTTCCCTGTGCGGTATGGCTCGTACCTCTTTTCAAGGAAAGCCGTGACTTCTTCCTGCAGTTCCGGGTAGGTATCGACGACATCATGATAGTCATCGAGGTTTTCCTTCAACCAGCGGAGGTTATAGTTTCCCGTAACGGAAGGAATGGAGGCCGTTGCCGACATTCCCATCACAAGGGCGTTTTTACAAATCTTGGCCATAATGCTTTCAGCCGTGGATGAAACGTTGACCATATAGACAATGGTGTTGTCATCATGGTGTATGGCATCATCCATGCTGTAATAGGCGAATCCATTGATGTAATAGCTGTACTTCTGCCTGATTTCGTCTTCATCTCCACTGTTCTTCAGCGTCGAGGAGTCTGCCATCGTCAGAAGCAGCTTCGTCTGCGGATTAGGAACCATCTCGTCACGGCTGATACCGTACTTATAGAGATATGTACGGAAAGCATCCTCAAAGGTTATTTCCTCTTCGTCACTATCCATGGAGCCTCTTGAACTATTGTTCACATACGCTGTGGATATCCGCATGACGTATCGGGAGAAATATTTCAGGAAGCCAGTAACCCAGTTGATGACGCTTTCAAGATAGAAGTCATTAGGAAGGCGTTCCTCGCTGCTGCAGAGAATGATATCCACACTACCGCCTGAAGTCTCGCGGGCCATAACCTGTACATTCCTGGTCGCACGGCCAATGGTGCTTGTAGTACTGTCCCTGAATATAAAGGCATGGCTATCATCACGGAGTTCACCGGAAGTCTTGAAACTCCTGTCAAGCAGATACGAGAGCCGACGGGATTCGGCCCTCTTTAATACCTGCTCCATGCTGAAATGTTTGTCCTCAAGGTTTAGCTGTCTGTCAATCTCCGCGAAGTACTCTGCAGACCAGGGATTCTTGACTCCGGAGTATATGTTTGCGAACAGCTGCAAGAAATCGACTCGGTTCTCTGCCTGCTCTTCTGCCAGACTATCCTTGATGGTCATCTTCGTACTGTCAAACTCATCAATGAACACTATTTTCTTTTCAAGGAACTTCTTACTCAGGAAGGCATATGAAGGCTTTTCATATACTCTTCCATCGAGGAGCTTCTTGAATGACATCAGCAGGATCTTCCTTCTCTTTATCAAAAGATCGGGAAACAATTCAAAAATCCATGTATAATCTTCCGTGTCGGCTATTTCTGTGAGGGTCATACGTTTTTTCTTCGGCAATTCCATCTTGGCTTTGTAGGCTAGTATGATTGCCTTGCGAAGCCCGAAGTAGAACTTATTGGCACGCTTCACGATGTCAGCATAGAGATCTGCGTCCTTCTCTATGATCTCTGAACTGGCCAACTGGGCAGCTTTCTTTCCGAGCTTGTCAAACACGTCAAGGTCACGGATGTAGTCCGGAACCCTGTCATCGGCACCACTTAGCAGGCGGATGTTCCCCTTGATGATCTCCGTCATGGAGTCAAGGTAAAGCACCTCCTCATTATACTTGTCAAGGCGGTCAAGACTCTCGTATGCCTTTTCAAGACCGCGGAGGACTTCTCTGCCGTCCTGTTGATCTTTCTGACGGCCGTTCTGAAGGTTCTTTTTCAGTGGTGTCACAACAATAATCTGACGGAACTTAGACTTATCACGACCTTTTGCCAAACTCCAGTCCTCGGCATACTTGGCAATACACTCGAAAGTCGAATAGGTCTTTCCTATCGACGTTGGAAGTTCGATGATACCCAGTCCATTATCATGGGTATCGATAAAATCACGGAACACTTTTGATATCATATATAGAGTTTGTAAGGTTTTACATATTCATTCTGGGGTGCAAACAGCTTTCTGGCACCAATCGTGGATTGGTCGTCCTTCTTTATCCCAAGCCTGTATCTGGCCATTTCCTCATTCTCCAGCTCACAGAACCTGTCGTAATGCTGACGCATGGCCTCCATGTCATATTGCTTTGTCTCTTCTGTGCCAGATTTCAGATGCCGGAGGTTGAAGGCTGCAAGCAGGTCTCTCTGGTGGGTGTCACCGTTGGATAGCGTTATGACGCGTTCGTAACCATGATCCGTAAAACTGCCGTCAGTAAAGTCAAACTGGCTAGCAGCATTATGAGTATTTACTATTTTCATATTGCCACCCAGGGATTTGACTTTGTTTTCCAGAATGGTGACAAACATCGCAGGAGCATGATTCCCAATAGACTTACCATAACGCTTCTTTGATTTGTACTTGCCCGTCTTCTCATCTGTCTTGGTCTCTTTTTTTCTTACAGCCCAGCCTTTATAAGGGTTATCCTCAACAATGAAAGTATCTCCCTGTTTCAAGAGGGCATTGGCACGGCTGATGTGTGATGCCTTGCGGACTGCGGCCTGCCTTCGTTTCAACTCTGCCAGTTCGTTCAGGAGTTCTGAATAACGTTTCATGTCTTTCCTCTTTTTCCACACAAGACGGACACCTCGCTTTATGGTGCCGTCTTCGTTGAAGTTCTGCGGGTTGTTGGCCCGGCGGCTGCGGTCTATCTTACGCGCAAGCTTGTTTATCTCATTCTGATAGTTGTCACATCCTGCGGCCAGTTTGTCTATGGAAACGATGTTCTCGCCTGCGACGGCAATCGTAGTCGGGCCGATGTCGATACCGACAGTCCCTTTGCCAAGCTGACGGCCCTTCTGTGGCTTTTCACCCTCTATAGTCAACTGGAGATAATATTTATACTGTCCTCTCACCAAACGACGCAGGACTTTTACAACTTTAATGGATTCCATGCCACCATGTAAGGCGCTCATCTCATATTCGGCATGCTTCAAGTTATAGACTATCGGCAGCGAAATAAATTTGGCATTCTTTCCGGTCTTTCCGTTAATCTTGATGTCAAGTGTCATGGTATCAAGATGAATGTTCATACCACTGGAATACTTCTTGCCTCTCGTCACCTTTACCCTGGTGGCGAACGAGTTCAGTTCTCCATATTTCTTAAATGAAACCCTCCTTGTTTCTGGGTCGTTAATCATCCTATCCCAAGCTGCCCATAACTGATTGCCTAACATTCCTAGAATTAGGGAATTTATGCCAAGATCAATATACGTGGTGTCAGCACCTATATTGCAACTGGCTATTTTTTCAAGGAAACCGGGAATGCCGCGGGAACTGAAGGTGATATCCAGCGGCTCGCCTGCTTTGTCACATATGCCAGAAATATGAAAAGGATGATTCCCGAAAAAATATTCCTTGATATTCTTGATGGCTTTCAGGGCCTTGTCATTCCCCTTTTTGGCAAGCATCTTTTCATGTTCCTTTGAGAAACCATACTTGCGGTATTCGTTCATCTGGGTCAGATAGGTGTACTGTCTGACCAGCTTGCCCTGCGCATAGTTATAGATACGGCGAAGATGCTCATATCTTTTGTCAAGGATATCAGCCTGCCATTTCTCCACCTTTAGCGGGAACTCTATAACAAATACTTCCTGCGCCATACATTTCCATAATTTTGTCCGACTAAACCGCAGAGACAAACAACCCGTGTGTCTCTGCGTACTTTTGGAACAACTCCTTCGCCCTCTCTACATCGGTAATGATGAACCTGCCATTCTGCGTAACGGCATCCTTGATGACCGACTTCTTTAACTTCTGGGCCATCGGCAATGAGCAACCGAAAATACTGGCAATGCCGAGGATGCCTCGAACTTTCTCAGTCTTGTTCTTCTCCATAATTATGTCATTTAATCTGTTATACCTTTGGCAATGCGGCAAAAGTACCGTGTTTTGCCGTATATTCCCTGAATAGTTTCTTTGCCTTATCGACGTCGGTAAGGATAAGTTTTCCGTGCTGAGAGACGGCATCTTTGATGACAGTCTTTTTAAGTTTCTGGGCAGTCGGCAGTGAGCATCCGAAGATGGAGGCAATGCCTGGTATTCCTCGCACGGTAAACGGCTTATCATTCTTTTCCTCCTCGATGATTTTCTCGATATCCTCGTCTTTAAGGACGCTCATTACAATCTCCTTCAGCAGATCTCGTGCTTCAGGGGTTTCTCTTAAAACATGTACGAACTGGCCCACGGTCAGCATCGTGATAGGGGTACTCATATTCGCTTCCATATTCTACGCTGTTTTAGGCAGACCACTGAACGGACCATTCTGGGCCTGGTAGTTCTTAAACAATTTCTTTGCTTTCTCGACATCGGTGATGATGAGTCTCCCACGCTGTGAGACCGCATCCTTAATCACGGTCTTTTTCAGACGCTGGGCTGTAGGCAGTGAGCATCCGAAGATGCTGGCAATGCCAGTGATTCCCCGTACAGTCCTGGGGTGCTCATTCTTCTCGTCCTCAATGACCTTTTCTATCTCTTCGTCCGTAAGTACAGACTTAATTAGGTTTCGGAAGAGTTGACGGACCTCCGGAGTCTCGGTTATGGCTCTGACAAAATCGCAGACCTTCATAACCGCCAACGGCTGCTTCAGTAATTCTTCGTTTGCTTCCATATGCTATTCTTCTTTTGGTAAATGTGCAAATGTTCCATTTTTCTCTGCCCACTCACGGTAGAGCCGCTTGGCCTTGGCTACCTCCGTGAGGATGACTCTGCCATCCTGCATGACGGCATCCTTGATAACGGTTTTCTTGAGTTTCAGTGCCGTTGGCAGGCTGCAACCGAAGATGGACGCGATGCCCTGAATGCCTTTCACGGTAAACGGCTTACCCTTCAGGTTCTCTTCCATGATCTGCTCCACCTCATTGTTGGTGAGAACAGTCTTCACCATCCCCAAAACCATCTCCTTGATGGCGGGATCCTCCGTGATGGCCTGGATCAGCTGCCCAAGCGTCATCGTCACTAACATTGTGTCCTTTGATTCCATATTAGTCCTCCTTTGTAATTACATGGGATGACTCATAAGATAACCGTTTGCACGGGATGTTATTTCATCGACTGTTGCCATCCTGTTCGTTCGAAGCACCGCCTCCAGTTCAGCACGCTCAAAGTATATGACCTTGCCGAAGGGCTTGAAACATGGGAGCATTCCCTCATGCACCATCTTATAGGTGTAAGACTGCGAAAAACCGAGGAAGTCCGCTGCCTCCTTCAGGGTGAGCAGGTTCTTAGGTTTCATAATTTGCTCCTTAAGATCATCTATTTGTTGCTGCAGACGATAGTTTTCCATCATCATGTCAGCAAGAATATCCACAGGGCGTTTCTCGTTGAGCAGAGATTCTGCCTGAGACAAAACCTCATCAAAAGACGGGCTTTGGCACTTTGTTTTCTTTTGCTTAATATCCTTTGCTTCCATATTCACCTGATAATTAGTCCTGTCACTCCAATCATCCAGGCTCCCATGAAAAGCGGCAGGGAGGCCCTGGATATGAATCTAAGTTGGCGACTAATCTTCAGGTTGGGGCCTCTCCTGCTGCTATAGCATGAAGAGTCGTTGAAGATGGATTTTATTACCATCCCAACTCTCACTTGATTTCGTGTAGTTTTCTGATTCATATTATCAACCTTATAATTGTCGCCGGTGCAAATATAGCAGTATTCTAAGTTCGTTCCAAATTGTGTTAAATTACCCTTTCTTTTATATATAGAAAATATATTTTCTTTGGGAAAGTACGTAGTACACTGATTTGCCGTAAGAGCATTAAGAATTTTGAGTTTTATTAACCGTTTTTTCTCCTGATCCAGTCGAAAAACGCGGTTTTCGTGACGGGTCAAGACCTCTCATGCGCAAGAATCGGTAAACGGTAGATTTGCTTCTGATTGAAAGTTGCTGCATGATCTGGGGGATGGTCATACCTCCCTTATACAACTGTACGCATGCATCGGCTTTGTCATTGGATTCTTTCCTGGGCCTTCCGAATTTCGTCCCTTTGGCTCTGGCGGCTTTTCTCCCCTCGGACGTACGTTCTGCTATGAGCGACCGTTCGAACTCAGCCAGGGCCGCGAAAACGTGGAATACGAGCCTTCCAGCCGTACTGGTGGCATCGATGTTGTCACGAAGTGACACCAAGCCGATGTTGCGCTGCTGCAGACTGTCAACAATTGAAAGCAGATCTCGCATAGATCGGCCAAGGCGGTCCAGTTTGTACACCACCAATGTATCGCCCTCGCGCAAGAACTGGAGACACTGCTCCAACTGCTCACGACGGGCAACCCCACTGGCCTTTTCGGTGTAGGTCCGCTCACAGCCAGCCTCTTTCAAGGCGGCCAGCTGCATGTCGAGGTTCTGGTCTCTGGTCGAGACGCGGGCGTATGCTACTTTCATGATTCAACTAAGTTTTTCAATGGAGAATACTTCCAGGGATTCTTCTCCATATCATTCCATAAATTTAACACTCTATCGGATATTTCCTCTATTGCCGCCTGGTCGTCTGCAAAATATTCTTCTGCGGGTTTGTATTGAACGTACATATGGCCTTCATGCTGTTCATTGGTGAAACCTAAAGCCACGCCAGCAGGGGTTGCCATAATGAACGGCACAATCCGATGTTCCCTTCCTTCGTCATCAGCCATGACCAGGAATCCACCGAGGTCTTTTCTGGTGCTGAAGAAGTTCTCTTTGTAGAACTTTATGAAAACAGGAACATACGTACCATTGACGACCTCCATGTCATGTGAATCCACATAGTCGTCAAGAAAATTCCGGTTAAATTCTTCAATGAAGGTGTGCCCGTCGTCATCGCCTTCAACAAGAAATACTCCAATGACATTCTTGTTGCTGTCATACAGCATCTGAAAAGCACTGATTCCAATTATACCAGCACGGAATCTGGACTTCGATTCTGCGGTCACGACGATATACCACTCGCCAAGCTCGTGGAAGTTCCTGTGCTCATAAACCACTGCGGGGAATTTTGTCGCAGTCCTGAACTTTCGGAAATTACGTTCAACAATAACATGAAATACATCGCTGAACTTTTCCTTTATCTTGCGGGCGGTGGCAAGTTTGCTTTGATAATCCTTTATTGCTTCCATAATTATGTCTCCTTATCTGCTTCTTCTTTATCTAATAGCGTCGCCTCGAATATCTTCTTACCGTCGCTGTTGGTGATGATTACAGTGTCCTCGCCGGGGTGTTCCTCACACCATTGGCGAAGGTAGAACTCGAAGAGTCCAATCATTTCGCCCTCCGTGATAGGACGGCGATCCTGGCTCATCGTCTGTGGCCCCTTCTTCGTGGGCTTCTTCTTTTTCGCCAGGTAGGCGTTCTGCCATCCTGTAACGATTACATAATCTGTTGCTGCCATAACCTTTCACGTCAAACTGTCTATATTCTTTTTTTTCTTTGGGGTTGTATCAATCACTCCGTGCTTGGCCTCGTAAGCTGCTATGCCGTCAGTGAAGAACTTCTCTACGACTTCACGGATCGTGAAGCCTTCCTTTTCTGCAATGGCCGTGATTCCCTGTTTGAAATCCTTCCTGCAGATGATCGTCCATCGATCCCAATCATAGTTTTCGGACTCTACCTTTTCAGGCTGGGCTCTGTGGGGGGCTGACTTTTCCACAGGCGGCTCCCGATTTTCACTAGCCTGTGGTGCGGGTACTGGCCTGCCTGTCTGCTGAAGAAACTGATCCTTCAGGCTGTAGTTGTTGGCAGGGTTGCTTACTTTCTTTCTCTGGCTCATCATTCAATCTTTAGAAATCTCACAATAGGTGCAAAAGCATCCCTGACTACTTTCCGTTTTTCGTAGCCGAGGAAATCGAGGGTGGAGTACCCGTTCATGAGGGTGGTCATCCTGATCTCAGGAGTCAGCCAACCCAGGTGCCTCTTGTCGATCAGCAGCTCATAGGCATCTTCACGGGCCTTCCTTACTGCGCCCTGCTTCTCCCAGACGGCAGAAACTTTATTCGGGATAAAAAATATCCTCTTTTTCTTGCTCTGGAAGAAGTTCTCCTTCAAGACCTCACCGAACATCACCGTAGCATCGACAACATCCGAGTTAAACTCGAATGGCACGATGGCCACATCTGCAGCCTCAAAAATATACTGCAGGGCCGGGTCGTTGATATTGCCAGGACAGTCAATAAGGACAATACAGTTGAATTTCTTCACTTGCCCTATGATATCCTTAACATGCTCTATGTCTGACGTATCCAAGAAATAGACGGGCCAGAGTTTGTCAGCGTTTGGGTGTGCCTCCTGATCACGCTGATGGTGTCGTGAAAGTGATTGCTGAATATCTGCGTCAATCACATAGACTGGATTTCCACATTCCAGGAGAAATGTTGCGGCAGTGGCGCATATCTGCGTCTTGCCGGTGCCTCCCTTGATACCTGTTGTAATAATAATCTTTCCCATAATCTAGTTATTTTACGATACGCTCTTTTCAAGTTTATTTGCATCTTCTTCCTTAATGCCGAAGAAGTCAGAATTTAATACGACACGGTATTTCCTCTGGTTCTGAACCCCCTTCAAAACCTCCCAGTTTTTAATCATTCCCGCAAAATGAAGGGCATTAAGAGCCTCGCACATTTTTTTGCAGCCCCGCTTAACCTGCCCCCTGAAATAATCTTTTATGTTCAGGTCATGAGCCAGGGTCTCTTCGTTAAACGTCCATTCATATTTTTGAGACCTGGCCTTACCCATAAAATACGATGCCATGTCTATAACCTCCTCTGACGGCAAGACATTAAAGTTCTTCTTGTTGGTATTCTTAGAGATTTCTTGATAGTAATCCCTAAGTTTCTGATACAGACAGTTTTTCCGCTGGATGTATCTTTTTGAAAGCCGACGGACAAAAATCTGGTGCAACTGGACATATGAGCATCTGTTTCTGCCAGCAAGATCACATTTGTCACCTATTGTAGTTATGAGATGAAGACGTTCTGCCCGCCATTCAGACTCGATACTCTTTTTCCCGTTCTTAGTTATTTCTTTTTCAACAACATAACTAATATAGACATCAGCATTATAGAGGTCTTGAATGACCTTTTTGATCTTGTCGGCCTTTTTACCGTTGTTGTCCCCCCAAATATAGTTTGAGAGAATATTATAATTGGTATATACCACTCCGAAGTCGGACAAGTCAGCAGGCTTGTTTCGAAGCCAATAATACGGGTTATTCTCTGGCTGTTCATTGAAAATCTCTTCAAGAACGAGTATCACAATCTTGTGCAACAAGGTAAACTTTATCTGATTGGCATTATTCCTATAAAATGCCTCAATATCCTCCTTGTTCTTTGCGGCCAAAGCCTTCCATTGATTCTTTTCGTCCTCGGACAGTTTATCAAATTCTATCTGAGGCACGCCGTTAATTCCGTTAATCTTAGCCTGATTAACGGCAGAAGAATAGATTCCTACACTATTCTCTTTATGGTTCGATTTCCTAACTTTATTATCTTTCATTCCTAAATATTTATTTCTTTAACTGTCGTGTTGCTTTCCCCGTATATTTCTCCATACACCTCTTTTGGAGTTGGATCGCTGCCGTCCAGGATCCTTGAAGTGTTTCCTTCAAATCGAAATGTCCGGCGCTGCCCGAAAGGCTCACCTCTACGCTTCATATTCTTGACAACCACCGCAGACTCGTTATAAGTCTCGGTCTGTTGAAGATTACAGATTTCCTTTCTTTTCTCATCATCGCCAGGATCCTCCGTCTTCTGGCAATTGTACACACCAATGAGTGTGTGCCCCGATTTTTCAATGGCATTGGATTCGCCGATATTCTCTGCGAGCAAATCAACAACACTTTTAACTGTGCGGTTAAACTGGGCTCCAAAGACAATAGGAAGACCATTCTCGTCGTCTTTGGATATCTTCATGAATTTGCCAGCTATCAGTTTCAGTTCTTGCTCACGGCGGAGGAACTGACTCTCGTCAGATTCATCTTCAATAAGTTGAATGTAATCTACAACAGCTATATCACATAATCCGTTTCTCCGCATCAGTGATATGGCTTCTCCAAGATTATCAGCATCATAGTCCGTTCCCTGAATATTCAAACGGCCTTCTTCTATGATCTGATTAAACTCGCGTTCCTTTTCTCGAAATTCTTTAAGAAGTGACGGGTTATTGATGAAATTAAGGTAATCCTCCCTTTCTGAAGGAGAAATGTCACTGGGAATATCCTTACTCCCCCTTAATTTTATATAGAGCATGATAATCTTGGTATTGCATTTTCCAAGATTCATACCAGCAAAGATATTCAGGACCCTCAACTGTATGTCAACCAATGATTCCTCATAAGTGACAAGCAATATTTTTAAGGTTGGATATAGTCTAAGAATCCTGCATACAAGATTCAATAGAAAAGCAGTCTTACAATGGCCGGTAGCCCCTGCCACATAAGTCAGGGAATTAGGTGCAATGGTCATTTCCCACCTTTCTTTACGGACATCATCCCAAAGGATGTATCCTGTAGAAATATAATTACCTCGCTTCTGAAGAAGGTCGCTAATATATCCGAGGTCATGCCCTTTCATGAAATCAGCATACTTTCCTGACAGTGATATATCCATGTATCTCCTTATATTCCTCAATGCCGGTAATGCTATTTCAGCAGGGATCATTGTATATTCATTTTCGAGGCTTGAACGAGTCTTATCAAGTTCGTATATCATCATCCTTCTGACGGCCAGATTCCTGAGATCATCAACATAGGATTCATAGTTGTCGGTCAGGCTGAAACTCGGACTTAGGGCAGACATTATCTCAGACAGTTCAATTTGTGGTTCCCTGTCGGTACCAAGAAGATACTCATATATGATGACAGGATCTGTCACACCTCTCTTTTCAAGGGTGACCTTTAGACCTTCATAAATGGCAATGGTAATCCTATCGGTAAACATCTCGAGAAACAACTGACGGTGATCACATACTCCGTAATGATATACCGCACATGACAGAGCTGCTTTCTCGGTCTCAGGATTCTTCATGACGCGTACAAGACGGTCTGGAGTCTCCTTTCTGTAATTCTTCCTGTTTCTCATATTACACAGTCTGTTCATACAAGGATACTATTGCACCTGCTGTGGTGGCGCCAGCCATGTAATCGGAGCGAGCCGATGCTCCAAGAGCATTCGAAGCTCGCTTCGATTACTTTACTAAAGTTATCTAATCTTTTATTAGATACTTTATTAAAGTTTATATAGGGTTTCGCTTTTGATGCAAAGAATTGATTTTCAGCATTTTGCGAAAAGTGCTCTCGACAAGAAGTAAATAAAATCGGCACTTTGCTCGACAAGAAGTAAATAAGTTCTCGACAAGAAGTAAATAAGTTCTCGACAAGAAGTAAATAAAATCGGCACTTTGCTCGACAAGAAGTAAATAAAATCGGCACTTTGTACAATATGGAAAGGATATAACTATGAAAAAGCACGCTTTTGTCGTGATTTTTATGCACGACAGAAGGCTTAAGGGGGTGTATATCTACCCGCTTTTCGACAAGAAGTAAATATTTCCCAATATTATACATGTCCAGAGATTATTTTGTTAGACGTACGAGATCCTCTCTTCTGTAGAACATCCGTTTGCCGATCTTGACAGGCTTCAAATAACCAGACTTCTCCCATTTCCAAAGGGTGGTGTGACTTACGTCTAGAACGTTCATGACATCCTTCTTAGAAATAAGCGACCCATCTTCCATCGGTAATGATTGTAGTCCAACACCGACATGCTTTTCTCCAAGGACATCTTCCAAAGAAGATTGTCTCATGGCTTTTGCAAACTCCAAAACACCTTCACCTGTGAGGGTGATTGAGATACGATCCGGGCTCTTCCGGACTTCCGAGACAAGCTTGCTTGCAAGTAACCTTGTCTCAAAGTCAGTATTCAGGATTGGTCCCCTGGATACTTCATTTTGGTTTAAATGTTCATTCATCATATTTTAAAATTTTGGTTTTTTTATTTTGTATTCTACTTTTTTTTTGTAATTTTGCAGCGGAAACGAGCCGTAATTTTGCATCAAACTCGGAATAAAAATTCCAAATCTGGTGCAAATATAATACATTTGGAATAAAGTAAACCGAAAATGAATAAAAGTTTAACATAAATTATCATTTTGAATGGATTTATATCAAACTTTGAATATATATGATTTAAATATAGGTGATGTGATTCGTAATTATCTAAAAACACATCACCTTACGCAACACCAGTTTGCTGAAGATATCGGATTGAGTAAATCAAAAGTTGACCGACTGTTCCAAAGTCGTACAATAGACACATCACTACTGGTGGTTATTTCCAAAGCCCTCAAATACAATTTCTTTGCACTTTATGCAGGTGATGCAAGAAATGATAACAATTGCGAAACAATAGAAAATATACATATAGGCAAACTTATCGAACTTAAGCTCAAGGAGAGTAACCTGTCACAAGCCCAGTTGGCAGAAAGGCTGAAAATGAACCAGCCAGTCGTGAGCAAGCTTATAAAAAAAGAATCCGTTGACACAGGCAGATTAGTGGAATTATGCCATGTCTTCGATTACAACTTCTTCCAGGACTATTATTATCGTCCAAATCGCCTCATTGACGAAGAGAGGAAGAAATATATTGCGTTGCTAGAAAAATACAATGCTTTACTTAACGAAAATGCCAGGTTGAAAGCCGAAATATACGACCTTAAGACCGAGATAGAAAAACTCAGTCTAAGAGGTCAATAACATTCTTCAGGGTCTCATCCTCGATCTTGCGATAACGCTTGAAGGCCTTGGATCCTTCCACATGACCAGACATCTTGCCAATCAAGTTCGGATCGGTGACCTTGAAATAAGCGTTACCAACGAAGGTACGCCTGGCCAAATGGCTCGATGCTATCTCATTGATAGGACGCAACTCGTTTTCACCAGTCAACGGATTGCGCACCTCAACATTTCTTTTTATCTCAGCCATTGTAAAGATGGCCTTGATAGCATCATTGTACCTCTGCTCCGTGATAAAGGGGAACAAACGCCCCATCTTATCCTGTCCCTCATACTTCTCAATGAGTTCCAGGGCCTTGGCATGAAGCGGAACGCATGCCTGCATGGCATCCTCTCCATTCTTAGTCTTGTGTGGAGTATATACCAGGATTCCATTCTCGATATGCTGAGGTGTCAGCTTGATCAAGTCGCTGACACGACAGCCGATAAAACACTGGAATATGAAGATGTCCCTGCAGACGACAATCGTTCTGATCGGCATCTTGCATTTCTTCCTGAAGTCCTCATCCATCGCGGGCCATTTCTTTTCAAGGTCATACTCTGCTATCTTATTTCGCTCTTCTATCGTAATATAGATGGGTGTGCCGACCTTTTCCGTCCCGATCCTCAGTCCGTCAAAAGGCCGGTTTGTTGTCAGTCCCTCTTCCACGAAGAAAAGAAACAGCGATTTCAAGCGCGTACGCATCTTGATGATAGTGTTCTCGCCCCTGGCCTGAATGACGTTGTGACCCTTCTTAATGGCTGCAGGATAGTTCTCAATCAACTTGGCAAAGAGCTTCGGATATTGCTCGGCCAGGGCATTCTCATGTCTCATGTAATCGCTGAGTTCCTCAATGTCATCACGGGTAACCGTGTCTATCGCGAAGGTATAATCCTTCCTTGCTTTCTCAGTAGCCCTTATAAAGCCCTCATATCTGGCGATGACACGGGATAGGACACGGAACACCCTTGCATGGGAGTCCGCGAGCTGACGACGATGTATGTAGGTCTCGACAAGTTCAAAGAAGGTCTTCTTTGTAGTCTTGGTGTTGTACTTCTCCGGATGGTTGAACTTATCTATCACCTCTATCAGCCATTCACTTGACAGATCACTTTTGTCTGCGTCCTCAAAACAATCCAGAATATGCTTTTTAAGCCTTTCCAGACGCTCAACCTGCTGGCGATGGTACTTCACGTCCGGTGTTTCAAGTCGCTGCTTGAAGACGATGGTGCCGCTCTTGCGCAGCGCATAGCCGTTCTTCCTGGCTTTCTCTGTGGATGCGGTGATGATGTTGCCAGGAACCTTCACACCCATCTTCTCCGTTTTCTCACGGTTGACGTAATATTCAAAGTAATCCGGACTGATGAATATCTCACTCTTGGCATAGAGATCGAACGAAGTGCCTTGGAAGAACCTGATCATGATCTCGCTCTTCCCTGTCACCTTCTGGATCTTGCTCGATATTCTTATTTCAATTTGTGCCATTTTTTTGGAAACTCTTGCTTATTTCAAAAATAATGTGTACCTTTGCAGCAGAATATAAAGCGAACTTTAAAATAGTGATACAAAGATGATTTCGCCTGCAAAGGTACGAAAAAGGCACGGGAATTTGAAAATTTTTCCCGTGTTTTTCCCGTGATAAGAGAAATTTAACGTTATTTAAGTTTATTGATGTTGATAGTTTTTATCTGTAACATGCTGAAACTCAGCACAAATCAAGAATCTATAATTTTTGTTGATTTCCTTGAATCACCCGAAAAAGAGTCCGAGTACCCCAACAAGAGAGCTTCCACAACGGAGGCTCTTTTTTTGTCCCAGAGGTCAATATCACGCTTCTGTGCATCCGCTTAATATATTTGTTGCAGCACGAACAGTCGAAGGATTGATGCGATAACGGCGTGCCAGAGAACCTACCTGATAGCGCTTGGTCTTGCTCCCCTTCAGCTTCTTGCGCAGATCCTCCATCAGTTTGGGGTATTTCTTCTCATAATCCTCGAGCGTCATCCGATAGCCTGTCTTCCGCCCCACTTTTCCACCTTCAGCCCTGAACTTATCGTAGCCCGACTTCATACGGAATCGGATAGCCTCACGCTCCAGCTTGGCACAAGTCCCCAGCGTTGCAATCATAATCATCAGGAACGGGTGCTCCTCACCATCGTTATTGAAGATGCTCAGCTGTTCCTTCTGGAAGTAGACATTCGTCTTGTGCTCCTTGCAGAAGATGATCGACTTCAGTATCTCATCGATGTTACGCCCCAGGCGCGACAGCTCGCTACAGAGAATGGTACATTTGTGCTTCGTGGCATATTCCAGCGCGTCCATCAAAGCAGCCCGTTCGCTGTTCTTCTTAGCCCCAGAGATTTTCTCGGTGAAGATTCGCTCCACGCTATATTCGTTGCCGTTGGCATACGCCTGAAGATCGACGACCTGTCGGTCTGTGTCCTGGATTAGCGTAGATACTCTTGCGTATATGATACATGGTTTAGTTGGCATATTGTAAAGTAGTTTATCATAAGGCAAATATACAAATTTTCGTTGGAATAATATGTCAAATAACGCGAAAAGTTTTCTGTTTAGTGGTAGATTTAATTTTTTAGGTTTCACAAGTGACTTCTCACCTACATAATAATAAATTTAGATTTTACATACACTGCATACACCTACATGTTATCTTACTGATATACTGTACATTTGCTTAGTGTATGCAGGCTATATTTCAGTGTATGCAAGCAAATAAAACGGCATGAATACGTTAAAACGTTAGGGATTTACTGATAATCTTCGTGCCTTTGCAGTATTGATGACTACATACTGATCGATAATCGCAAGTCAAGCCGATTTGTCCCAGCCCCTGGGACAATCAGTCCCACCCCTTGGGACAACTGGTCCCACCCCCTGGGACTATTTTAAAACAGTACTAAATATGAAACACTGTGTCAGCCTGACAACTCCTTTGAAAATTGATTGCAAATTTGCATACACTAAAACGACTACTGCATACACTAAGCAAACTGACTGTATATCAGAAAGATAATATATTAGTGTATGCAGTGTATGCAAAATCTAAAAATCTAATTACACAAATATACCGTCACATACGAATTCCACACTTCAGGGAGAGCCAAAGCAAAGAAACTCAAATGGAGAGTTTTCAGACTCAAGATGAGCTCTGTACAGAAATATCTTCAAGAAAGTTCGTAATACGTTGTATTATTTCTTGAGTTCGTAGAGGACATTGAGCGTGGGGGTGTAGGTGTTCTTAAGGGTGACGGTGACGAAGCCGCTTTCGAGTTCGAACTTGGCGACTTTATGATCATCCTTCAGCATGGGGCAATTAGGCCAGGCACCTGTTTCCTTCTCAAAGTCGTCGCGCAACTTCTGCCACATCTGGCGCGTGCTGTCGTTGGTAGACAAGACCCAGTTCTCCTGCACAGCCTGAATCACGCCGTCAGCCTGTCCTAACAGCACATGATACTTCTCAGCAGGATTCTTCAGCACTACTACCCTACCCGTCGAATCAGGAGCAGCAGCAGAATCGATGGCAAAACCACGATGAGCCATCGAGTCGATAAAGACATTCAAAGGCAGCGATGTAGATAATCCACGATAGAGAAAATCCGACTTATCACTGTTGCAGGCACTCAGCGCCAAAAAGGCCATAACGGCAATAAATAACTTTTTCATACTGACACAAATTAATAATTTGTTGCAAAAATACTAAAAAATATCCATTAACTCCAAGCATTTCACCATATTTTTGTAACTTTGCGGCCAAATGTCGATATTCAACATATTACTGACGGCACTGACGTTAGTGCCAACGAACGAGGGAGACACCATCCAGACAGAGCGTCTGGACGAGGTTGTCGTCGTCTCGAATTCAGCCCGTCAACGCGTTCAGAGCGTGCAGACTGGTGCAGAACAACTGAAACTGAAGGAGCTGACAGCCTCGCCACAGCTTTTTGGCGAGCGTGACATCATGCGATCACTGCAGCTCCTGGCAGGTGTAAAGGCGGAGAGCGACGCTTCGAGCGGATTCCAGGTAAGAGGTGGTACCTCAGCACAGAACCAGATACAGCTCGACGGTACACCCGTCTATAACGCAGGCCATCTGGGAGGACTCTTCTCTGCCTTCAATGATGACGCTCTCGCTGCAGCCACCTTATATAAAGGATTATTGCCTGCACAATACGGCAGTGCCTCATCGGCAGTGCTCGACATCATTGGCAAGACTGGCAATAAGAGCGAGTATCACGGAGGGGCCTCTATCGGTATCCTGGCAGCTAAGGCCACGTTCGAAGGTCCTATCGTGAAAAACAAGGCTGCCTTCCTCGTGACAGCGCGCCGCTCGTACATGGACTGGATTCTGAAGATGTCGAAGGACTTCAGTGGCAACACGCTCTATTTCTACGATGTGAACGCGAAAGTAGACTGGACCATCAACAGCAAGAACCAGCTCTTCCTTACCTTCTTCTCAGGCAAGGACGAGACGGGACTTGAGAAGATGGTTGACCTGAAGTGGAACAACCTCTCAGCCAGTCTGAAGTGGCTGCACTACTTCAACGACAACAGCTACTCGCAGTCGAACATCTACTATAGCGGCTACGGCACAGACAACGGTACAGACTTGCTGGGTATGAACCTGTGGTTTGCAGGGCATATCCGTCAGACAGGTTTTAAGCAGGACCTGCACTTGGGACTGGGCGACTACAAGATTGACGCAGGACTACAGACAGCCCTGATGAACGTGAAGTCAGCAGAGTGGAAGAAGGTGACGCTGGAGGAAAAGGAACAGCGCAAGGCCTGGGACAATGCCATCTGGGCAAATCTCGTATTCCCTCTGAATAAGAACATACACGTCTCAGCAGGTCTGCGACTGACGGCATTCATGCCCTTAGGCGGCTCGCTCTACTACGACATTGACTCTAAAGGAAATATCGAGTGGTATCACAACTATCCCAACAACAGAATTGTGAAGACCTATCTGAACCTGGAGCCTCGCCTGAGCCTAAACTGGCAGACCTCAGACCTAACCTCTATTAAAATAGGATACACGCGTACCTCTCAGAATATACATGCCCTGCGCAATCAGAGCACTTCAACCCCATTCGACCGCTACACCATGAGCAGCAACGTGATAAAGCCCGAGGTGGCAGACCAGGTCAGCGGCGGTTTCTTCCTGATGACTCCCACACAGATGTACGACTTCTCGATTGAAGGCTACTACCGCCATATCAACAATGCCCTCGACTATCGCGACGGCAAGACGTTCAGCAGCGAGATCGAGATTGAGCGCCTGATTCTGCCTGGAGAAGGCAAGGGCTACGGTGTAGAGCTGAGCGCGAGGAAGAACGGCGGCAGGCTGACAGGCTGGATGAACTACACCCTCTCGTGGTCAAAGACGAGAATCGACGGTGTGAACGGCGGGAAATGGTATAATGCCAATAACGACCGCCGCCATGATATCAACATTGTAGCTATGTACCAACTGACCAAGCGCTGGACCCTAAGTGCCGCCTGGGTGTTTAATACAGGACAGGCTTTCACAGCCCCCAGCGGCAAATACCAGATAGAAGGCAACTGGATCTTCTACTACACAGAGCGTAACGGCTATCGTGCTCCAGACTACCACCATCTGGACATCGGAGCCGTGTGGAAGAAGCAGAACAAGCATACGACGATTGAATGGGCATTCAGCATCTACAACCTGTACAACCACTACAACCCCTACCTCATCAACTTCGAGGACCGCTCGAAATCAGGTACTACAGCTGTACAGTATTCGCTCTTCGGCATCGTACCGTCAGTAGCATTTAACATCAAATTCTGAAAAGGCATGAAAGCAAAACTATACACCCTGCTGCTCATCGGTATGACTCTCTGCAGCTGCGAGAAGAATATCGATATCGATTTCCACAGTGCCGTGCCCCTCTACTATGTGGAAGGCTGGATTACGCCTTATGAGACCATCATACGCGTCAGCCAGACCAAGAACATGTCGGACACCACCTCCGTCAGCGGCATCGACAATGCCATCGTTACCATCACAGACGAAGATGGCAAGACGTTCGACGTACCCTACTCAGAAAGAGACTACTACATGTCTGATGAACATGGAGAAGTGGGCAAGACCTATCGCCTGGACGTCACCGTAGACGGCCATCATTTCTCGTCCACCTCGAAGATGTACAGGATGGCCAGTATCAACACGTTCCGTCTGATCTGGAAGAACATGCTCTCTGAGCGCTATATCTTTGGTGATATCAGGATTCAGGATTTCCCCAATGAAATCAACTACTATTACATCCACATCTACCGCAATGGCATCCCCTACCGTTCTGCAGTGCTGAAAGATGACACTAACCCAGGAGGAGAACTGCAGCAGCTCTTCGCCTTCAATAAGGAGGGAAGTACCGATCAGGACAGACTGAGGGAAGGAGATGAACTGGAGGCAGAAGTAAGAACCATCGACGAGCGGTCGTATGAATATCTCTACTCGCTCCTGCTGATAGACAATACAGGAACCAATCCTATAGAAAACTTTACTGGAGGATGTCTGGGGTATTTCAGTGCTTTCAGTGGCGTTGGACGAGGTATCGAATTCCGTACAGAATATGTAGAAGAGGAGTGACAAACAGAATCACTCCTCTTTTCTTAATGTCATCTGCACACGGAGACCGCTGGCTAACTCCTCTGCTTCATAACTGATAACGAGTGTGGTCTCAGAGAACGAACGAACCAAAGCGAGAATCGCACCACGCTGTCCGTCCTCATTGGTGAAATCCATCTTCAGGTTGCTATTATCGCATTTATATTCGCCAGTGAAGATGGTCTCGCCAAGTTTTCCAAGCACGACGAACGAACCTGTACGGATCATGCCGTTATAGGTGCCATCGTCATAGAAGATAAACTTATCGTAAGAGAATCTGTCAGGAGTCCAACCTGGGTCATCAGGATCCTCAGGTTCTGGAGCACCCTCGATGATGACATCGCCAGCCCCCCAGCCTCGCTGCCAGGTTCCCACGATGTATTCACCCAGGCGCTGGCCATCGTCGTCGCCGACACCACAGCCTGTCAGTAAAAGAAGAAGAAGGCCAGCGAGGCCAGCCTTCCTCAGTAACTTAACCATATTACTATTTAACATTTCCAACTTTTACAAGATACTCTGCAATCTGCACAGCATTGAGGGCTGCACCCTTGCGGATCTGATCGCCAGAGAGCCAGAATGTCAGACCATTCTCATCACTCAGATCCTTACGAATACGACCTACATAGACATCATCCTTACCAGCCGTCTCGAGTGGCATGGGATAAGTCAGAGTAGCAGGATCGTCCTTCAGCGTACAACCAGGAGCTGCGGCAATCGCCTTCTGAGCCTCCTCGACGCTGATAGGCTTCTCTGTCTCAATCCATACAGACTCTGAGTGAGAGCGCAGTGAGCTGACACGTACACACATAGCCGAACACTTGGCATCGGTATGCATGATCTTACGAGTCTCATTGAACATTTTCATCTCCTCCTTCGTGTAACCATTAGGCTGGAACACATCTATCTGGGGAATCACATTGTAAGCCAACTGGTGGGCAAACTTCTTGATGGTCTTTACCTCTCCCTCTTCAACCATCTCCTTATACTGCTGCTGGAGCTCAGCCATAGCGGCTGCACCTGCACCAGAAGCACTCTGATAAGAGGCCACATGGATGCGCTTGATATGAGAAATATTCTCCAGCGGCTGGAGAACTACGACCATCATAATAGTAGTACAGTTAGGATTGGCAATGATGCCACGGGGACGGTTCAGCGCATCCTCGGCATTGCACTCAGGCACTACGAGGGGCACGTCGTCGTCCATACGGAAAGCACTCGAGTTATCGATCATCACAGCACCATACTTCGTGATGGTCTCAGCAAACTCCTTAGAGGTACCTGCACCAGCACTGGTGAAGGCGATATCTACATCCTTGAAGTCATCGTTATGCTGAAGCAACTTCACTTCTATCTCCTTTCCCTTGAAAGTGTATTTACGTCCGGCGCTGCGCTCTGAGCCAAACAATACCAGTTCGTCCATGGGGAAATCTCTCTCAGCGAGAATGCGCAGGAACTCCTGTCCTACGGCGCCACTCGCTCCAACAATTGCTACTTTCATCTTGCCTAATCGTTTAAATGGTTACAATTTGGCTGCAAAGGTACGATTTAGTGAGCAAAAAACCAAATTTATACGAAAAAAATGCCTACCTTTGCAACCGAAATGACAATATTAACATCATATTTTCCGATTACAGACCCCACATTCGTCTTTTTTGTGGTGCTGATGATTATCCTGTTTGCCCCTATCGTCATGAGTAAGCTGCGTATTCCGCATATCATCGGTATGGTGCTGGCTGGTGTGCTCATCGGGCAATATGGTTTTCATATTCTGGAGCGCGACAACTCGTTTGAACTCTTCGGGCGCGTAGGTCTTTACTATATCATGTTCCTCGCAGGACTGGAGATGGACATGGAGGGCGTGAAGAAAAACTCCAGGAGATTTATCATCTTCGGACTACTCACCTGTCTGGTGCCCCTGATTCTGACCTACATCATGGCTATCACCACTCTCCACTATTCGCCAGCAGCCTCATTCTTACTGGGATGTATCATGGCGTCGAACACGCTGATAGCCTACCCCATCATCGGGCGCTACGGTCTGCAGCGCCATCAGAGTGTGACTCTCAGCGTGGGTTCTTCGATGATTTCATTGTTCCTCGCTCTGGTGATGCTCGCAGCTATATCGGGCTCGTTCAGCAAGAACAGCAACTGGCTGTTCTGGATTCTGTTCGTCATCAAGTTCGCAGCTTTCTGTGTGGGCAGTGTCATTCTGATACCTAAGATGACGCGCTACTTCCTGCGTCGTTACAGCGATGCAGTGATGCAGTATATCTTCGTGCTGGGTATCATGTTCTTGAGTGCAGCTCTGTCGTCTGTTATCGGTATCGAGGGTGTCTTCGGTGCATTCTTTTCAGGTTTGATACTCAACAGGTATATCCCCCACGTTTCCCCCCTCATGAATCGCATCGAGTTTATCGGTAATGCACTGTTCATCCCTTATTTCCTGATTGGTGTGGGCATGCTTATCAATGTCAGAATCCTGTTCTCAAGTGCCCATATACTGTGGATTGTGATTCTCATCGTCTTCATCGGAACTTTCGGAAAGGCCTTGGCAGCCTATATCTCCAGTCTGTTGTTCAGACTGCCAAAGGCTGATGGGCACATGATGTTTGGCTTGACCTCAGCCCATGCTGCAGGTGCTATCGCGATGGTGATGGTGGGAATGAGGCTCGAGGTGGCGCCAGGTGAATACCTCGTGAGCGACGATATGCTCAATGGGGTGGTCATGATGATTCTCTTCACGTGTGTGATCAGTACGCTGATGACGGAACATGCCTCACAGCAGATCATCATCCAGGAGAAGAGTCATCTGACGGCAGAGACGCCCAAGGATGATGACGAGAAAATCCTGCTTTGCGTCAAGTATCCTGATATTGCCCCGCATCTGCTCTATCTCGCCATGCTGATACGTAACCAGCGCCTGGGCAGAGATCTCGTAGCGCTGAATGTGGTATATGACGATGAAAACAGCAATGCTTCCAGAGAACAGGGCATAAGGCTTCTGGAAAAACTCCAGCAGTCGGCAAGTGCTTCAGAGGTAAAAGTACAGACACAGGTGCGTCTCGCCACGAATATCGCTAATGGTATCAAACACGCTTTCCGCGAGTTTGCTTGCTCTGAGATTGTGATGGGTATGCACGTCCATACTGATATCAACCCCAGATTCTGGGGAGAGTTTATCCAGAGTCTTTACAATGGCCTGAACCGTCAGATTATGTTGACGCGTTTTGTACAGCCAATGTCGACATTGCGCCGTATCCAGGTGGCAGTACCTTCAAGGGCTGAGTTTGAACCTGGCTTCCATCGTTGGCTAGAACGCTTGAGTCGCCTGGCAGGAGAGTTGGATTGCCGTATCCAGTTTCATGGTCGCAGTGAGTCGTTGGTACTGATTGCCCAATATGTGAACAACCGCCATTCCAACGTCAGGGCCGAATATACGCCTATGGAGCATTGGAATGAGTTGCCAAAACTGGCTGCTGGTATCGCTGAAGACCATCTGTTCGTCGTTGTGACAGCCCGTAAGGGTACTATTTCCTATAAGAATGCCTTGGAACGACTGCCTGACGAACTGCAAAAGCACTTCTCAGGCAAGAACCTGATGATTATCTTCCCTGATCAGTTCGGTAACACGAAGGATGAACGCATGAGCTTCACCGAGGCCCAGCACCATGAGGAGAAGAGCATCTACGACACGATTCTTCGTTGGATTCACGAAAGGAAAAAATGAGAAATTGAAAATAATGAAGTAATGATTGACGTTAAGAATATCACCAAGAGCTTTGGCTCACTGCAAGTACTGAAAGGCATCGACCTCCATATCGATAAAGGCGAGGTGGTGAGTATCGTTGGACCCAGTGGCGCTGGCAAGACCACGCTGCTGCAGATCATTGGCACACTGGATCGTCCTGACAGCGGACAAGTCATCGTAGATGGCATTGACACCAGCAAGCTCTCCACCAAAAAACTGGCAGACTTCCGTAATCAGCACTTGGGCTTCGTGTTCCAGTTCCATCAGCTGCTGCCAGAGTTTACGGCTATCGAGAACATCATGATCCCTGCGTATATCGCTGGTGTATCGCAAAAACAAGCCAAGTCACGAGCCAAGGAACTACTGGACTTCATGGGACTCTCAGACCGTGCCACCCATAAGCCCAATGAACTATCAGGAGGTGAGAAACAGCGTGTAGCTGTGGCACGTGCACTGGTGAACAACCCTGCCGTCATCCTCGCTGACGAGCCTTCAGGTTCTCTCGACACGAAAAACAAGGAAGAGCTTCATCAACTGTTTTTCGATTTGCGTGATAAGTTCGGACAGACCTTCGTCATTGTGACACATGATGAAAATCTGGCAACCATTACAGACCGTACCATCCATTTAAAAGACGGAATCATATGCTCAAACTCGGAGATTACAACACCCTCAGAATCGTTAAGTCTGTAGAATTCGGGCTCTACCTCGATGGCGGTAAGGAAGGTGAGATCCTGCTTCCCCAGCGCTATGTGACGAAAGATATGCATATCGGTGATGAGATAGAAGTGTTTATCTATCTCGATCAGGAAGAGCGCCCTGTAGCCACCACAGAGCATCCCTACGCAAAAGTGGGAGAGTTTGCCAGTCTCGAGGTAGCATGGGTCAACCAATACGGAGCTTTTCTGAAATGGGGACTGATGAAAGACCTCTTCTGTCCGTTCCGTGAACAGAAGAAACGTATGGAACAGGGGCAACGCCATATTGTATATATTAAGGTAGACGAGGACAGCTACCGACTGATGGCAACAGCAAAGGTGGAGAAACAGCTTCGTATCCCAACTGCCGAAGACCTGCCTTCACTCACCCATGGTACAGCTGTAGATGTGCTCGTATGGCAAAAGACCGATCTGGGTTTCAAGGTGATTATCGACAATAAGTTCCAGGGACAGATCTACGATAACCAGATTTTCCAACCGTTGCACAGCGGCGACCGTTTGACTGCCTATGTAGATCATGTACGTCAGGATGGGAAGATTGACCTGACACTTCAGCAGACAGGCCGCCAGCACACTCTCGACTTCGCTGAGGTACTGCTGCGCTATCTTTACGAGAACGACGGTCATTGTAACCTCGGCGACAAATCGCCTGCAGAACTAATCTACGACCGTTTCCAGGTCTCCAAGAAAGCCTACAAGAAAGCCATCGGTGATCTCTATCGCCGACGGCTGATTACTATTTCTGACGAAGGAATAAACCTCGTTTAGAAGATTCGCCCCACTAAGCGGAAACTCAGGACAGGGAACACCTTGATCCTGCTGACTATGCTGAGGACATCGTCGAGCTCTTCGCCTACCTTATCTGGTTTCAGCTTTTCACCGTTGACCATGACTGTTGGACTTCCCCAGAACTGTACGCCCATGTCAAACTGGCAACCTATACGTTTACGAGGCACAGCACGTCCGAAGCCCAATCCCAGATAAGGACGGAAACCTGACACTCTGATACGGGCATCAATATTTCCATTCTCATCAGGCGCAATGAAATAATCGCCTAAGACGAGTCCTATGGGCTGCAGGTTATTCCTCTCGACCACCTCCTGAGCATCAGGATTCTCCATGGCATTATTCCATAAAGTGACAGGTATCAGACTACCTTCATGACGATTATGAATGTCGATGACTGTTCCAGTACCCAGATGGAAACCTGTTGTCAAATGGAAATTGCTGCTGTGAGGGAAGGGATAATAGTCTATCAAGAGATGTCCAGCTGTCAGTTTCGGCTTAATGTGCATAGACATGACTTCAGGCATCTCCATGGGCACCTGTTCATCCTCCGAAAGCACCTCATTCAGTTCCTGGACATACTTTGCAATATCTCCTGGCTCCCAATTCTGGATTCTGGAAGCCAAGTGAAGATTGGAACGCAACTTAAGAATCGGCCACAAGTTAACACCAGCCCTCAGTCCGAAATAAGGGGTTAAAACAGTAGAGACATTAATGCCAAGGGCTGTTGTCCCGACACTAATGCCTATACCAAAATGGTTGAAAATCAATTGGTCTTCTTCCTGTGCAGAGGCAGGAGTCAGGCTCATACCTAAGAAGGCGAATATGACCAATAGTTTTTTCATCTCTTTGCTTTAGAACTCTGCGCTCTTCGGTGTTCTCGGAAACGGGATAACGTCGCGGATGTTCTGCATACCTGTTACGAACAGGATGAGACGCTCGAAACCAAGACCGAAACCAGCATGCGGACAAGAGCCCCACTTGCGGGTATCGATATACCACCAGAGGTGGGTTTGATCCATCTCGCGGCGATTGATCTCACCCATCAACTTATCGTAGCTCTCCTCGCGGACACTACCGCCAATAATCTCACCAATCTGTGGGAAGAGTACATCGGTACCCTGCATCGTAGGTCCAGGAGCAACAGCGCCCTTATAACCTACAGAACCGCCATCGGCAGTATCCTCGTTCTGCTTCATATAGAACGACTTGAAGGCACGTGGATAGTCAGTCATGATGACAGGCTTCTTAAAGTGCTCCTCAACAAGATAACGCTCGTGTTCAGAAGCGAGGTCATCGCCCCAGTTGCAGGGGAACTCAAACTTCTTGCCATTCTTGATGGCCTCCTGAAGGATATTAATACCCTCAGTGTAAGGCAGGCGAACGAAGGTGTCCTTCAAAACGCTTTCCAAGCGAGCAATTAAAGTCTTGTCGATCATCTGATTCAGGAAAGCGAGGTCATCCTTACAGTTGTCAAGTGCCCAACGAACACAGTACTTGATGAAGTCTTCTTCGAGATCCATCAACTCTTCCTGATCCAGGAAAGCGACCTCGGGCTCAACCATCCAGAACTCTGCCAGATGACGAGGCGTATTGGAGTTCTCTGCACGGAATGTAGGACCAAAGGTATAGATAGCACCCAGTGCAGTGGCACCAAGCTCACCCTCAAGCTGTCCTGATACCGTCAGCGACGTCTGCTCTCCAAAGAAATCATCATCGTAGATAATCTTTCCCTGTTCGTCCTTCTTCAGGTCGTAGAGGTTTTTGGTAGTCACCTGGAACATGTTACCAGCTCCCTCACAGTCGCTGGCTGTAATCAGCGGGGTGTGGAAGTAGAAGAATCCGTGCTCATGGAAATAGGTATGTATAGCCATCGCCATGTTGTGACGGATACGCATCACGGCTCCAAAGGTGTTGGTACGCAGACGCATGTGGGCATTCTTACGCATCACCTCGAAGCTCTGGCCCTTCTTCTGCATAGGATAGGTATTATCGCAGAGACCATAGATCTCAATGGCGGTAGCCTGGATCTCACTGCTCTGTCCTGCACCTTGGCTCTCTACCAATGTTCCTTCTACACTGATGCAAGCACCTGTGGTGATCTGCTTCAGCATTTCCTCATCAAACTTGCTCGGATCGACTACCACCTGTACGTTCTTAATCGTCGAACCATCATTCAGTGCGATAAAGTCTACAGCCTTTGAACTGCGGTGCGTACGCACCCAGCCTTTTACACAGACGGCTTTACCGTATTCCGTGCTTTGCAGCACATCGATAATCTTAGTTCTTTTCATTTTATCTTATATTTCTAGGAATACCTAGGACAGCCTAGGATGTTTACTCATAAGCACCCATGCGCAGACGATCTACTTCCTCTTCTGTGAGGTAGCGCCAGTCGCCACGCTTCAGGTTCTTCTTGGTGAGTCCTGCAAACTGTACACGATCGAGTTTCTGTACACGATAGCCCAGAGCCTCGAAGATACGGCGAACGATACGGTTCCTGCCACTGTGGATCTCAATGCCCACCTGCTTCTTGTCAGTAGGATGAGCATACTGTACATCGTCAGCCTTGATCTCACCGTCGTCCAACTGTATGCCTTCAGTAATCTGCTGCAGGTCGTGAGCAGTTACATTCTTATCAAGGTATACATGATAGATCTTCTTCTTCAGGTACTTCGGATGTGTAAGCTTTGAAGCCAGGTCACCATCGTTAGTCAGAAGGAGGACACCTGTCGTGTTGCGGTCCAGACGGCCTACAGGGTAGATACGCTCAGGACAAGCGTTCTTCACGAGATCCATCACCGTCTTACGCTGCTGGGGGTCATCACTGGTTGTCACATAATCCTTCGGTTTGTTCAGCAACACATATACCTTCTTCTCGATGGTAACAGGCTGATCGTGGAACTTTATCTCGTCTGTACGCAACACCTTGGTACCCAGTTCGGTAACAACCTCACCGTTCACCGTTACAACACCTGCTTGGATGAACTCATCAGCCTCGCGGCGGCTGCAGACACCTGCATTAGCCAGGAACTTATTCAGACGAAGCGGCTCATTGGGATCGAAGTTCACCTCCTTATACTCAATACGCTTCTTCATTGAATACTTTGCATTGGGATCATAGTCGGCAGTACGCTGGCGCGGACCTTTCTTGTAAGGTGCTGCTCCATAAGGTTTGCCATAGCCTCCCTGCTGGGGACGCTGACCATAACCGCCACCCTGAGGACGCTGACCATAACCGCCACCCTGAGGACGCTGACCATAGCCACCTCCCTGAGGACGCTGACCATAACCGCCACCCTGAGGACGCTGACCATAGCCACCACCCTGAGGACGCTGACCATAGCCGCCACCCTGAGGACGCTGGCCATAACCGCCTCCCTGAGGACGCTGGCCATAACCGCCCTGACGCTGCTGCCCATAGTTACCTCCTGCATTATAGTTATTACGTGGACGATAACCGCCATGCTGCTGAGGTGTGCTACTCTTTAAACCTGCACCAAAACCCTCAGGACGGAAACCTCCTTCGTCATTGTTGCTGCGATAGTTCGGACGCTCATAGGCTGGACGCTGTCCGGTGTGAATACGTGGACGTGGTGAACGTCCCGGACGGAACTCTTTCTGGAAGCCGTCTTGTGAAGTCTCTTCCTGCTTTTTCTCGTTGTTCTCGAAATCCATTGTTGTGTCTGTTTAAATTGTGATTATTATCTATTGTTGGTATGGTTGGTCAAATACCAGTATAAGTTGCTGGCGTAATGGCACGAAGTTCCTCCTTCACTTCTTCACTGACCTCAAGGGTCTCGATGAAGTTACGGATCTTCTCACCCGTCAGCTTCTCATTTGTTCGTGTTAATGCCTTCAGTGTCTCGTAAGGATTAGGATAAGCCTCACGACGAAGGATGGTCTGGATGGCCTCAGCCACTACAGCCCAGGTGTTTTCAAGATCCTCCTGCAGCTTCTCCTCGTTGAGAATAAGCTTACGAAGTCCCTTCAGGGTACTCTGGAACGCAATTAAAGCATGTCCCATGGGCACGCCGACATTACGAAGTACGGTAGAGTCTGTCAGGTCGCGCTGCAGACGACTGACAGGCAGTTTGGCTGCCAGGAACTGCAGAATGGCATTTGCTATGCCGAGGTTACCCTCGGAATTCTCGTAGTCGATAGGGTTCACCTTATGTGGCATGGCACTCGAGCCTACTTCGCCCGCCTTAATCTTCTGCTTGAAGTAATCCATTGAGATATACATCCAGAAGTCACGATCGAGATCGATGATAATCGTATTGATACGGCGCATGGCATCGAAGATGGCACCCAGCCAGTCGTAGTTGGATATCTGCGTCGTAAACTGCTCACGCTCAAGTCCCAGTTTCTCATTGACGAAGCTATTACCAAACTCACGCCAGTCATATTGGGGATAAGCCACATGATGGGCATTAAAGTTACCCGTAGCCCCTCCGAACTTCGCTGTCACTGGCGTCTCCTTCAGTGAACGCAACTGTTCTTCCAGACGATATACATACACCATCACCTCCTTACCCAGACGAGTGGGTGAAGCAGGCTGTCCATGTGTCTTTGCCAGCATCGGGATATTCTTCCATTGCTCGGCATAATCATTCAGTTGCTCTATCAGCTCTTCGAGGAGCGGATAATACACCTGCTCAAGTGCCTCTTTAATGGAAAGGGGCACACTGGTGTTGTTGATGTCCTGTGAAGTCAGACCGAAATGGATAAACTCCTTATAACCTTCGAAGCCTCCCATTTCATCGAGTTTCTCCTTGATAAAATACTCCACGGCCTTGACATCGTGATTAGTAACCTTCTCAATGTCTTTTACCCGCTGGGCATCAGCGGGAGTAAATGCGCGGTAAATGTCACGGAGTTGGTCGAACAGTGAATGGTTGATCTGTTGTAGTTGAGGCAATGGCAACTCGCACAATGTGATGAAATACTCAATTTCCACACGTACTCTATACCTGATCAATGCATATTCAGAGAAATACTCTGCTAACGGCTCTGTCTTACTCCTGTAACGGCCATCAATAGGCGAGATGGCTGTCAACATACTTAAATCCATGTCTTAAAATAAATAGTCCTAATATAGATAATTATCTTCTTTCCTAAATCTCTTCTAACCCAAAACCGCAACCTCAACGGCTGCGGAAGGGTTCTTTTGTGTTGTGGGCGCTGAGGGATTCGAACCCCCGACCCTCTGCTTGTAAGGCAGATGCTCTAAACCAGCTGAGCTAAGCGCCCCTTCATTTGCGTCTGCAAAGGTAAGATAAAAAAATGAAACTGCAAAATTTCAACGCAGAAATTTTGCAGTTTCTATCAAATTAAAGCTGATAAAGCTCGTTATCCGACATCAATTCAACCTTTTTCTCTGCTAAGATCTTCTCACAAGCATCGAGATCCGACGGACGGATGATGACATGAGCCACATCTCCATTTGCAAAAGAGTACATATACTCGATGAAAACGCCGTTGTCAGATAGATGTCTCAGCACCACTGCCAGTGAACCACTCGTATTGGGGCACACAAAACCAATCACGTCAGTAATCTTCACGGCGAAGTGAGCCTCCTTCAACACCTGATATGCCTTATCAGGATCAGAAACGATACAACGCAGGATGCCGAAGTCACTGTTGTCGGCAATACTCATTGCGGAAAGGTTGATACCTGCTGCTCCAAGGGCATCAGTAACCTCTGTCAGTCTTCCAGACTTGTTCTCAAGGAAAATGGATAGCTGTTTTGTTTTCATATGCTTATAGTTTTTATCACCTTATTATATTATAAATTACGTTTGTCAATCACGCGCTTGGCTTTGCCTTCAGAGCGCTCAATACCCTTAGGCTCTACAAGCTTCACCTTGAAGCCCAGACCAATGACACTGCGCAGTTCTGCCTCGAGCTTTCTCTGCAGGCCTACCATCGTCGACATGTCGTCCGTGAAGTACTCTTCCTTCACCTCAACCTTCAACTCACTGGTATCGGTATTGTTCACGCGGTCTACCGTCAACAGGAAGTGAGGCTCGTACTCAGGCAGCTTCAGGATCACATCCTCAATCTGTGATGGGAAGACATTCACACCACGGATAATCAGCATATCATCGCAACGACCCAGAATACGATCCATACGTACCAACGTACGTCCGCAGGCACACTTATCGTAATGAAGAGCCGTGAGGTCATGGGTACGATAACGTAACAATGGCATACCCTCTTTCGTCAGATGCGTGAAAGTCAGTTCTCCGAATGAACCCTCAGGCAACGGCTCGCCTGTATTCGGATCCAGAATCTCGGGATAGAAATAGTCCTCATTGAGGTGTGTTCCGTTCTGACACTCACACTCATAACCTACACCAGGACCCGCAATCTCACTCAGTCCATAGATATCATAAGCCTTGATGCCAAGTGACTCTTCCAGTTTCACACGCATCTTCTCGGTCCAAGGCTCTGCACCAAAAGCACCGACTCTCAGTTTGAACTCGCTACGCGGCCACTCACACTCCTTCATGGCCTCGCCCAGGAACATGGCATACGACGGGGTACAGCAGAGAATCGTTGTTCCGAAGTCATGCATCAGCGTCATCTGCTTCTGGGTATTTCCTGAAGAGATAGGAATCACTGAGGCACCGATATTCGTAGCACCATCATGAGCTCCAAGACCTCCAGTAAACAGTCCGTAGCCATAAGCCACCTGGAAGATGTCCTCCTTGGTAGCACCATAGGCAGTGAATGCACGGGAGATAGCCTCCGACCACATGGCCAGGTCCTTACGGGTATAGAGCACCACCACAGGTTTGCCCGTCGTACCACTGGATGCGTGGATGCGTACAATCTGACTCATGGGCACTGCTGCCAGTCCAAATGGATAGTTATCACGAAGGTCCAACTTGTTAGTAAACGGCAACTTCACGATATCATCGATACTCTTGATATCGCCTGGTTCCAATCCCATTTCCTGGAACTTCGCCCTGTAGAAGGGGGTGTTGTAATACACATAATGCGCCATCTTCACGAGACGCTGGCTCTGAATCTCACGAAGCTGCTCGCGGTCCATGCACTCGATGCTTTGATTCCAAATCATTGTCTTTATATTTAGTTGTTTTGTTGATATTCAACATTTCAGCGTACAAAGGTAAACAAAAAAAAATGATTATCCAACAGAAAAGGCAAAAAAAATAGGATGTGAATCTTCACATCCTTATTGTTGTGGGCGCTGAGGGATTCGAACCCCCGACCCTCTGCTTGTAAGGCAGATGCTCTAAACCAGCTGAGCTAAGCGCCCTTAGTTTTTCTAAGCGGGTGCAAAGGTACAGCTTTCTGACGACATAAGAAAATATTCTGGCAAAAAACTTTCCAATAATAACACTTTTTAACCTTTTAACCCAATAATTGTTCAATATCCCCTTGTGGCAAGATACAGAGAATGGCTTTTCCATCAGGGGTATAATTGACGTTTGAACAAGAGAACAGTTCATTGATAATGCTCTCCATCTCCTCATTATTCAGAATCTGTCCATAAGGGATGGCTGCACTGCGAGCCAGACTCAATGCTATCTGAGAGTTCAGCGACTCGATGGGATTCTGGGCATCAGTGACCATCTGACGGATCAACTGTACAGGATCAAGACCTTCGATACCCGCTGGTACACCATTGATGGCAAAGGTGTGTCCACCAAGGTCACTCAGGTCGAATCCGATATCAGCCATATCTGTCATCACCTGTTCTAAGACCACGGCATCAGAGGGTGAAAAGGTGACAGTCTCAGGGAACAAAAGTTTCTGGGTGTTGGCCGTATGATTATTCAGATCCTTGATATAACGCTCATAACGGATACGGATATCCGCACGATGCTGATCGATGATCATCAGTCCCGACTTCACGGCAGTCATCAGGTATCTGCCTTTATACTGATAGTGAGCTGGCGATTTCTCTGAGAGTATCTCCGTAGGCGACTGTGGCTGTAGCGTCGTCTGCTCTTCCTCGAAAAACGACTGCTGCGTGGCCTCACGCTGGGGTGTCAGTCCCTCGTAAAGCGATTCCCAGGCTGGATCCGGGGTATTGGAAACCTTCGAATTCTTCGAGAATGCTGAACTTCCTGAGGTTCCTGCATTCTTAAAGGGATTATAATCTGGATTATATTGTACGCGGGGAGCCGCGATATCATCATGACTGGGATCGAATACAGGGATCTCAGGGCGCCCCTGAGTATCGAACTCGATGGTGGGAACCTCGCAGAATTTCCCAATGGCATCACGCACCGAGGCTGAGAGAATCTGCCAGATAGCTTGCTCGTTCTCAAACTTGATCTCGGTCTTCGTAGGATGGATATTCACATCAATCTCCGAAGGCTCCACTTCGAAATAGAGAAAATACGGAATCTGCATGCCCTCAGGAATCAGCCTGTCATAGGCTGACATCACTGCTTTATGGAAATAGGGATGCTTCATAAAGCGCCCATTCACAAAGAAATAGTCTTGTCCGCTCTTTTTCCTGGCTGCCTCAGGCTTACTCACGAAACCCTTAATCGTACACATGGCTGTCTGCACCTCTACTGGCAACAGATCCTGATGATACTGTTTGCCAAAAACATCGGCAATACGCTGGCGCAGTGTTCCTGGGCGCAGATTCATCAGTTCCGTACCATTATGATGCAAGGTAAAATGGATATCGGGATAGACCAGCACAATCCTTTCGTAGGCTGTCAGGATATTGCTCAACTCTGTGACATTCGTCTTCAGGAATTTCCTTCGTGCAGGAACGTTGAAGAACAAGTTCTCCACTTTGAAGTTACTGCCCACAGGACATGATACAGGCTCCTGAGAGAGCACCTTCGATCCTGCAATCATCAGTTGCGTACCTATCTCATCTTCCTCACGGCGGGTCTGCAACTCCACCTGCGACACGGCTGCAATAGAAGCCAGCGCCTCACCTCGGAAACCCATCGTGTGGAGGGCAAAGAGATCAGCGGCCTCCTTGATCTTCGAGGTGGCATGACGCTCGAAAGAGAGGCGGGCATCTGTCTCAGACATGCCTTTACCATCGTCAATCACCTGGATAGAGGTCCTACCAGCATCTACCACCAGCACATGAATGGTCTTGGCACCAGCATCCACAGAATTTTCCACCAGCTCTTTGATAACAGAGGCTGGACGTTGTATCACCTCTCCAGCAGCTATCTGGTTGGCGACACTATCAGGAAGAAGGCGGATCAGGTCACTCATCAACTAAGACTTTTTTCTTCGGACGCCAGTTGAAAATATCATAACGGTCCAATGGTCTCACATAGTCATACCACACGAAACCTGGCAGACGCTTACGGTCTTGGGGTATCTGGTTCAGAGGATACATCGTACCAGTGGTCTTCGGCGTCCACACCTTCTCCAGTTTACGATCTTTCAGAAACATGCGGAGCTCACTCGTCTCCTGATAATTATAGATAATGGGCACGGTATCACCCTCTTCGAAGTAATAACCTATCAGCACATTGTCTTTTGCCCGGGTCTCATGGATATTCCCATCCACAAAATAGGCAAACATCTGTTTCGACACCACTTGGTTGAAGCAGGCAGTATCACTACGCAACTGCTGGATAGAGACACAGTTGTCGATAATATGGGCGTGATCTATCAGGGAGTCTTTCATAAACACTTCGATACGATCACCTACCAACTGTTGGTTATTGTTCCAGACGATGGGATCATGATACATCGTCATACAGGAGTCGAGCGAGTTATATACCAGAGAGTCGCATACGGCCTGTACATCGGTACGATACGCGCGAACCTTATTATACGCGTGGATCTTACGATACATGGAGTCGGTATCGATATTGAAGGTGACAATCTTGAAGGTGTCTGCATGCATGAAGAGCGAGTCTCCCTGTGAGAAATCGATAGCCACCGCACTGTCTGTCGTCATGGCATAACCCGTATGCTCATAATACTCTCCGTAGTTTCCCGTAAGTTTGTTCTTGTTCAGGGAATCTACATACACCACATTTCGGAAAGCCTGACTGAATCCCTGCTGACTGTCGTAATAGACGCTGTCACCAACTATCATCTTACCACCGTTATAGAGTACCGAACGATTCATCAGTCTGGCACGGTCATTCTTCGTATCATAGTAGCCCTGCTCTGAGTAGATCTTGCTCTTTCCCGAAGTGATATGCGACGGACCCACGATATGAGCCATCGACAGACGGGTGTCATAATAGAGGGTATCAGTAGTAAGGAAGAACTTCGGACTCTTCATCTTCACGTCGTAGTTGAAGACCGACATCTTCGTCTTCGTATTGTATTCACCCCAGTCAGAGGTCAGTTCCGTATTGCCATCGACCATCTTACCGCCTTCAAAGAAATAGGCATTGTCGTAGAGACGGTCAAAGTCGAGACTGTCTGTATAGAGGGTGGTCTTCTTATGTTTGAGTACGACATTGTAACGGGCACGGGCAATCTGCTCATTACCGTCGTAGTAGGCATAGTCGCTCGTGAGCGACATCGTATCGCCCTGGAACATCCTCACATGTCCGAAAGCCTCAAACGAGTTGCTGGCCTCATAGAAATAGGCACTGTCGCAATAGAGCCGTGCCCCCTGATGGGTGAAGTGCACCTTACCATTGAGGATCGTGGCATCAGGATTCTCATACTGGTCAAAATGCAGCACATCGGCATGTACGAGATACACGCGGGTATCCTCTACTCTGGCCTTCTTGCGCACAGGTCGTTTCTTCTGCTTCTGTGCAAAAGCAGAGGCCACACCTATCAGGAGGACCGTCACCATCAGATAAGAAAACGACTTACGCAACATCTGTTATTTGTTCCAACCCTCGTATTCAAACTGGCAGTTAGCAAATTCGCTGTTCAGTCGAGTGTATACATTCTTAATCTTATCAACGACCCACTGATGGACACGTTCTTCACGACGCTTGTTTAGCACGACATCCTTCAATGTCTGGAAGTCCTCTGTCACCGTGGCCTTATGACCATCGATGCGGTTCTTCAGTTTCGCAATCAGGCAGACGGTCTTTCCACGCTGGTTGATCATCGTGAATGCCTGTGAGATCTGTCCCACCTTCATGGTGTCCACCACCTTCGCAATCTCGGGTGGAAGGTCCTGCATACGGAACTTCGAAGAGGTATGGCCTGTCTGCATCATATTCGTCGACATCAGTCCCTTGCTGTTCCTGGTGTCTTTATCATCAGAGATGATAGGGGCAGCCTCCTCGAAGGTGTATTTCCCAGCTCGGAGATCATTGGCGATGGAGTCCAGGCGTCCCAGACTCTTCTCGATAGCCTCGTCAGAGACGACGGGCTTACGAAGGATATGACGCACATTCACCTTCTCTCCACGTTTCTCAATCAGCTGAATGATATGGAAGCCAAACTCCGACTCCACGATCTTCGATACTTTCTTCGGATCGGTGAGGTTAAAGGCTACGGTGGCAAATGCAGGGTCGAGAGTGCCACGTCCTGTCAGACCTAACTCACCACCACGACGTGCTGTTCCCGGGTCTTCTGAGTAAAGGCGTGCCAACGTCGAGAACGAGGCTTCACCTTTATTGATACGATCAGTATACTCACGCAACTCACCCTTGATACGGTCGAGCTCCTCTGTCTCGATACGTGGGGTCTTCTGGATAATCTGCACTTCTACCTCCGTAGGAACGAAGGGGATGCTGTCAGATGGCATGTCCTTGAAATAGCGGCGCACCTCAGCAGGTGTCACAGAGATATCCTGAACGAGTTTGTTCTTCATCTTCTGCACCATCTGGCGATCTTTCATCTCCTCGCGCAGCTCATTCCTAATCTGTGAGATAGTCTGGTGCTTATATTCCTCCAGACGCTCGCGGGAGCCATCCACCATCTCGAGCCAGTAGTTAATCTGCTGCTCCACTTCCTGAGCCACATCAGCATCAGTCACTTCGATACTGTCTATCAGAGCTTGGTGCTTGAAAAGTTTCTGAACGGCTATCTGCTCAGGAATCGTGCAGTCGGGATCACCACTCCACTTCATACCTTCCATAGACGACTGTATGCGCAACTGCTCTACATCTGATCTGAGAATAGCCTCATCACCTACCACCCACACGACCTCATCAATCACGGTTCCGATGGAGTCTTTGGGTGTTGCAGCCATCCCCATAAGGGGGATTGTCATCAGCACGGCGGGAATAATCTTCTTTAAAAATCTCATGGGTGTTGGTTTATTGTTTTCAATACGGATTCATCGATGGTTACGGGATAACGCTGGCGAAGGGTGGCCACCCACTCTTTCTCCAACTGATCCTGATAGTCTTCTACCACCTGATTACGCACATCGGTATAATCATCGGGGTATTTCTTCAGCTTCTTGCCATAGACAGCATCGATGGGATAGTCTTTATTGGCTTCATCGGCCTTGGCAGCATTGCTCACCTTGAAGATCATACGATCTACCGTCGCATTGTCACCAGCCTTGAAGATGCCTTTCTCCACACGGATGCGGATAATAGAATCTGGGTTGAAGGTGGTGCGTAACGCCTCTGTCCACTGATTGAAGGGCAGTTTCTTCACGCAGTTCTTCACCGCCTTCACGTCTTTCTTGTCCTTCACGTGATAGGCGATACCCTTAAATCTGGGCTGATCCCAGGCATAGTCTTTCCTATGGGCCTCGAAGTAACGGCTCAAGGCACCCTCATCGGCAGTGGCCTTATCCCACACCTCACGGCTGCTGATCTCATAGAGCAACAAACCGTCGTGGTACTCCTTGAACAAGTATTTCATATCGCTGTCGACCGCAGCCAGGGAGTCTGAGCGCATACGCATGATCTCATCAGCCGTCAACTGCCCGTCAGAGGCATTGACCATGTGCTTGATACGCGACGAGGCGATGGCCTCACGGATACCCTGACGCTCCAGTGTGTTCACGAAATCAACTTTCAGCGAGTCGAAGGGCTCCAGTTGCTTACGGTCTTTCATCAGCACGACGTGATAACCTACGGGTGAGAGGAACGGACGACTCATCTGTCCCTTCTCGAGGGAGTAGGCCACATCCTCAAACTCTTTGAAAGTCTGATTCGGAGCTATCCACGGCAGCAGACCGCCGTTCTCCCCTGAGGCTACATCGTCAGACAATTTCTTGGCCATTTCCTCGAAGCTGGCACCTGCCATCAGTGCCTGATACACAGAGTCGATCCTAGTCTTTACCTGCTGCTGTTCGTCAGGCGTAGCCTGAGTCGACAACTTCAGTAGGATATGGGCAGGTCGCACGAGTCCTCGTGGTCCGATATTATCCTTGAGGCGCTGATAGAGGCGCCTGGCGTCTGCTTCGACATCAGCATCCGTGACGAGTGTAGGGCGCACTTGCTGGTCACGATACATCTCATATTCCTGCTTGAATGAGCTCAGGGTATCGAGCTTCGCATCGAGTGCCGCAGCCACCTTCAACTTGTAGTTCACGAACAGGTCGACATATTCCTCCACACTTTTCTTGTCGACGACACCTTCGCCGTTGTTCTTGTTAAAGGAATACTCAAACTCAGAGCGAGGTACTGCCACCCCATTGATGGTCATCACCACAGGGTCGTTCTGTGCCCAGAGGCTCGCAACAGCCAGCAACATGCCTGCAAGCAGCTGAATCCTTTTCATTTTAGTCGTTGGGTCTTGAATAGTTCGGTGCTTCACTGGTGATCGTGATGTCATGCGGATGACTCTCGTTCACACCAGCGTTGGTGATACGTGTGAATTTGGCATTGTGGAGCTGCTCGATGGTAGCGGCACCGCAATAGCCCATACCTGAGCGCAGACCACCCGTCATCTGATAGATTACCTCCTGAACCGTTCCCTTATAGGGCACACGTCCTGCGATACCCTCTGGCACGAGTTTCTTCACCTCCTTGGTGTCACCCTGGAAGTAGCGGTCCTTCGAACCGTGCTTCTGTTCCATAGCCTCCAGCGATCCCATACCACGGTAGCTCTTGAACTTACGGCCGTTGTAGATGATAGTGTCACCAGGACTCTCCTCCGTACCTGCCACAAGCGAGCCAATCATCACACAGCTACCTCCGGCAGCGAGTGCCTTCACGATATCACCTGAGTAACGCAGACCGCCATCAGCGATAAGGGGCACGCCTGTACCCTTCAGGGCACTGTAGACATCATAGACGGCACTCAACTGTGGGACACCCACACCAGCTACGACACGGGTGGTACAGATACTACCCGGACCGATACCTACCTTCACGCAGTCTGCACCGTTCTCCACGAGCATCTTTGCTGCCTCACCTGTTGCCACGTTACCCACCACGATGTCGATCTTCGGGAACGACACCTTAGCCTCTCTCAGCTTCTCGATCACTGACTTCGAGTGACCATGGGCGGTATCGATGACGATGGCATCGGCACCAGCGTCTACCAATGCTTGCATACGATCGAGCGTATCGACAGTCACACCTACTCCAGCGGCTACGCGCAGACGACCTTTCTCGTCCTTGCAGGCCATGGGCTTATCCTTGGCCTTCGTGATGTCCTTATAAGTAATCAGACCTATCAGATGGTTGTCCTTATCTACTACAGGCAGCTTCTCAATCTTGTTTTCCTGCAGGATTTGGGCAGCAGCGGTCAGGTCTGTCTGCTGGTGCGTGGTCACGAGGTTATCCTTTGACATGATCTCCTCGACAGGACGATCCAGACGACGCTCGAAGCGCAGGTCACGGTTGGTGACGATACCCACGAGATGATTACCTTCATCGACAACGGGGATACCACCGATATGATATTCCGACATGATGTCGAGGGCCTGAGCCACCGTCGAGCCCTGAGGGATGGTGATAGGATCATAGATCATACCATTCTCAGCACGTTTCACAATAGCCACCTGACGGGCCTGATCATCAATCGACATATTCTTGTGGATCACACCGATACCACCTTCACGGGCAATGGCGATTGCCATCTGCGACTCGGTGACGGTATCCATGGCTGCTGTCACAAACGGGATATTCAATTCGATATTCCGCGAGAAGCGGGTTTTCAACTCTACTGTCTTGGGCAGTACTTCTGAATAAGCTGGAATCAACAGGACATCGTCAAATGTCAAGCCGTCCATTACGATTTTGTCATCACTAAATGAAGCCATATTATTATACCTTATTATATATATTCTACACTTAATTTGCCATCTCCGAGATAAACTTGATGCGCACCAATCGGATCTCGTCCTCTGAATACTCATCACCAAGCTCTTCCTCTGCCACGCTCAACTTGTCGGTATCCGACTCCGTGAAGTAGTCGTAGATATCATCGACATGGTCTTCGTCCATCACCTCCTCCAGGAAGTAGTCGATGTTCAGCTTCGTACCGCTGTAAACGATAGCCTCCACCTCGTCGAGCAGTTCCTCGAACTCCAGTCCCTGGGCATCGGCAATATCGTCGAGAGCTATCTGGCGGTCTATGCTCTGGATAATCTTCACCTTGAGCATCGACTTTTTTGCCACCGTACGCACGCGCATATCCACCTGACGCTCAATACCGTTCTCGTCGCAGTATTTCTTAATCAGGTCTACAAACTCCTTGGCATAGGGCTGCTTCACCTTGCCTTCGCCCACGCCTTGGATGTTCTTCAGTTCCTCGAGGGTCACGGGATAGTCTGTGGCCATCTGTTCGAGCGACACATCCTGGAAGATGACGTATGGCGGGCGCTGCAGACGCTTCGACACCTTCTTGCGCAGGTCACGGAGCATCGCACTCAGGGCTGGGTCAAGGGCACTGATGCCTCCCTCGTGTTCAGCAGTAGCCTCGTAATCATCATTAAACTCTGCATCCTTCACGATCATAAACGAAGAAGGATGCTTCAGGAACTTCTTACCTGCCGAGGTCACCTTCAACAGTCCGTAGTTCTCCACCTCTTTCTTCAGATAACCAGCGATAAGGGCCTGACGGATCACGGGGTTCCATATCTTGTCATCATCATCGGCACCTGCTCCGAAGAGTTCCTGTGTCTCGTGGTGATGGGCCAGTATCTCGTCCGTTTCCTTGCCTAAGATGAAGTCGATGATATAGTCTGAACGGAAGTTCTCCTTGAGGGCGAGGATGGCGTTGAGCGTGGTCACCAACTGATCCTTGGCCTCAATCTTCGTCTTCGGATGCAAACAGTTATCACAGTTGCCGCAGTTATCCTTATCATAGGTCTCACCGAAGTAGTGCAGCAGCATCTTACGACGGCAGACGGAGGTCTCTGCATAGGCAGCGGTCTCCACGAGCAGCTGGCGGCCGATGTCCTGCTCTGCCACAGGCTTGCCCTCCATGAACTTATCGAGTTTCTGCAGGTCCTTATTTGAGTAGAAGGCCAGACAGATGCCTTCGCCACCGTCGCGCCCTGCACGACCTGTCTCCTGATAGTAGCCTTCCAGCGACTTGGGGATATCATAATGGATCACGAAGCGCACATCTGGCTTGTCGATACCCATACCGAAGGCGATGGTTGCCACGATCACGTCGATGTTCTCCATCAGGAAGTCGTCTTGTGTCTGGGTACGAGTGGTAGAGTCGAGCCCTGCATGATAGGCAGCAGCCTTGATATCGTTCGCTCTGAGGATAGCCGCCAACTCTTCCACCTTCTTGCGCGAGAGGCAGTAGATGATGCCGCTCTTGCCTGGGTGCTGTTTGATGAACTTGATGATATCCTTATCCACATCCTTCGTCTTCGGACGTACCTCGTAATAGAGGTTCGGACGATTAAACGAGCTTTTGAACTCTGTGGCATCCATGATACCGAGGTTCTTCTTGATATCCGTGCGTACCTTATCAGTAGCCGTAGCCGTGAGGGCGATAATCGGAGCCTCGCCAATCTCATTGACAATCGGACGGATACGACGGTACTCAGGGCGGAAGTCGTGCCCCCACTCTGAGATACAGTGGGCCTCATCGATAGCGTAGAAAGATATTTTCACCGACTTCAGGAACTCCACATTGTCCTCTTTTGTCAGCGACTCTGGTGCCACATAGAGCAACTTCGTACGTCCTGCAGAGACGTCAGCCTTCACCTGATCGATCGCCGCCTTGTTCAGCGACGAGTTCAGATAGTGGGCTGTCCCTTCATTCTCACTGAGGTTGGTGATGACGTCCACCTGGTTTTTCATCAGCGCGATGAGTGGCGAGATGACGATGGCCGTACCCTCCATCAATAGGGAGGGCAGCTGGTAGCACAACGACTTTCCGCCGCCTGTGGGCATGAGTACGAAGGTGTTTTTACCATCCATCAGATTCCGGATGATTTTCTCCTGATCGCCTTTGAATTTGTCGAATCCAAAGTATTTCTTCAGGGCTTCAGCGAGATTCACTTTTTTTGTCATAAAGATTTAGTTCTTAGGCTTCTAACTTCTGTAAATGGGTTTTATCGAGTTGTTCGCAGACATACTTGTCTGTGACTTCGAATTTCTTCATTCTCTTGGAGGGCACATCAAACATTGCGTCCATCATCACACTCTCCACAATCGAGCGCAGTCCACGGGCGCCGAGCTTATACTCCACTGCCTTGTCGACGAGCGTATCCAGCGCCTCCTTCGTGAACGTCAGATCCACACCGTCCATCTCGAAGAGTTTCTTGTACTGACGGATGATGGAGTTCTTCGGCTCCGTGAGGATTCTCTTCAGCGCCTCACGGTCGAGCGGATTCAGATAGGTGAGCACTGGCAGACGGCCAATGATCTCAGGGATGAGTCCGAATGACTTCAAGTCCTGTGGCACTATGTAGCGCATCAGGTCGTTCTTGTCGATCTTACGCACGTTCTGCACGGAGTTATAGCCCACCACGTGGGTGTTCATTCTTTGTGCGATCTTACGTTCGATACCATCGAAGGCACCGCCACAGATAAAGAGGATATTGCGCGTGTCCACGTGGATATAGTCCTGATCGGGATGTTTGCGCCCGCCCTTGGGAGGCACGTTCACCATCGTTCCCTCGAGCAACTTCAGCAGTCCCTGCTGCACACCCTCGCCACTCACGTCGCGCGTGATGCTCGGGTTGTCGCTCTTGCGGGCTATCTTGTCGATCTCGTCGATGAAGACGATACCGCGCTGGGCGGCCTCCACGTTATAGTCTGCCACCTGCAACAGACGTGTGAGGATGCTCTCCACGTCCTCGCCCACATAGCCGGCTTCGGTGAACACCGTAGCATCGACGATGGTGAAGGGCACGTCGAGCAGTTTCGCGATGGTACGCGCCAGCAAGGTCTTACCTGTACCAGTGGATCCCACCATGATGATATTGCTCTTCTCTATCTCCACACCGTCCTTGTCCTCAGGCTGCTGCAGGCGCTTGTAGTGGTTGTAGACAGCCACCGAGAGATAGCGCTTGGCCTCGTCCTGTCCGATGACGTACTGGTCGAGATATTCCTTGATTTCCTTGGGCTTGGGTATCTTCTTGAGCTTGAAGCTGCCGTTATCCTTGGGCTGATCTTTGTCTGCGAGATTATCCTTCACGATGAGATAGGCCTGCTGCACACAGTCCTCACAGATATAGCCGTTGATGCCCGTAATCAGCAACCTGACCTCATTCTCGTTTCTTCCACAGAAATTACAAACTTTCTTAGCTGCCATTACTTCTTACGGATAAGCACCTCGTCGATCATACCATAGGCTTTCGCCTCCTCTGCCGTCATCCAGTAGTTACGGTCTGAATCGGCATAGACCTTGTCATAGGGGGTATGTGAGTGGTCAGAGATGATGGTATACAACTCTTTCTTGAACTTCAGGATCTCCTTGGCCTCGATCTCGATGTCCGAAGCCTGACCCTGCACGCCACCAAGGGGCTGGTGGATCATCACACGACTGTGGGGCAGTGCTGAGCGCTTGCCCTCTGTGCCTGCCACGAGCAGCACGGCTCCCATCGAGGCAGCCATACCTGTACAGATCGTAGCCACGTCGGAGGAGATAAACTGCATGGTGTCGTAGATACCGAGACCTGCCGTCACGCTGCCACCAGGCGAGTTGATATAGATAGAGATATCCTTGCCTGAGTCCACGGAGTCGAGATAGAGCAACTGTGCCTGCAACGTATTGGCGGTATAGTCGTCAATCTGTGTGCCGAGGAAGATGATACGGTCCATCATCAGTCGTGAGAACACGTCCATCTGCGTCACGTTCAACTGGCGCTCCTCGAGGATATAAGGGTTCAAATACTGTGCCTGAGCCTTCATCACGTCGTCGAGCGTCAAGCCATCCATGCCTAAATGCTGAGTAGCATATTTCCTAAAATCGTTTCTATTGTTCATTTTTACTTCTTACTTTTTCACTTTTCATTTTTCACTTTTCACTACCGAAAGAGAGGCTATCGACCTTCTGATTCTCGTGTTTGGGACACAAAGATAATCAAAAAAGTCGATAACCTCTCTAAAATAGGGGTTATTTTTTCCTAAAAAAACTTATTTTTCTGACATAAGCTTATTAAACTCCTCTAAAGTGACCTCTTTTTGATTCAATTTGACCACATTTTTGAGAGTTTCTGTCAGTTTCAGATCAACGGCGCGGTCAACGAAGTTGTCGATATTCTCACGCTTCTTCAACTGCTCGGCAGCATAGTTCTCGAGCACGTCGTCAGGCACATTGCTCATGCCATACTGTGCGAACTGTGCACGGATGGCCTCCTTGGCAACGGTCTTCAGGTCATCCTCCTCCACCTTAATATTATTGGCGGCTACCAGCTGCTCCTTGATCAGATGCCAAGCCAGCTCTTTGATGCTTCCCTCGAAGTTCTTCTCCACGTAGTCTGCACCCTTATCCTTGTTGTTCTGCAGCATCACGCGCTTCAGCAGTGCCTCGGGGAACTCAAGCTTGCCCACCTTCTCCTCCAAGTACTTGCGCACGTCGAGCAGGAACTTATAGTCGCTGTTCTGCTGCAGCTGTGGAGCGATGGTCTCGGCAATCTTCTCACGGAAGGCCTTCTCGTCTGTCACGGTACCCTCACCGAACACACGGTCGAAGAGTTTCTGGTCTACTGCTGCAGGCTGGAAGTGACGGATCTCAGTGATCTGATAGCTGAAGTCGGCAGTCAGGTCCTTCACGTCTTCCTTCTGAACCTTGAGCAGGGCAGCAACCTCTGCATCGTTATCAGGGTAAGCCTTCTTGGGGTTGAAGGTGATGATGTCACCAGGCTTGGCACCGTCGAAGAGTTTCTTCTGATCCTCGTCCTTGATATAGGCGGGCATCACCATACCACTCTCTGTCACGATACCACCTTCCTTGGTGTTACCGCTTTCGTCGAGCTCACGCAGGTCACCAGTGATGGTGTCGTTGCCACTGAACACGTCAGCCTTCACGAACTCACCAGCCTGTGAGGCATACATCTGTACCTGATCGTCGATGAGCTTATCCTCCACCTTGATGGTGTAGAAGTCGATCTTGTCCTTACTGCTGAGCTCAGCCTTGAACTCGGGAGCCACAGCGATGTCGAACACGAAGGTCAGCTCGTCGTCCTTCTCGAAGTCCTGGGGCACCTGCTTCTCCTGATTGGGGAGGGGCTCGCCCAGCATCTTGATCTTGTTGTCCTGAATGTATCCGTACAGTTTCTCGCCGAGGATTCTGTTCACCTCCTCAACCTTCACTGCCGTGCCATACTGCTTTTTAATCATGCCCATAGGAACCATGCCTGGACGGAATCCGGGCACCTGTGCCTTCTTACGATAATTCTTCAGGGTCTTCTCTACCGCTTCCTGGTAGTCTGCCGGCTCAATGGTCATCGTCAGCAGACCATTGATCTTGTCGGCGCAATCAAATGAAATTTTCATCTTTTAATTCTATTATTTACCTTATTACTTTTTTACCTTTAGAAATTGGGGTGCAAAGGTAGTAAAAAGAAGTGAAATGTGAGAAGTGAAGAGTGAAAAGTTGCAGTGCCTTTTGCTTTTTTAACTTTTCACTCCCCACTTTTCACTATTAACTATGAACTCTTAACTCTTAGCTTCCCTCTCCTCCGCCAGCTTCTGGAAATCCTTCTTGCGAAGCTCAAACGACTCTGTGAGGTATTTCTCACGCACAATCTTATTGGCTGCCAGCTCCTCAGGCGTACCCTGGAAGAGGATACGGCCCTCAAACAACAGGTAGGCACGATCGGTGATGGCCAGTGTCTCGTCAACGTTATGGTCAGTGATCAGGATACCGATATTCAGATACTTCAGCTTGTAGACGATCTGCTGGATATCCTCTACGGCGATGGGGTCTACACCTGCGAAAGGCTCGTCGAGCATGATGAACTTCGGTTCGATGGCGAGACAACGGGCAATCTCCGTTCTACGACGCTCACCGCCTGAAAGACGGTCTCCCGTGTTCTTGCGCACCTTCTCCAGACGGAACTCGGCTATCAGCTCCTCCAGCTTATTCAACTGGTAGTCGCGGGGCTTACCCGTCATCTCCAGCACTGAGAGGATATTGTCCTCGACCGTCATCTTACGGAACACCGAGGCCTCCTGTGCCAGATAGCCGATACCAGCACGGGCACGCTTGTAGACAGGGTATTTCGTCACCTCCTCGTCGCCCAGGTAGATATGTCCGCCATTGGGCACCACCAGACCCGTCGTCATGTAGAACGAGGTGGTCTTTCCGGCACCGTTAGGTCCCAGCAGTCCCACGATCTCACCCTGCTTCACGTCGAAGCTCACATCATTGACCACCGTGCGCTTTCCGTAGCGCTTCACGAGGCCTTCTGTGCGTAAAACTATCTTTTCTTCCATAAATCGACTGCAAAGGTAGTTATTTTTTGGCACGGAAGGCACGGATTAGACGGATTTTTTTAGAAATTTATTATTAATCTGTGTTAATCTGTGTAATCCGTGCCTATTTTTTCGTACTTTTGCAGCGAAATTCAAGACTTGAGCATGCAAATAATGAACTGGCTGACCACCTTCGGTCGTTACCTGATGCTGATGGGGCGCACCTTTTCGCGCCCTGAGCGCATGAGGATGTTCCTGAAGCAGTACGTCAAGGAAATGGCGCAGCTCGGTGTCAACTCCATTGGCATCGTCCTGCTCATCTCGTTCTTCATTGGCGCCGTCATCTGCATTCAGATGAAACTCAATATCCAGAGCCCATGGATGCCCCGCTGGGTATCAGGCTACACCACCCGCGAGATCATGCTCCTCGAGTTCTCAAGCTCCATCATGTGTCTCATCCTGGCGGGAAAGGTGGGGTCAAACATCGCCTCGGAGATTGGTACGATGCGCGTCACCCAGCAGATCGACGCCCTCGAGATTATGGGAGTCAACTCTGCCAGCTACCTCATTCTGCCAAAGATAGCCGGCATGATTTCCATCATGCCCTTCCTCGTGATCTTCTCCTCAGCTATGGGTATCGTAGGTGCCTATGCTACAGCGTATATCGGCCACATTATGCCCCCTGACGACTTGACCTTGGGACTACAGCATTCGTTTAACCCATGGTTCGTGTGGATGAGTATCATCAAGAGCCTCTTCTTCGCCTTCATCATCTCCAGCGTACCAGCCTTCTTCGGCTATACCGTTGAGGGCGGCAGCGTCAATGTGGGCAAGGCCTCTACCGATGCCGTTGTGAGTTCTAGCGCCCTCATCCTCTTTAGCGACGTCTTCCTAACACAACTCCTGTCATGATTGAAGTAAAGCACCTATACAAGAGTTTCGAGGACAAGGACGTCCTCAAGGATATCAACACCGTCTTCGAGGACGGCAAGACGAATCTGATCATCGGACAGAGCGGATCAGGCAAGACCGTACTAATGAAAAATCTTGTCGGACTACTCACTCCTACCAAGGGTCAGGTGCTTTACGACGGGCGTGACTTCGTCCAGCTGTCGAAGCACGAGAAAGTGATGATGCGCCGCGAGATGGGTATGATTTTCCAGAGTGCCGCCCTCTTCGACTCGCTCACCGTTCTTGAGAATGTCATGTTTCCCCTCGACATGTTCTCCACGATGACGCTGCGCGAGCGCATCCACAGGGCAAAAGAGTGCCTGGAACGCGTAAACCTGAAGGATGCCGACGAGAAATTCCCTGGTGAGATCTCTGGTGGTATGCAGAAGCGCGTGGCCATCGCACGTGCCATCGCGCTCAACCCCAAGTACCTCTTCTGCGACGAGCCAAACTCAGGTCTCGACCCCAAGACGTCGCTCGTCATCGACGACCTGCTCCACTCCATCACCCAGGAGTACAACATGACCACCATCATCAACACCCACGATATGAACTCGGTGATGGGTATCGGAGAGAACATCATATTTATTTACGAAGGCGAGAAGGCATGGCAGGGCGAAAGCAGCATGATCATGGGCTCAGACAACCAAAAGCTCACCGACTTCATCTTCGCCAGCGATCTGCTGAAAAATATGCGCCAGATAGTCATCGAGAACGGCCTACATTTATAAATCAGGTGGAATTTTAGCAAGTTTTTTGAAAAAAAAGAGATAAAACTTGGCTAATTCGGATTCTTTTCGTATTTTTGCACCAATTTAGTATTAATGTGTAGAAATATGAACCTCAACCGCTGGCTGACGATACTGCTCATGAGCATCTTTTCCACGGTCGCGCTCTTTGCCGACCAGACGGAGGATTTGCGTAAAAAACTGGCCCAAGCCAAAGGGACTGAACGCATCAACATCATGCAGAAGCTCTACGACCTCAGCCTTGAGTCCGATGACATCGACTACCAGTTGCGCTGCATCAACCAGCTCATCAGCGAGTGCCAGCAACAGGACAACAAGGAGGAGGAAGGCGATGCCAGGGTGCAGAAGATCATACTCTTCTACAACAACGACCTCAACGACTCTATCTACGAACAGACACCAACTACCCTCGAATTCCTGGCTACCATACAGAACTGGAAGAACTACTACGAGACATGGACCGTACTCGTGGAGACCTTCAACTTCGCAGGACAGACCAACACGGGTATGAAGGAGGTAAACGCCATGTACGAGGACGCCAAGATGCGCAACGACCGCTACGGCATGGGTATGGCCTACTACGCCATGGGTAATGTCTACGCCAACATGTACAACCACGAGGAGGCTGCCGACTCTTACCAGAAGAGTATCGACCTGCTCATGAAGATAGATCCGCACCCCCTGCAACTTTCCGACATCTTCGCCTATTACGTCGACGTGCTCGAACAGCAGCACAAATACGAGAAGATCAACGAAGTGACTGACACCTGGGGGAAATTCCTCAGCGACTACTACACCGAAGAAACCAGCGAGGCAGAGAACCGCCGCGCCTACTACTATCTGGGCTGTGCCCAGGGCGCACTCGGACTCAACGACCTCAAGCGCGCCTCGAAGATGCTCGACGAGGTGAGGAAGCGCTGCACCAGCGAGGAAGGCTGGCTCAATCAGAGATGGCTCTACTACCGTGGCGAGCTCTGTAAGAAACAGGGCTTCTTCGAGGAGGCACTCGCCCTCAACGACCGCCGCATGCGACTCTTGGAAGATACCAGCGACAAGTCGGAGCTCATCCGCGTCAGGAAACAGCGCGCAGAGATCTTTGAGGGACTGGGGCGCTTCAAGGAAGCTGCTCACATGTACAATGAGATGTATATCATCAACGACTCGATCAATGCCCACGACACGAAGCGACAGCTGACGGAGATGAACACCCTCTTCCACGTCGACGAACTGAAGATGCAGCAGGCAGAGGAGAAAGCACGCCTCCAGATGGAGCAGGCACGCCAACAGCTGATCAGCTTCATCATCATCGCCTCGATCATCGTTATCGCCCTCGTCATCTTCATCTACATCCGCATGCGCTCTGCCAAGCGACTGAAGATCGCACACGAGAAACTCGAGGATGCCCATGAGAAACTGGAAGAGACGCACAGTAAACTGGAGACAACCCACCAGGAACTGCTGACGGCCTACGACCAGCTCGAAGAGACCACCATCGCCAAGGAGCGTATCGAGAGCGACCTCCGTATCGCCCGCGACATCCAAAGCTCGATGGTGCCACACACCTTCCCCGATCGCGAAGACCTCGACCTCTACGCCTCGATGACCCCCGCCAAGGAAGTGGGCGGCGACCTCTATGGCTACCACCTCATCGACGACCAGCTCTACTTCTGTCTCGGCGACGTATCAGGCAAGGGTGTGCCTGCCTCACTCTTCATGGCGCAGGCCACACGACTCTTCCGCACACTGGCTGCCCAAAAGATGATGCCTGCAGAGATTGCCACACGCATCAACGATGCCCTCTCTGGTGAGGACAACGAGCTGATGATGTTCGTCACGATGTTCCTCGGACTCGTCGACCTCAAGACGGGCCACCTCTTCTTCTGCAACGCAGGACATAACCCGCCCGTATTCGGCTCCGAGTTCATCGACATGCTGCCCAATGCCCCCATCGGCATGTGGCCAGGACTGGAGTACGAGGGCGAGGAGATAGCAGATATTTCCAACAAACCATTCTTCGTCTACACCGACGGTCTCAACGAGGCGGAGAACCGCCAGCAGGAGCAGTTCACTGATGAGCGCCTGCTCGAGATCATGGCCAACACCCCCTTCGAGAGCTCCGAGAAGACTGTGGAGATGCTCAAGGCCGAGGTGGAGAAGCATCGCGACGGCGCAGAGCCTAACGACGACCTCACCATGCTCTGCCTGATGGTGAAGAAAAAAGAAAATATCCAATAACAAAACAGCTTATGAAAAAGGAGATTAAAATCAAAAACGAGGTAGGAGAGCTGGAACGCGTCAACCAGTTCGTCGAGGAAATCGGCGCAGAACTGGGCCTCGACATGGAACTCCAGATGAATCTGAACCTGGTGATGGAGGAGATGGTCTCAAACGTCATCTTCTACGCCTATCCCGAAGGGAAGCATGAGGAAATCGAGCTCGTGGCCGAGAGCGATGGAAAAGAGCTGACCTTCGTATTGAGCGACAAGGGCAAGGAATTCGACCCCACGATGAAGGAGGATGCCGACCCCAACATCAACCCCATGGATCGCGACATCGGCGGCATGGGCATCTACATCGTCAAGAACATCATGAACAAGGTGACCTACCAGCGACTTGAGGGTAAGAACCTGCTGACGATGAAAAAGGAAATCTGAAAGATTAAAAAATTAAATATTCAATTTTAGATATTAAACATTAAAAAATTATACGATTATGACACAGATTATTAAAGAAGGTGGTAAGACCATCATTAAGACAGGAGCACGCATCGACACTATGAACGCAAACCAGTTTGAGGCTGACATCCAGCCTGCACTCAAAGACGGCGGTGTAGACCTCGAAATGGACTGCACAGACCTCGTCTACATGGCCAGCTCTGGCCTCCGCATCATCCAGAAGACCATGCGCACAGTAATGCAGCTGAAAGGTCAGTTCAAGATCACCAACGTCAGCCCAGAAATCTATAAGGTATTAGCCATGACAGGCTTTACGAAATTCATGAAGGTAGAACAGAAAAAAGACTAATCGACTATGATCATCCTGGTAATTATCCTCGTCCTCTTCATCGTAGGACTCGGCATCGCCCTCTACATGCAGTTGAAGGCCGCCAAGAGTCACCAAGAAGAGGAAGATCAGCTGCTGAAAGACTACCAGAAGCGCGTCGACGAGCTCGAGAAGCTCCTCAAGGACTACCGCGACCTGGAGCAGAACTTCGACAGCGTAGGACAGGGCTACGAGCAGGCCCTCCTCGCCTTCGACAAGATGGAAGAGGAGCGCCAGACCATGGCCAACGTGAAAGAGAAGCTTGAGGCACAAGTCAACGACCTCATGGGCGCCAAGTCGCGCCTTGAACAGGCCATGATGCAGAAGAAAGACCTCATCCAGCAGGCTGGCGATGCCATCAAGGGCAAGCTCGACTACGCCATGCCTGGTGCACAGCAGATTGCACAGCAGGTGAACAACATCCTCAACATCAACGATGTAGAGATGGAGACCGCCATCGAGGCCGACGACAACTGTCAGGTCAGTGAGATCATCTCACAGGCCATCCGCGAGACTGGCATCGACAAGGTGGACTATTTCCAGTTCAAGAACCAGATCTCTGAGGAGGCACAGTACATGATGCTCTTCACCAACAAGGCCATGGCCACTCGCGTACTCGTCAACCTGCTCGACAACGCGATGAAGTTCACCACCAGCGGAACCGTCAACCTGATCACCAAGAGCGACGGCAACACCGTGGAGTTCACCGTCGAAGACATGGGTACAGGCATCCCTGCTGAAGATGCAGAGAAGATCTTCGAGCCGTTCACGAAGCTCAACAGCTACTTCGACGGCGCAGGCTGCGGACTCACCGTAGCACGCTCGATAGCCCGCCGCCTCAACGGTGACGTGAAGCTCGACACGCTCTGCGCCCTTGGCTCACGCTTCATCTTCACCCTCCCCGTCTGACCTCACACGAGGCTCTTCCCAAAAATCAAGAGCCTCTTATCCGCCTATAAGAGCCATTTGCCACCCCGCAAATGGCTCTTATTTTTTCGTCCAGAAAAACCTTGCTCCAACGCTCCAACGCTCCAACGCTCCATTTGGTGTTTTACTATATTCGCGCTTCATGTTGAAGTAATATGTCTATATATAAATAATTTATATATATTATAATATATATAAATTTAATAATATACTATATAGTCTCACGATGCTGTTTCGGGATTTGCAGATGGAGCGTTGGAGCGTTGGAGCGTGGAGCGTGCTGCGGATCGGCAGTCGTTGGGAAGCGGATTGGCGGTCGTTGGGAAGCGGATCGGGCATCGTAGCTGCGCCGCCATGTCGCCAAATCAAGGAAACAAATTGTCGCATTGTCGCAATGTCGCAACATGAAAAATCCATGTCTTGTTTTGTTGTTTTGTTGCCCAAACACTACTATAGGGAGAAACAGTAGTGACGGTCCCATATTCAGCACTACCTTTGTCCCCGATAATACGAAAAAAGCACCAATTTGGTTAAATTTTCTTTGGATTATTTGGATAATTACCAAAAGGATATTATCTTTGCGGTGCAAATGTCTAATCTTAAAGAGCAATAGCTATGACAGACCAAGAATTTGCAAAAGAACAGTACGAGCGACTCAGGCGATATGCAGAGTATGTTTGGCAACATGTCCCTGATAGCCCCGAGAAGGACAGTATCATTGAAGAAATCCTAATCGGGATGAGTGAGGCGAAACGAAGGTATAACGAATTAAAAGACAAACGATGAAACAGGTAAACGAGTTGATTCAAGATCCTCGGATTCGAGAGGAGTTCGAAAGATTCTATAGCGCAAAAACGAAAGAAGAGCGTCAGGCAATCACGGAAGAGTACAAACGCTGGTTCAACAGCCTATCAGAGGAAGAGCAAAAGGCAGAAACAGCACGTCAGATAGAGAACGTGAAAGTCGTACTTGAGGGTGTCAAGGCCAACAATGAGGAATTGGATGCGCGAAGAATAAGGGAAAAGTTAGGCACAGTGCCAGAAGCCATTTCCATGAGCTACATCGCCAAGAACTATTTTGGCAAAACGAAGACATGGCTCTACCAACGTCTTAACGGGAACAAGGTCAATGGCAAGGAAGCCCGCTTCACAGAAGAAGAGGCCCGCCAGCTCCAAGCAGCCCTTCACGACTTAGGCCAACGCCTGTCCTCCATTATCCTTATCTGAAGCACGACCCTTAATCCCTCACCCATATACCGCATTGCTCCACCACGGCAATGCGGTTTTTTATGGCCTTTTGCCCCACTGCCCAAAATAATATTATTATTTTGTATCAAATACACTTGCTATTTCAAAAAATAATTTGTAACTTTGCGGCGGAAACAAAAAAGAAGGATATGCAACATCAGCAAGTTATCGACAACATCAAGCAAGTGGCGGCACGAGTACTTCCCAAAGGCTCGACGGTCTACTTGTATGGTTCTCGTGCAAGAGGCGATTGGAACGAGAACAGCGACTGGGACTTGCTGATTCTGCTCGATAAACCAATGCGCGACAAGAAGGACTGGGAGAATTACGCATGGCCATTCACTGAAATGGGATGGGACGTCAACGAGGACATCAGCGCCCGCACTTTCACGAAGAACGACTGGTTCAACGGTCCCCACACCATGTTCTTTTTTAACGTAGAAGAAGATAAGGAGATACTATATGAGTCTTAAAGAAGCAGATCGCCGCGTCATGGTGACGCTGGAGTTGGAGAAGTCCGCCAAGACCTTGGCACAGATGGAGCTCCAACTCGAGAATGAAGTTTGGGAGTTGGTGGCCAACCGCCTCTACTACGCCCTATTCCATGCAGTGAGCGCCTTGCTCATCAACGACCGCCACGAGGTGGGCACGCATAGGGGAGCCGTCGGTGCATTCTCGCTGTACTACGTGAAGACTGGTATCTTCACCCCCGCCGAGGGCCGCATGTACTCGCAGCTGCAACATCTGCGCGAGGATGGCGAATACAACTGCGCCATCGATGTAGTAAAGGAGGACGTGGAAGAGTTCATTGCCCCCACCCGTCAGCTAATCGAGAAAATCAAGCAGTACATTGCAGACTGTAATTAAGAAAGATTGTAGCATTTTAAAATCACCCGATAACAACAACAAAAAAAAGATAGTCTTATGAAACATTATTTACTCAACCACCAACCACAGAAGGGACTCCAGGCTGCCTGCGCACAGCAGGGCCAAGCCCCAGCGTGCAACGCAAGAGGGAAAGGCCGCACATCCGCCTCCCCCAAGACCTTAACCAAAATCATTTTGGTTCTCTTAACGACGATCCTCCTGCCCAGCGCGGCGTGGGGACAGGCATCTATAACTGTAGCTAATAACGAGCCTACAGGAGGGACAATTACAGGCTCTGGCATCACTGGATCTGTCGCCTACGACGATGATAGCAACAAGTTAATACTAGAAGATGCTAAAATTACGGGGGCAATCCAATGGAATAAGGATGCGAAACTTACTATTATCCTTAGGGGCGATAATACTCTTGGTGATGGAACTAATTATGCAATAAATTCTGCAAATGCGGTTGATCTTGAATTCAAGAGAGGATCTGCTGATGGTGGTACTACTCTCAAAATAATCTCTGGTACTACTGGTACCATTTCCGGATTCAATTCCAATTTTATAAATTCGGAAATGTACACAATAGGTAGTAATACTGCTGGTTATGTTATTACTACTAAGGCATACGAATTGGTTGTAGGAGATACTCGTGTTCAATACTACGACAGTGAAGCTCCAGGATATTATAGTGATGTTTGGGGTGATGGAAAAGTATCTTTCACAGCTGCAAGTGGGACAAATCCAGCTATACTGACGCTGAAGAATGCCACTTTAGGCTCTTATGAAAGCAACTGCCAGATTATCAGTTACCTTGATAATTTGACAATCAATCTCGAAGGAACCAATACCATTCATGGTGGCATATCTTTAGTTGAGAATGCAGAAGGAACATTAAATTTCACTGGTTCAAGTGGCAGTTCGCTAACAATAAACAATGTCCGAAATGGAGGTTATTCCGGAACTGCCATCAACCGTTTCACTAGTGTAGACTTCGGCAGTTTCAATCTTTCATCAAGTTCTGCTCCTGGGGTTTATTACAAGACAGATAAGGATGATCCTAATTCTTATCAGCTATGGACTAACCATATTGGAGGAGGGGGGTATTCCGTGTCAAATGTAACTCTTACTACCCAAACATTATACAATCTTTGGGTCGGTAATAGAAAAGAAGGGACATCAACTCAAATCTATACCCAGGTAACAGCAGACAACAAGTCGGACATTCTTGGTGACAGCAAAATTAGCTTTGATGGTAGTCAGACATTGACACTTAGCGGAGCAGAACTTACAGGAAGCATCATTAGTGGATTAAATGCGCTCACCATTATTGTGGATGAAGTAAACACAATCAACACTTCCTATGATTCCCTCACCTGTATCAGAAATATTGCACCAGGAGCGAGTCTAACCCTTCAAAAATCAACTAATGGGACACCGTCCTTATCACTGACAGGTGGTAATGTTATTGGGAATTTCAGCACTATCAATTATGCTGAAGGCGGTCTATACTTACATGCATATTCCGGGAGCGATCCTGCCCCAGATGCATATTTTTCTTATGAAGGACTTGTGGGAGGAGCTACAAAAGCAGAATTCACGACGGAAAGTTTGGACTACATATTAAAAATTGGAGATACATCAATAAACAAATCTGTCACTATTAACAGTGAAGACTACGAGAATGATGCCATTATTGCTGGTTCCATAACATTTTCCATTGATGAGAACAACAACGGAATCCTAACATTGGACAACGTAATGCTATCAAATGATGTAAATGATGTAAACAAAAAAACACATAAAATACTTAGTTACCTGCCAAATCTAACTATAAACATCAAAGGTACTTGCGAAATAGGGAAAGTAATTAGTACGTATTCAAATGCTACGCTAACTCTTGGGTTAGCAGAAGGCGCAGATGATTATTCCAAACTGACGACCCAAATAGGAAACAAAAAACCATTCTGGGAAGGATTTGCTGGTACTCCGACTTTTAATGACAATCTATGTTTTTTGCCCAATGATGATGGCGAGCATGTTGAGAAGTTGCCTGCTCCGCAACTTAGAATTGATGACGATGAATTGAAGATCAATCTAACTGGTTCCAATTTGGATCAAATGCACGTATTCTATAGTGTTGACTTTGTAGAAGGCAACGATGTAGAATTAAAGGAGTACAATAGTGTTAGTCCCGAGACCATTGACAAGCCCTGCACAGTTACTGCATATACAGAGTTTGAAGATGTGTTTGGTGTTAAGAGGCAAAGTGAAACCGTTACAGGAAAATACTTTGGTATAGCAGACAAAACAATCATCCTCAACAATGACACCAAAGGTTCTGAGTTAAAAATAGACGATCTGGAAATTATTCCTGCTGTCGCAGAAGGTGACGGTGTCACATTCAATATCGCCGGGAGTGAAAATACAGATGTTATCCAACTGTCCGGAACGAATTATCAGGTTAAAGGTTTGGGAACGACGACGATGAGTGTCAATCTTTTAATTAATGACGCACCATTTAAGATACTGAACGAAGTTGCTACTGGCAACGTTACAGTGGTGCCGCCTGCTCCTACTATCGTTAAGGACACAGAAAAAGACTACCTAACCACTGATCGCATCACGATTACACAAGAAGCTATTGACGGTTTTGAGACAACTATATCATACACATGGGATGAGGCGACAGCTGAATCACCTGTTTGGAATACTTATCCTGAAGGCGGAGTTCCTGCTCAAACTGGAACTTTAAGGGCAAGAGTGGAATACACGACTGGCAAGGTTGAGAGCGCAGAGGCTACAGAGAACTTCGCGGTGAAAATTGACCTTGCAACTGCCTTCGTTGCTGGCCTCGAGAACGAATCGTATACAGGCTCTGCTATTGTTCCAACATTCACACTGAAGGAATCAGAAAACGCCACGACAGAGATTGGTAGTGCAAACTATGATCTCAGTTATGAGAAGAAGGATGAAACGTCTGGCGATTTTTCCACAATTGAATCCATTATTGAAGTAGGCACTTACAAGATTACGGCTACCGGCAAGGGAGACACTTATGGCGGTAGTCTTATCATCTCAGATGAATTTAAAGTCATTCAGGCTGAAAACGCTATTACCAAAGAACCTGTTTCTGTTGAGTATCCTAAGTACACAGGCGAATTGATGGATCTGATAGTAGCAGGTGAAGCAACTTTCGGAGACATCGAATACAAGATTGGCGAAGACGGCACATACAGCACAGACATTCCTCAGGCATCTGCAGTTGGGAACTATACCATATACTATAAGGTAGAGGGAACAGAGAACTATTCGGGATGCGAGGAGCAATCACTAACAGTGAGCATTGACAAGGGAAGTTTTGTGGATGATCTGAAGATTACCATTGAAGGATGGACATACGGTAACGAACCTAACGAACCTGTATTAACAGGCAAATTAGGCGAAGGAGCAGTAACTTGGACATACAAGTACCCCAATTCAGAGAACTTTGTTGAGGAAGCACCTACTGCTACAAGCCCTGCTGGGAACTATGCGGTTCAGGCTATCGTAGCAGAGACTGATAATTACTATGCAGGATCAACAGAGGCAGAATTCACCATCGAGCAGGCCACGATTGACGGCATCACTTTGGAGCAGACGGAGCTGACCTTCAATGGAAGCGAACAGACAGTAACGGTCACCAAGGTAATGGCTGGGACGATCGAGGTAGCGGCTGACTATTACGAGATTAGCGGCAATACGGGCACAGAGGCTGGAAACTATACGCTCACCGTTACGGCAAAGTTGAAGAATAGCGATGGCAGCAACTTCAAGAACAACTTCAAGGGCAGTGCAGAAAAAGCATGGAAGATCAACCACCGCACTATTCCCGCAGAGGTGATTGCAGAGAAGTTTACGAGCGAGGGGCAGACTTATGCCACATTCTATTATGCATCGGAGAGTTTCTTGGCTCCACAGGGCATCGTGGCATACATCATCACAGGAGTCAGCGGGAACTCTGTTACCGTCAAGGCTGTCAGCTATATCAAAGCTGGCACACCAGTCTTGCTGCAAAAGACTTCTACCAGCACGGAGACAGAAGAGACAACTGATGGCATCTTTGCAACGAACATCCTGAAATATGCAGAGCGTGATCTGACGGCAGACGGGGGGCAGTACGTGCTCTATAAGAATGAGTTCGTGAAGGCCACAGGAAGCATCACATCGGGCAAGTGCTATCTCGAACCGACGGGCACTTTCTTTGCCGGCACTCGCGGATTCTCCATCGCCGGAGGAGCAGAAGGGACTACAGCCATCTCCGACGCTGTAGTCGACAGCGACCACAGCGAATGGTTCGATCTGCAAGGCCGCAAGATAGAGAAGCCCTCGAAGAAGGGGCTCTACATCAGAGACGGGAAAAAGATTGTTGTTAAATAACTAATAAAGGAATACAAGATATGAAACAGATAACCAGATATTCAATAGCCATCGCAACCCTGCTCCTGATGTCAATGGGAGCATGGGCAGCCGGAGGATTCACCGTCAACTACCAGCTCGACGGAGAGAGCACAACAGCCACCGTAGGTGAAGTGACATATAGCAACGGCACTATCACCGTGACGCCTGCCGACGGCTATTACCTGACAGCAGAAGACTTGAAGGTGATCAAGACCATCGACGGACAATACGGGCAGACTCGAACTGACCCCAGCATTGATGCCACCGTAGCCATCACAGCAACGGACGCCAATGCTGATCCCAGCGGTGTGACGACTTACACTTTTACCGTCACCGACGAAAAATACGACTACGAGATTACGGCGAACTTCCATTCGAGGAAGGATGTGGCAGAGGCCTTGATAGCTCTGCCTGAGGATGCAGTTTTCGTGTATTCGGGTGAAGCCATTAAGCCGGCTGTCTCCGTGACCTATGCAGGAGAAGCCATGACTGCCGACAAGGACTACACCGTAGAATATGCCAACAACATCAATGTAGGCTCTGGGGATATCACAATTACTGGTATCGGCATATATACGGGCACGAAGACTGTGAACTTCGACATCAATCAGGCAAGCGTCGCCATCAGGTTTGAAAGTGCTGATGGTAGCGAAGCCAAAGAACTGTCCTCTGTCTACGGCACTGCGTTTACGGAGCCTATACTGAAGCTAGACCCAGCAGGTGCCATCGAGGTGAAGTACTCAGTGGATAATGAGGAAATAGCAACCGTCGATGCCGCAACAGGAAAACTGACCATCCTGAAGACGGGAACTGTAGTGATAACAGCTGCAGCTAAAGAAGACTATACGAATAAGGAAGGATCGAACTATAATGCTAATCCTACTAATACGAAAGCATCGTACAGTCTGACCATCACTACGGCTACGCCCACGCTGAAGTTCTCAGCAGAGACAGCCACAGCCACAATGGGAACAACATTCGTGGCTCCAACACTGACTGTTACACCTGAGGGACTGGCGCCCATCGAGTATGAGTCAACGAATACTGAAGTTGCCACTGTGGACAAGAACACGGGAGTTGTTACGTTAGTAGGAAAAGGTGAAGCCACAATTAAGGCAGTATTCCCTGGCAACGAGAATTACGAGACCGCTTTGGCTAGCTATATCCTCACCGTCAGCAAGGCTACTGCCACACTGAAGTTCTCAGCAGAGACGGCTACGGCCATAATGGGTGCCGAGTTCGCGGCTCCGACACTGACTGTTACACCTGAAGGATTGCAGGACGTGAAGTATTCATCCTCGAACACCAACGTGGCAACTGTCAATGAGACCACAGGTGCCGTGACACTCGTGGGCGCTGGTGAGGCCGTCATCAAGGCTTCATTCGCTGGTACTACAGTCTATGAGGCTGCTGAAGCCAGCTATAAGCTCACCGTCAGCAACGCCACGATGAATGTCACAGCTACAGGATATGAGGGGAACTACGACGGGAAGGCACACGGCATCACCGTAAAGGCTCCGGAGGGGGCTACCGTGAAGTACGGCACCGAGGAGGGAAAGTACGACCTCACGGAGAGTCCGGCATACACAGACGCAGGCACATATACCGTCTACTATCAGGTGACGAAGGAAAACACTGAGACCGTTACAGGAAGTGCAAAGGTAACCATTACCAAGGGTTCTGCCACGCTGAAGTTCTCAGCAGAGACAGCCACAGCCACAATGGGAACAACATTCGTGGCTCCAACACTGACTGTTACACCTGAAGGATTGCAGGACGTGAAGTATTCATCTTCGAACACCAACGTGGCAACTGTCAATGAGACTACAGGCGCCGTGACACTCGTGGGCGCTGGTGAGGCCGTCATCAAGGCTTCATTCGCTGGTACTACAGTCTATGAGGCTGCTGAAGCCAGCTACGTGCTCACCGTAAGCAAGGCCAAGACGGAGCTAAAGTTCTCATCAGCAACGGCTACGGCTACGATGAATGCAGAGTTTGAGGCACCGATATTGACGAAATCGCCTGAGAATCTGGAGGGCGTGGAGTTCACTTCGTCGAACGAGGCTGCTGCCACCGTGGATAAGACCACGGGAGCAGTGACCCTCGTGGGCGCTGGCGAGACCACCATCAAGGCTGCGTTTACAGGATCAACTGTCTACGAGGCTTCTGAAGCCAGCTATACCCTCACCGTAAACCGCGCTGCGGGCGAGGGCTATCTGCTCTGGGTGAATGACACTCAGGTGACATCGGATAATGCAGAGGACGTACTCGGACATAAAACTGACTCCAGCAAACCGTACTATATTTATAATAAGGACAAGAAACAGCTCTATATGGACAACGACCAGACGAGGACCACTGTCATTGAGAGCCGTATGCCAGAACTGACTGTATACATAAAGGATGCAAACAAGATCAAGCGAATCTTCTTCAACAACACCGGCGATGCCTCTAACAAAGGCAATCTGACATTCACCACGAACGGAAACTTCCCAGGCAAACTTATCATAGCCAACCCGACAAAGGGCCATAGTGCCATTAAAGGATTCTCGAATATCAGCTATAACTGGGATCTGACGGCCATTGAACCTGATGGGTCATACTACGACACGACGACTCTCGAGATGAAATATAAGAAAGAGACGGATGCCATTGTCATTGCCGACACAATAACCATCGGCGAGGCGATTGTACCAATTACAGAAAAGAGAGCCATCACCTTCGAGGAAAGTCAACTCGTTGAGAAAGATGAGGACGGTAAAGTGAAGAAAGATGAAAGCGGTAATCCCATAAAAGCAAACCTGTCGAACTACAGCTACGCCCCATCGTCGACAACAGGAGAACCGGAAAAGAACGTGATTCATATTAGCTTGAATTCTGCAAATATTGGTAATGACGCTGGCGGTTTCGATATTGAAAACGGCGTTGGCGGTATTTATATTGAAGACACCATGACCGATGAAAAGGCTGGTCAAGTGGCCCAAGATGTAAATGATAATAAGATGGTACCTGGTGGTACTTTATACGCCGAGAGTTACGACGGTTTCACCTTCAAGCTAATCGCAGGTTCGGGTACCATTGAGATTGACGAAATTGTGGAAAACGACCATGAGTTCCACCTGATCATCGGTACAAACAAGCCCATCACGCTCAATGGAAATAATTCAATAATCCGGCCATACGATGGCAAAAGTGTACGCGTACAGGCAGAAATCGCATTCAATGTGGGAGCACCTACTTACTGTTTCCTCTATATGGTGAAGAAGACTGCCAGCACACGTCTGGGTAAGCGCGACAAGGCTCATGGCAAGTTGGTCTCTGTACAAGTGAGATCGACAACTGTCATTCCTACCGAACCACCTTCTGAGGCTACGGGCGGCGTCATCCCCAAATCTGATGATCCCGAGCCTGAAACTGACCCAACACCTCCTACTGGCATCACCTTCGTCAACAGTGACAAGATGGCTGTGAAGAGCGGATGGTATACGATCGATGGCCAGAAGATTGCAGAGCCGACACAGAGAGGTCTCTACATCAAGGATGGAAAGAAGGTGGTCATTAAGTAGTTTAGAGTTTAAAGTTTAGAGTTTAAAGATAAAAAATGGCTCCCGTGGGAGCCATTTTTTATTTCTAAAAGTTCCACTTAAATGCCACAGTCGGATTGATGAAGAACGACTTGTCGTTGTAAGTGTGATAGATGAAGTTGTTGCTAATCTCGACCTCGCTACCGAAGCTGATGTTCTTAGTGACATTATACCAGAACTGAGGCTCGGTAAGGATGACGAGCATGCCGTGACCCTCGTGGCCAGCACGCCAGTTCTCACCGCGCCAGAAGTCGATAAAGCCAGAGAAGGTGCACTTCCCGCCAGCGAAGTTCAGCCCCCATACGCCAGTGAGCTGGAAGCTGTGATAGGCGCGTGTGTAGTCGTAGCTCTTGAAGTAGCGCTTGTACATCAGCTGTACGGACCACGTCTTCGAGAAGTCGGCATTGTGACCGTTGTAGGCAGCACCCAGAAGGGCTGCATGCTGGAAACTGCCAATCTGATCGCGCCCCAGTCCGCCGTCGTACTCAATATGGGCGGCGAAGGGCGACTCCTTGCCAAACTTGAACTCACGCGAAATCTCAGTGTAAGCGCTGCGGAAGAACTTGCTGCTGAGGTCGAGGTCGACGAAATAGTACCAAGATCCCAGTTTGTCGGCCTTGAACTGTTCGACGGTGACAGTCACCTTCTGGCGTCCGTCTTCCTCGTTGGGGTAGATGTTACGTCCGAAGTCGTAGTGTAGCTGGATGTCTTGTGCCTGCACAGTGATGACGGCTGCCGCCACCAGTGCCAATGTAATCAATCTTTTCATTTTTTCTTTCATTATTTTATTCGTTCTGTTAGTTTTTCAATGATGATCCTCGCGGCGGTTTCAGGGGCTTTCTGACTGCCCAGGCGGCGAGCCACCTCGGCATAGCCCTCGAGCATCCGCTCACGCGCCTCGCCATCGAGGATCTGCAGAAGTTCGTGGCGAATATTCTCCACGGAGAAGGTCTCAGCCAGGAGTTCCTTGACCACTTCGCGATCAGCGATGAGGTTCACGAGCGAGATATACTTCACCTTCAGCAGGTGGCGGCGCAGGTAACCCAAGATCTTGGGCAGCGGCACTTTGTAGCATACCACCTGAGGCACCCCGAAGAGACAAGTCTCGAGTGTAGCCGTACCGCTGGTGACGAGGGCGGCATGCGCCTGTGCCAGCAGGGGGTAGGTCTCGTTGTAGACGATTTCCACATCGCGCCCGCGCGTGAACATATTATAATATGTAGGTTCGATGGCTGGGGCACCAGCGATGACAATGCGGTAATCCTTCTGAAGTCCCTCCACGGCATCGAGCATCGCGGGGAGATTATCCTTGATCTCCTGTTTCCGCGAGCCTGCGAGGAGGGCGAGGAGCTTTTTCGAGGAGGGAGGAGTGTGGAGTGTGGAGTGAGATATGTCTGTGGCTTCACTCCTCACTCCACACTCCTCACTCCTCAAATATTCACGAACTTCATCGGCAGTGGGGTTGCCTACGTAATGGATGGGATAATGGTGCTTCTTCTCGAAGAAATCCACCTCGAAAGGGAGGATGGAGAGAAGTTCATCGACATCGCGACGGATGTTCTTGATGCGGTACTCCTTCCACGCCCAGATCTTCGGAGAAATGTAGTAAAAAATCCGAGGAACATGACCATTAGCGAACTTTTCACTTTTCACTTTTCGCTTTTCATTTCCTATGTATTTGGCAATCTTCAGATTGAAGCCAGGATAATCGACGAGGATGACGCAATCTGGCTGCCAGTCAGTGATGTCCTGCTTGCACATCTTCATATTCTTCAGGATAGTTGGGAGATGCAACAACACGGGTATAAAGCCCATATAAGCCAGTTCCTTATAGTGGCGCACGCGGGTGCCGCCAACGGCTGTCATCAGGTCGCCGCCAAAGAAGCGGAACTCTGCCTTAGCGTCAATATCTTTCAATGCCCGCATCAGGTGTGATGCATGGAGGTCGCCTGAGGCTTCACCAACTATCAGATAGTATTTCATGTGGAGTGAGGAGTGTGGAGTGTGGAGTGAGGAGTGAGGAGTGAGGAGTGTGGAGTGAGGAGTGTGGAGTGAGGAGTGTGGAATTACAAGTGCCAGTCGCTGATCAAGCTGATGGCGGAGTAGGCTGTGACATCAGACTGGGTGGGGGTGATGGCCACGTAGCCGTGGGTCAGGGCCCAGTTGTCAGTATCCTCAGCCTCAGGCTCATCATTCTGGTAGTGACCCACCATCCACCAGTAGTCGTAGCCACGTGGATGACGGTACTTCGACACCTCACTGCCCCACGTGCCTTTCGCCATGCGGCAGACACGGACACCAGCAAAGGCATCCACCACGGGGAAGTTCACATTCAGACAGACCCCCAGAGGCAGTCCATCAGCCAGCACCCGTTGCGTGATCTCACGGACATAGGGGCGCAAGGGCTCGAAATCGGCATCGTCGCGATGATCGCAGAGCGAGAACGCCACAGAGGGGATATACTTCATACAGCCCTCCATCACGACACCCATCGTACCGCTATAGTGGGTGTTCACCGAGGCATTATCACCGTGGTTGATACCACCAATGACCATATCTGGTTTGCGGGGACAGAGTTCGGATAGTGCCATCTTCACGCAATCGACGGGGGTACCGTTGCACGACCATATCTCCACATGGGCACCAGATGGTGCCACGAACTGCTCTTGACAGGTGAGTGTGAGCGGGGTCGTCACGGAGAAAGCACAGGCGAAGCCACTGCGCCCAGAATCGGGGGCACAGACGAGGACATCGCCAAAGTCGGAGACCATTTCCACCAGCTGACGGATACCCTTTGCCTGATAGCCATCATCATTGGAAATAAGTAATAAAGGTCGTTTAATTTCCATAAAATAACAATGATTTGCGTGCAAAAGTACGAAAAAAGGTTTAAATAGACCGATTTCTCGCCCGAAATGTGTAACTTTGTGCCCAAATTTCTTGTTTTTATCAAGTTTAGAAGTGAACAAATGGGAAAGATTATTGCATTAGCAAACCAAAAAGGCGGTGTGGGAAAGACCACAACCACCATCAACCTGGCAGCATCGCTGGCCACCCTGGAGAAAACGGTACTCGTGGTCGATGCCGACCCTCAGGCCAATGCCTCCAGCGGACTCGGAGTCAACATCGCAGAAGTGGAATGTTCATTATATGAGTGCATCATCAACAAGACCGACGTGCGCGATGCCATCTATACCACAGACATCGACGGCCTCGACGTGATTCCAAGTCACATTGACCTCGTGGGAGCAGAGATCGAGATGCTGAACCTCAGCGACCGCGAGAAGGTCATCGGCAAGATTCTCGAGCCTATCCGCAGCGAGTATGACTATATCCTCATCGACTGTTCGCCCTCACTGGGCCTCATCACCGTGAACTCACTCACAGCTGCCGACTCGGTGATCATCCCCGTGCAGTGCGAGTACTTCGCCCTCGAGGGTATCTCGAAACTGCTGAACACCATCCGCATCATCAAGCACAAGCTGAACCCGAGGCTTGAGATCGAGGGATTCCTGCTGACGATGTACGACAGCCGTCTGCGACTGGCCAACCAAATCTACGACGAGGTGAAGCGCCACTTCCAGGAACTCGTGTTCAAGACCGTCATCCAGCGCAACGTAAAACTCTCAGAGGCACCGAGCCACGGACTGCCCGTGATCCTCTACGATGCAGAGTCGACAGGTGCGAAGAACCACCTGGCACTGGCCAATGAAATCATCAACAAAAACAAATAATAGACCATGGCTGTTAGAAAGAAATACAACTCAAGTGCACTTGGGCGCGGCCTCGACAATATCAGTAGCGGCAGAGGACTTGGCCTGGACGCGCTGATCGATACCAGCGACATCGAGACCAAAGGTACATCAAACCTCAACGAGATTGCCATCGCCCAGATAGAGCCCAATCCGAATCAGCCCCGTCATGAATTCGACGAGCAGGCCCTTAAGGAGCTCGCCATGAGCATCCGTGAGATAGGTATCATCACCCCTATCACCGTGCGCCAGACAGAGAGCGGCACCTATCAGATCATCGCTGGTGAGCGCCGTTGGAGAGCCGCACAGATAGCAGGACTGAGCGCCCTGCCCGCCTACATCAAGACCGCCAAGGACGACGATGTGATGGAGATGGCCCTTGTAGAGAATATCCAGCGTGAAGACCTCAACGCCATAGAGATAGCACTGGCCTACCAGCGCCTCGCAGAGACAACGGGTCTGACACAGGAGAAGATATCGGAGCGCGTGGGCAAGAGCCGTACCTCGATCACGAACTATATGCGACTGCTGAAGTTGCCCGCCCCCATACAGATGGCACTGAAGAACAAGGAGATGGACATGGGCCACGCCCGTGCGCTGCTCTCTATCGACAGTCCCTCGGCACAGATCAAGCTCTTCAACGACGTGAAGCGTAACGGCTACTCCGTGCGCAAGGTGGAGGAACTCGTGCAGGCCATGAAGAAGGGCGACTCGCTGCAGGAGGCCAAGAAGGCCGTGGCCCCAAGGCAACTGCCACTGGAGTACAGTATTTTGAGAGACCGTCTGTCACAACTCTTTGGAGTCCGTGTGCAGATGACCTGCTCGCCGCAGAGTAAGGGGCGCATCAGCATCCCCTTTGAGAGCGAGGACGAGCTGGAGAATATCATGAATGTCTTCGATAAGGTAAAGAATGCATAGGCAACTGATAGTCATCGGTATCTTCCTGTTGGCAGGCACCCTCTGGAGCAGTGCCCAGGAGGTCAAGGAGCTGGATGCGATAGACAGCATGCTCGTGGCTATCGAAGACTCGCTGGCAAAAGACACCGTCATCCCGAAGGTGGAGGCCGTGGAGCCTTCGATCGTTGTGAACACCCCTCCAGAGGAGGTGAAGCCCGCCAAGGACAGGGCGACTTGGATGCCCAGCCCCAAGAAGGCGATGTGGCTGGCGCTCGTCATCCCCGGTGGCGGCCAGATCTACAACCGCAAGTACTGGAAACTGCCCATCGTCTATGGCGGAATCATAGGCTGTCTGTATGCGATGAACTGGAACAACAACATGTATAAGGACTACTCGCAGGCCTATCTCGACCTGATTGATAAGGATCCGGGCACGCAGAGCTATAACATGTTCCTGCACCTCGGAACGCAGATCGACGACAAGAATAAGGATCACTATAAGGACATCTTCAAGAAGCGTAAGGACAAGTTCCGCCGCTGGCGCGACCTGAGTTTCTTTGTCTTGTTGGGTGTCTATGCCCTCTCGGTGATCGACGCCTACGTGGATGCAGAGCTCTCGAACTTCGACATCTCGAAGGATTTGAGTTTGAAGGTGGAGCCTACCATCCTGAACAACCGTTCGTCGAGCAATCCACTCGATAGTTCATCACTGGGCTTGCAGTGCAGCCTGAATTTTTAAAATGTAAAAAAGTAAAGAGTAAAGTAAAAGAATAATATATGACTAAAATTTGGATAATAGGAGTTTGCCTCTTAGCCTTTTTACCTTCATCAATGCAGGCTCAGGTCAACAACACCAAGGTAGAGAACCAAGAGGAAGAAGTAGAAGTAATAGACGAAGAAGAAGGTGAGGAAGATGAAGACGATGAGGATGCCTCAAAGGATTTTACCGTCCCCGTGGAGGACGAGCTGACAGTCACCGATAAGGAGGGTAACGAGGAACTGATTGAATTCCCCGAGGCCATGACCTACGACCTGGACAGTCTGCTCAACCTCTATATGTCGAAGACCTATCTCGGCACTCCTGGCGACTGCGAGATGAAGAACGAGAACCCCACCTATCCCAAGGAGGTCTACATCGAGCGATTGCAGCGACTGCCAACTGTGATGGAGATGGCCTACAATGACATTGTGCAGCGGTTTATCGACCGTTACTGCGGACGGCTGCGCTACTCGGTGAGTTACATGCTGGGGGCGTTTAACTTCTACGTGCCTATCTTCGAAGAGGCCCTCGAAGCCTATCAGGTGCCTCTGGAGCTGAAATATCTGCCCATCATCGAGTCGGCCCTCAACCCGAAGGCTGTATCGCGCGTGGGAGCTGCTGGCCTCTGGCAGTTTATGCCAGCTACTGGTAGGCAGTATGGTCTGGAGATCAACTCGCTCGTTGATGAGCGTCGCGACCCTGTGAAGTCATCGTTTGCCGCAGCCCGTCTGCTGCGCGACCTCTACCGTATCTTCGGAGACTGGAACCTCGTGATTGCAGCCTACAACTGCGGTCCTGAGAACATCAACAAGGCGATTCGCCGCCATCGCGCTGCGAAGGGACGCACCGAGGACGATGCTATCACTCAGGAGGATAAGGACTACTGGGCCATCTATCCCTACCTGCCAAGAGAGACACGTGGCTATGTGCCGGCCTTCATTGCCGCCAACTATGCCATGACTTACTACTGCGAACATAACATCTGTCCGATGAACACCCGTCTGCCAGCACAGACTGACACCGTGGTAGTCAACAAGAACGTACATCTGGAGCAGATCGCGGGTGTGGTTGGTACCGATATCGACATGCTGCGCTCGCTGAACCCTGAGTATCGCCGCGATGTCGTACCCGGACAGACGAAGCCCTCTGCCATCCGCATGCCGCTGGCAGACGCAGGCAAGTTCATCGATCTGGAGGACTCTGTATACAACTATCGCACAACAGAATTCCTGACCAAGCGCGCTGTTGTAGACGTGGCTGATGACCTGCCCACCTATTCGCGCAGAGGCAGAGCTTATTACGGCCGTAAGAGCGGGCGCTACAGCCGCCGCAGCGCCAGAAACAGCCGCCGTGCCTCAGCCAGAAGCGGCAGAGGCGGCAGAGGTGGTGGAAGTTCTATTACCATCAAGCGTGGTCAGACACTGTCGGAGATTGCGAAGCGCAATGGTACCACCGTCCAGAAACTCCGCAAGCTGAACGGTCTCAAAGGCAACAATATCGTTGCTGGCAAAAAACTTAGAGTGAAATAATCATATGGCAGAAGATGAGCTCTTACAACAGGAAGAGGCTGATGACAAGTTGATTAACGCCGCTTTTGAGAAGCTACTCAACGACTATCAGAACTCACGCCACCGCAAGAAGGTGGACCTTATCACGAAGGCCTTTAACTTCGCGCGACAGGCACACAAAGGCGTGCGCCGACTCTCGGGCGAACCTTATATCATGCACCCCATCGCCGTGGCACAGATTGCATGTGCCGAGATTGGCCTGGGCTCTACGAGTATCTGTGCAGCCCTGTTGCACGACGTGGTGGAGGATACCGACTACACGGTGGAGGACATCGAGAACATCTTTGGCTCAAAAATCGCACAGATTGTCGACGGGCTGACGAAGATCTCTGGTGGCATTTTCGGTGAACAGGCCTCAGCACAGGCGGAGAACTTCAAGAAGCTGCTGCTCACGATGAGCGACGATATCCGCGTGATCCTCATCAAGATCTGCGACCGCCTGCACAATATGCGGACACTCGATTCGCAGCCTGCCAACAAACAGTATAAGATTGCGGGAGAGACGCTCTATATCTACGCACCACTGGCAAACCGCCTGGGACTGAACAAGGTGAAGTCGGAACTTGAGAACCTCAGTTTCAAGTTCGAGCATCCCACGGAGTATGCCGCCATCGAGGACAAGCTGAAATCGACACGTGTCTCGCGTGATGAGCTCTTCAATCAGTTTACGGGTCCCATCGAGGATGCCCTGAAGGAGATGGGCATCAAGTATGAAATCAAGGAACGCGTGAAGAGCCCCTACTCCATCTGGAACAAGATGCAGAACAAGCACGTGTCGTTTGAAGAGATCTACGACATCCTCGCTGTGCGCATCATCTTCACGCCCAAGAACCGTGCAGATGAGGTCAACGAGTGCTTCCAGATCTATGTTGCCATCTCGAAGATCTACAAATCCCATCCAGACCGTCTGCGCGACTGGCTCTCACAGCCAAAGGCCAACGGCTATCAGGCACTGCACGTGACACTGATGTCGAAGCAGGGTCGCTGGATAGAGGTACAGATACGCTCAGACCGTATGGACGAGGTGGCAGAGCAGGGCTTCGCCGCACACTGGAAATACAAGGACGGACTGGAGGAAGAGGAATACACTGAGGACGAGGCTGAACTCAACGAGTGGCTCCGCACCATCAAGGAGATCCTCGACGACCCGCAGCCCGATGCCATGGACTTCCTCGATACCATCAAGTTGAACCTCTTCGCCTCGGAGATCTTCGTCTTCACGCCTAAAGGTGAGATCAAGACGATGCCTGCGGGATGTACCGCCCTCGACTTCGCCTTCTCTATCCACACCTTCCTCGGCAGCCATTGTATCGGAGCGAAGGTGAACCACAAGCTTGTGCCCCTGAGCCATAAGTTGCAGAGCGGTGATCAGGTGGAAATCCTCACATCCAAGTCGCAGCACGTCAGTCCGGCATGGATCAATTTCGTCTCTACAGCAAAGGCCAAAGCCAAGATCCAGGCCATCCTGCGCCGCGACAACCGCGAGACACAGCGCACTGGCGAGGAGCTGTTGGATGAGTTCCTAAAGAAGAACAACATTGAACCAACGATGGCCATCACCGACCAGCTCTCGGAGTTCCACGGCTATGCGAAACGTGGCGAGTTCCTTCTGGCACTGGGCGAGAAGATGGTACTGCTGGGCGAGAAGGACCTCGACGAGCTTTCGGGCAAGAACAAGGAAGAGAACGAGTCGGGCTGGCGCAAGTACGTGCCCTTCGTAGGAAAGAAGAAGAAGGAAGAAGGGGCCACAAAACAGGAACTCTTCGTCGTACCAGAGAAGTTCAACCGCAAGAAGCCTGTCTTTATCTCTGAGGATAACATCAACCAGTATAAGTTTGTGGGCTGCTGTCACCCCATCCCTGGCGACGATGCCCTTGGCTATATCAACAACAAGAATCAGATAGAGATCCACAAGCGCACGTGTCCTGTGGCTGCGAAGCTGAAATCGAGCTACGGCAACCGTATCCTCGACATCAAATGGGACATGCACAAGAAACTCTTCTTCGACGCCACTATCCGCATTGGCGGTATCGACCGCTTGGGTATGCTCAACGAGATCACACAGGTGATATCCTCACAGATGAACGTGAACATCCACAAGGTGATCATCACCTGCGAGGAAGGCATCTTCGACGGCAGCATCGAGATCCGTGTTCACGACCGCGATGATGTGAAGGCCATCTGTGATAACCTCAAGGGCATTCCCGACCTCAAGGAGATATCACAAATCATGTAATTTAGCTTCCACATGTCAATCAAAATGAAACAAGCAATCTTATGGAGCAGGATCCTGCCCTTACTATTCACTGTTCAGTGTTCTCTATTCACTGCTTCTGCCGCAGGCAAGTACGACAACCCCGATACCATCGTGGTGGCACGCGACGGAACAGGGGAGTTCCGTACCGTGGATGAAGCCATCGAGGTGTGCCGCGCCTTCATGGACTATCACAAGGTGATCTTCGTGAAGAACGGTACCTATAAAGAGAAACTAATCATCCCGCAGTGGTTGCAGAACATCGAGATCTGCGGTGAGAGTGTCGAGAATACCATCATCACCTACGATGACCATGCCAATGTGAAGGTGTTTTTAGGAACAGCTGCCCCGCGCCTGCAACCTATGGGCACCTTCCGCACCTATACACTGAAAATCGAGGGTAACGACATCACACTGAAGAATATCACTATCGAGAATAATTCCGCACGACTGGGACAGGCTGTGGCTCTGCATACTGAGGGAGACCGTTTGGTATTCATCAATTGCCGCTTCATAGGGCATCAGGACACGGTGTATACAGGCATGGCTAACACCCGTCTCTTCTTCAAGGACTGCTACATCTGCGGCACCACCGACTTTATCTTTGGACCCTCCACGGCATGGTTAGAGAACTGCACCATCGAGAGTCTTGTGAACTCATACGTCACGGCTGCCTCCACTCCGAAGGATCAGGCTTACGGTTACGTGTTCAACAACTGCCGCCTTATTGCCAAGCCCGAGGCCACACAGGTATATCTGGGGCGTCCTTGGCGCGACTACGGCTACACCTTATTTATGAACTGTGAACTGGGAGGCCATATCCGTCCTGCAGGCTGGCACCATTGGGAGCAGCACCGTGAACAGACGGCGCGCTATATGGAATATAATAACCACGGTGAGGGGGCGAAGACTTCAGAGCGCGTCGCCTGGAGCCGTCAGCTCACGAAGAAGGAAGCGGAGAAAATCACCCTTGCCACCGTCATGGGTGGCTGGATGCCCGAACAATAAACAAAAATTCCCGCCTCATGAAGAGCGCGGGAATTTTTATTTTATTGCAGATAATCCAATTGTTTCTTGAGAGCCTGCAATTCCGTGCGGATGTCAATCAGCCACCCGAGGACATCAGCCTTTCTGTCGGCACCTTTCTTATTCTGAGTAAGAATCTTACGCGCAGATGCGATCTTGAAGCCTCGCACCTTCACGAGGTTATGGATAAGGCGTATCTGTTCGATATCCTTTTCCTGATACTGGCGGATCTTCGCTGTCCCCGAAGTCTTCGGTTTCAGCGATGGAAACTCCTGCTCCCAATAACGGAGCGTACTCTCATTGAGATCAAACATCTCTGCCACCTCCTTGATGGAGTAGTAGAGCTTCAGGTTCTTGTTCAGATTTAGTGCCATAACTATTCATTTTTTCACTCTTCACTCCTAAAGTTTGCACAACTCTACGACCTTGTCGATGGCAGCGGTGAGCCCGTCGGGGTTCTTGCCGCCTGCCGAGGCGAAGTGGGGTTGTCCGCCGCCACCGCCCTGCATCAGCTTGGCGGCCTCGCGCACGAGCTGGCCTGCATTCAGACCATGATCCTTCACCATGTCATCGCTGAGCATCACATTCAGCATGGGCTTGCCGTCGTAAGTGGTACCTACGACGCAGAGCAGCGCCTCAGGGCAGAGCTCACGAACCTTAAACACCAGGTCCTTGGCAGCTGCGGGTGCCAGCTCAAGCTGTGTAGAGACAACCGTCACACCGTTTACCAGACGAGCCTTGCTTACAAGACTTTGGGCAAACTGCTGCACCTTCTGGGCCTGGAACTGCTCGATATCCTTCTTCATAGAGTCGTGCTCCTCGATGTATTTCGCAATCACGCCCTGCAGATCCTTCGCATTATTGAAGAATCCCTTGATAGCCTTCAGGATATCCTCTGTCTGATACAACAGCTCCTCACACTCCTTACCAGTCTTGGCCTCGATACGGCGGATACCTGCGGCAACACTGCTCTCGGCAATGATCTTGAAGAAACCGATCTTACCTGTAGCCTTGGCGTGGATACCACCGCAGAACTCACACGACGGTCCAAAACGAACCACGCGCACCTTGTCGCCATACTTCTCACCAAAGAGGGCGATGGCACCAAGCTTCTTGGCCTCGTCGAAGGGCACTTCGCGGTGCTCATCCAGAGGGATATCCTCACGGATCATCTCATTCACCATACGCTCTACCTGACGGATTTCCTCATCTGTCACCTTCTGGAAGTGAGAGAAGTCGAAGCGCAGGGTGTCAGGGCTGACGAACGAGCCCTTCTGCTCCACATGGTCGCCAAGCACCTGCTTCAGCGCATAGTCGAGCAGGTGGGTAGCAGTATGGTTAGCGGCTGAAGCATCGCGCTTATCGGTATCCACACAAGCCATGAACTGCGCTGTGGGATCCTTTGGCAACTGTTTCACGATATGTACACTCTGGTTGTTCTCGCGCTTGGTATCGATAATCTCAATGGTCTCTGCCTCATTGCAGATGACACCACAATCACCTACCTGACCACCCATCTCGCCATAGAAAGGCGTATGATCGAACACGAGTTCATAGAACTCATTCTTCTTCTGTGTCACCTTGCGGTAGCGCAGGATATGACACTCATATTCCGTATAGTCGTAGCCCACGAACTGCTGCTCGCCCTGAGCGAGTTCCACCCAGTCGCTGTTCTCCACAGCTGCAGCATTACGCGCGCGCTCCTTCTGCTTCTGCATCTCCACGTCGAACTGCTTCTCATCCACCGTGAAGCCCTGTTCGCGGCAGATAAGCTCCGTCAGGTCGAGCGGGAAGCCGTAGGTATCGAAGAGACGGAAGGCCTGCACGCCGTCGAGCTCCGTCTTGTGCTCTGCCTTCAACTGTGCCATTGCGTCGCTGAGCATGCCGATACCCTTATCCAGTGTGCGGAGGAACGAGTCTTCCTCTTCCTTCATCACCTTCGAGATTAACTGCTGCTGAGCCTTCAACTCGGGGAAGGCACCACCCATCTCCTCAACGATTGTGGGCACGAGCTTATAGAGGAAACTCTCTTTCTGACCTAAGAAGGTATAGGCATAACGCACGGCACGGCGCAGGATACGACGGATCACGTAACCAGCCTTCGCATTAGAAGGCAGCTGGCCGTCTGCGATGGAGAAGCTCACGGCTCTCAGATGGTCAGCGCAGACGCGCATGGCCACGTTGATACTAGCCTGGCTAGGATTACTAGTATTACTAGTCTGGCTAGTCGGACTAGTCGGACTAGAGCTACTAGCCTCCTCCTCGAAGGTCGTGTACTTCAGCCCCGTAATCTGCTCCTCAGCCTTGATGATTGGCTGGAAGATGTCAGTGTCGTAGTTGGAGTGCTTGCCCTGCAGCATGCGCACGAGGCGCTCGAAGCCCATACCAGTATCGATTACGTTCATCGAGAGCTTCTCGAGCGAGCCATCTGCCTTACGGTTGAACTGCATGAACACCAGGTTCCAGATCTCGATCACCTGAGGATCATCCTGATTCACCAGGTCGCGACCACTGATACCTGAGGCTTTGCGCTGCTCGGGAGTACGGCTGTCCACGTGAATCTCAGAACAGGGACCGCAGGGACCTGTATCGCCCATCTCCCAGAAGTTGTCGTGCTTATTGCCGTTGATGATATGATCCTCGGGCACATGCTTTGACCAGTATTTGGCAGCCTCGTCATCGCGGGGGATATTCTCCTCGGGCGAACCCTCGAACACCGTCACGTAGAGGTCCTCGGGATTCAGTTTCAGCACGTCTACCAGGTATTCCCAGGCCATATCGATGGCGCCCTCCTTGAAATAGTCGCCAAAGCTCCAGTTGCCAAGCATCTCGAACATCGTGTGGTGGTAGGTGTCGTGGCCTACTTCCTCCAGGTCGTTATGCTTACCACTGACGCGCAGGCACTTCTGGGTGTCTGCACGGCGGCGCGGCTCAGGGTCGCGGGTTCCTAATATGATATCCTTCCACTGGTTCATACCAGCGTTAGTAAACATCAGTGTGGGGTCGTCTTTAATCACCATCGGTGCAGAAGGCACGATGGCATGCTGCTTCGACTCAAAGAATTTCTTGAAAGAGTCACGAATCTCGTTTGCTGTCATTTTCTTATATATTATTCCTTATATCTATTCGAACAAAAACGCTGCAAAGTTACAACATTTCAACGAATTCACCAAAAATTTAAAGGAAACATTTGGCTATTCACAAAAATCTATGTACCTTTGCCACGGTTAACTATCTAAAAGTTCAACACTATGAAAGATTTCAGTACATCAAACGTCCTTCGCCCTCAGGCAAATTGGGAGGCACTCCACTTCTATCAGAAGTCAAAGGTTCTGTATCAGATCACCTTCACATTCTCGAAACGGTATCTCATCAGGGGAGACCGCACCATCGATCAGATGGTACAGGCAGCACGTTCAGGTAAACAGAACATCGTTGAAGGCTCTGCCGACGGTGTCACATCGACCCAGATGGAGATCAACCTCATCAACGTGGCTCGTTCCAGCATCAAGGAGCTACGCGAAGACTACGAGGATTACCTCATATCCAGAGGACTTACTATCTGGACAAAGACACACCAGCGCTTTGGGCCAATGGTCAGTTTCTGCAGATCACGCAACCGCCTGGAAGACTATCAGCCGTTTATCCCACGATGGAACGATGAGGAATTAGCCAACGTCGCGCTCTCCCTCTGCCACTTTATCGACAGGATGATGGTATCCTACGAGAAGTATTTGGAGCAAGTATTCATCACCGAAGGAGGCATCAAGGAGCGCATGACGGCCGCCCGTCTTGGCTACCGCACAAACCAGCGCGAAGAACTGGCCCGCCTCCACAAGGAACTCGCTGCCACCCAGGCCCAACTATCCGGCGCCCTAGAGAAACTCGCAGGAAAGCCCTAGTCCCCCTAGTCCAACTAGTCCGACTAGTCCTACTAGAACGACTAGAACGACTAGGGCTGCTAGAAAAAAATCCCCCCAATTCCTCGTTTTTCTCGCCAGAAATGCTTACCTTTGCAGGCAGAAACACTAAAGACCGTTTTATGGACGACGAAACAAAAGACGAGATTTTGGAAACACAGGAGTCGGAAGGGACGCAGGAAGGCCACTCCGACTATAAACCCGTGAACCGCTTCGACGCGGCAGCAGTACACCACCTCAGCGGCATGTACCAGAACTGGTTCCTGGATTATGCCTCCTACGTAATCCTCGAGCGTGCCGTGCCCCACCTGGGCGACGGCCTGAAACCTGTGCAGCGCCGCATCCTGCACTCGATGAAGCGCATGGACGACGGCCGCTATAACAAGGTGGCGAACATCGTGGGACACACCATGCAGTTCCACCCTCACGGTGATGCCTCTATCGGTGACGCCCTCGTACAGATGGGACAGAAAGACCTGCTCATTGACACACAGGGAAACTGGGGAAACATCCTCACAGGATCCTCTGCCGCTGCACCGCGATACATCGAGGCCCGTCTCTCGAAGTTTGCCCTCGACACCGTCTTCAATCCCAAGACCACAGAGTGGAAGATGTCATACGACGGTCGCAACAAGGAACCTATCACCCTGCCCGTGAAGTTCCCCTTGCTGCTGGCACAAGGGGCTGAGGGTATCGCCGTCGGACTATCGTCGAAAATCCTGCCCCATAACTTCTGCGAGATCTGCGATGCAGCCATCGCCTACCTCCACGAGCAGCCCTTCCAGCTCTTCCCCGATTTCCCCACAGCGGGCAGCATCGATGTGTCGAAATACAATGACGGACAGCGCGGAGGCGTACTCAAGGTACGTGCGAAAATCGAGAAGATAGACCAGAAGACGCTCGTCATCCGCGAGATTCCATTCTCGAAGACCTCCGAGACGCTGCAGGACTCGATTGTGAAAGCCATTGAGAAAGGCAAGATCAAGGCCCGTAAGGTGGAAGACCTGACGGCAGCAAGCGTCGAGATTCAGGTGCATCTGGCACCTGGTGTCTCTTCCGATAAGACCATCGACGCCCTCTACGCCTTCACCGACTGCGAGATCAACATCTCACCCAACTGTTGCGTGATCGAGGACAACAAGCCACAGTTCCTCACCATCAGCGACGTGCTGCGCCACAGCGTGGACCGCACGAAAGACCTCATCCGCCAGGAGCTTGAGATCCGCCGGAACGAACTCCTCGAGCAGCTGCACTTCCAGTCGCTGGAGAAGATCTTCATCGAGGAGCGTATCTATAAGGACAAGAAATTCGAAGAGGCGCCCAATGTCGATAAGGTCTGCGAGCATATCGACGAGCGACTGACGCCCTACTACCCCACGCTGGTGCGCGAGGTGACGAAAGATGACATCCTGCGCCTGCTCGAAATCAAGATGCAGCGCATCCTGAAGTTCAATAAGGACAAGGCCGATGAACTCATGGCGCGCCTGAAGGCTGAGATCGAGGAGATCGACCGCGACCTGGCAAACCTCGTGGAGGTCACAGCCAACTGGTTCCAGTTCCTCAAGGACAAGTACGGCAAGGACCATCCGCGCCTGACGGAGATCCGCAACTTTGACACCATCGACTCCGCGAAGGTGGCAGAGGCCAACCAGAAGCTCTACATCAACCGCACGGACGGCTTCATCGGCACTGGCCTGAAGAAGGACGAGTTCGTGTGCAACTGCTCCGACCTCGATGATATCATCATCTTCTACAAGGACGGCAAATACAAGGTCATCCGCGTGGCCGACAAGATCTTCGTGGGCAAGAACGTGCTCTACCTCAACGTGTTCAAGAAGAACGACTCGCGCACCATCTACAATGCCGTCTATCGCGACGGCAAGAAAGGCTGGTACTTCATCAAGCGCTTCAACGTGACATCGATGACGCGCGACAAGGAGTACGACCTGACAATGGGGACACCAGGCTCGAAGGTGATGTACTTCACAGCCAATCCCAATGGTGAGGCGGAGGTTATCAAGGTCACCCTCGACCCAGATCCCAAGATCAAGAAGATCTTCATCGAGAAGGATTTCTCGGAGGTGATGATCAAGGGCCGCGCCTCGAAGGGTAACCTGCTGACGAAGTACGCCGTGCACCGCATCGGACTGAAGAGTCACGGCCACTCTACCCTCGGAGGCCGCAAGGTGTGGTACGACCCCGACGTGAACCGTCTGAACTACGACGAGCACGGACGCCTGCTGGGTGAGTTCTACGACGAAGACCAGATACTCATCGTCCTAAAGAGCGGCGAGTGCTATCTCTCGAACTTCGATCTGAACAACCACTACGAAGAGAATATCCTGCGCATCGAGAAATACGAGGCTGATAAAGTTTGGACAGCCATCCTCTATGATGCCGATAATCAAGGCTACCCCTATCTGAAGCGTTTCCAGATGGACGCCACGAAGAAGAAGCAGAACTGGCTCTCGGAGAATCCCACCTCGCAGCTCATCCTGCTCACCGATACCGTCTACCCCCGTATCCTGCTCACTTACGGCGGGGCTGATGCCTTCCGAGGACAGGAGGAGATCGATGCCGAGCAGTTCATCGCCGTCAAGGGCTATAAGGCCAAGGGCAAGCGCCTCACCACCTATGCCCTCGAGAGTGTCGTAGAGTTGGAACCCACGCGATTCCCAGAGCCTCCGGAAGAGGAGCCCGAGACGGAGGAGCCCGAAGAAAACCTCGACCCTGATGCCGGCAAGAGCGAGCAGCAGGTGCGCGACGAACTCACAGGACAATTGAGACTATTCGATGACGACAATCTTTAAGAACCTGATGCCGGCGCTGTTTTGTCTGCTGGTGCTCCCAGCAGCTGCCCAGACGCATTTGTTTGGCGTAGGTCCCTCGAATCTGCTCGACACCTATCTCTCACAAGAGACATTCAGGGGTACCGGCTTCACCTATTTAAATATACGCGAGCCACAGATCAAGAAGGGCAAACATTGGCATAACATCATCCAGCACGAGATAGACCTCTCGAAGGCCAACGACCGCAGCCACAGCATCAGCATGCTCGAAGGCGACTACAACCTCTACTGGGGGCGCTATCGACGATTCACCCTGCTCGGCAACGAGAGCACGGACTTGCGCCTTCACCTCGATGCCGGCGGACTGGTGAATGCCAATCTCGGATTCATCTACGCCATGCTCAACACCAACAACCCCGCACAGATGCGCCTCGGCATGAACCTCATGCCCTCAGCCATTGCCACTTTCGGATTTCCCCTCTTCCGCCAGCGCTTCTCACTGCGCTACGAGGTAGAGGCACAACTGTTGGGACTGGTGTTCAGCCCAAATTACGGACAGTCGTACTACGAGATCTTCTCGCGCGGCAACTACGACCACAACATCGTACCCACGACCACCATCAGTGCCCCGAACCTGCGACAGATGCTCACCCTCGAGTGGCAGACGGGCAGGAAGTGGAACCTCCGTATCGGTTACCTGGGCAACTACCAGCAAGCCGCAGTGAACAACCTCAAGCAGCATGTCTATACGCATCGTTTCGTAATAGGCATCGCCCGCAGCCTCTAAAATTTTGTTCTTATGTTCTTCTGTCTAAAAAAATACGCCAACCTGCTCTTCCGCCTAAAAATAGTTAGTTTGTTACTATGCCTTTTAGCCCTCACTTCCTGTGTCAACGAAGTCGAGCACGACGACACCCCGCAGGGCAACTTCAAGGCCCTCTGGAAAATCATCGACGAGCACTATTGCTTCTTCGACTACAAGCAGCATGAGTATGGACTCGACTGGCAGAAGGTCTACAATATATATAAGGTACGCGCGAACAACATGATCAGCGAGCAACAGCTCTTCGAGGTGCTCACCGATATGCTCTCCGAACTGCGCGACGGCCACGTGAACCTCTTCACGACTTTCGACTACGGCCGCTACTGGAAGTGGCACGAAGACTACCCCACGAACTTCAGCGACACCCTGCAGCGCCGCTACCTCGGCACCGACTATCGTATCGCTGGCGGCATGAAGTACCGCATCCTCGACGATAACATTGGCTATATCCACTACGGCAGCTTCAGCAGCGGCATTGGCGAGAGCAGTCTCAACGACATCATCGAGTACTTCCTGTTCTGCAACGGACTGATCATCGACATCCGGGGCAATGGCGGCGGCGACCTCACCAATGCCGAGAGACTGGCAGCACGCTTCTGCAACGAGAAGACACTCGTGGGCTACCAGCAGCACAAGACGGGCAAGGGCCACGACGACTTCTCGGAGATGGAGCCTCAGTATATCGAACCCTCAGGCAATCTGAGATGGCACAAGAACGTGGTGGTACTCACCAACCGCGAGGTGTACAGCGCTGCCAACGAGTTCGTGAAATACATGAAGTGTATGCCACAAGCGAAGATTGTGGGCGACCATACAGGCGGCGGCGCTGGCATGCCTTTCACCTCTACCCTCCCCAATGGCTGGACGGTACGCTTCTCGGCATGTCCCATGTACGACCGCGATCACCAGCAGACAGAATTCGGCATCGACCCCGACTATGAGGTTGCGCTCACAGATGACGACTTTATCAAGGGAAAAGATTCTCTGATAGAATTTGCCCGTAAACTCTTGGTGGAATAAAAAAAAGTTCGTACCTTTGCACCCGCAAGTAAGAAAAGAAAGCAAGAAAGCGCCTGTGGCGGAATTGGTAGACGCGTCAGACTTAGGATCTGGTGTCTCACGACGTGCAGGTTCGAGTCCTGTCAGGCGCACAACGGAGAAGGCAACCAGAAATGTTAAAATCGCAAAAAGGAAGCCGAATTTGTGGGAAAAAGACAAAAAAATGCAGATTTTTTAAAAAAAAATTAAAAATTTCTTGCATAATACAAAATAATTGTCTACTTTTGTCACCGATTTATATAAATTAATGCATAGATATATCATATTTTAATTGTTTAATTATAATTTTTAAGTTCAAATGAAAAAGAAAATTATTAATGGTATCTTGATGTCTGCACTTTTGTTGGCAGGCACAACATCATTTGTTTCTTGTAAGGACAATGTGGATGATGTAGAAAGAAACATCCGCGTTGACATGGGTACAATGGACAAGCAGATTGACGAGTTGGAGACTCGTATTGCCGTTCTCGAGGCTCAGGACATGGGCGTTGAGCAGCTGAAGAAGGACCTTCAGGCTCTGAAGGACGAGGTTGCAAAACTGAAGACCGACAAGGCTGACAAGACCTATGTAGACGATGAGATCAAGAAGCTTCAGGATCAGATCAAAGCTTTGGACGAGAAGATTGGCAAGGCCAGCTCTACGATGGTAACTGGCGTTGTTCTCCAGGAGACTCTCGACTGCGTAGTAGGTACAATCAACCTGCCTGGTTTCAATCCTGCTTTCCTCGCTGCTTATGTTGGTGAGAACAAGACTGGTATGCCTGAGTTCCCAATCTCTGGTAAGGACTACAACGTTGATCCCGATGGTAACTACCTGCTGGCTTCTGAGCTTCCTCAGGACCTCAATGGTAACTGGGATGAGGACGCTATCATTGGTAACAGCGGCAAGAACGCTTACCTGGTCAACGGTACAGGCAACGCTGGTACACTCTACTTCACCATTAACCCCCGCAAGGTTGATCCTTCTCTGCTCAGCGTAGACCTGATCAACTCACGTGGTGAGGAGACTGGTATCAAACTGAGCGACATCAAGAAGTCTGATCACTTAATCACATGGGCTATTGGTAAGCATGGCAATGGTCTGACTCGTGCTGACGGCGATGCAACAGACAGCCTTCTGATTGCTCCTGCTCCTACAAACGTAGAGAACGAGAAGACCTACCTCTATGAAGCTAAGGCTACTGTAGCTCTCGACGCTATCGAGAAGATGCACTTCGACTACACCAAGTTCGGTTATAACAACTTGTGGGATGCTGGTTCTGCTCTTCTGGGTGTAAATCAGGGTCCTGATGCAGAGGCTCAGAACGTGTTCGGTCGTTTCCAGTACTTGGCAAACGAGCTGAAGCAGAGACATTTCAGAAACGCTCTCAAGAGTTCACTCAAGATTATTCAGGATTTCTACAATGGTGTTTACCAGCAGCGTGAGAAACTGCAGAAGTCAGCTGTTCGCGTTTCTTGGGACGATGGTGAGAACGACGTTATCTCAGGTTTCGACATCACAACCGTTACCATCAATCCTCTGAACTACAAGCAGATGATCCTCGCTGACCAGCTCCTTTCTGGTGCTTCTTGGAATCTTACGCCAGTTAACGCTATCGTAGCTAAGCTCGTTGGTGCTATCCAGGCTCGCATGCCGAATGCTCCAACATTGTCTATGTCATTTAATGTAAACACATCAAGTATTAGTGTTCCTAATGGAACAAACTTTGTAGTTACAAATGGTACAGGTGATCAGTGGATATGGAATGCAGGAACCAATGCATGGACATCCACAAATGCAGCTACAGGCGACGTTCTTGCAACACAGGATATTAACAATTTCCTCACACAGTTAGCTAACGCTATTAAGGCTGGTGGAGACAATATGGCAAATCAGATTAACTCACAGATTAATCCATTCCTTAGCAAGTACACTGCTTTGAAGAACGCTTCTACAGCAGGTGTGATGACACGTGTTAACAACTACCTGAACAAAGTTACAGAAAAGTTCATTGGTCTCTTCGACTACCAGCCTTGCTGGAATCTCACCCAGCCTACACTGTTGTTCGAGAGCCGTGAGGGTATCAACCGCATGTATCCATTCGGAGATGCTGATGGTTCTATGAGGTTTGCAGCTGGTAAATACACATTCATCATGACCTCACTGACAGAGGAGTACATCGTTCCTGTATACAGAAAGTACATCGCCCTGATTTACGGTGGTAAGGTTAAGCAGTACTACAGCCTCCCTGGCAACGAGAAGATCGTTCAGTTGGATATTCCTAACGAGGCTTGCGAGATTGTTTACCAAACCTCTGACTACTACGGAAACGTAGTTACCAAGAGATATCCTATCAACCGCAAGTAATCGGGATACAGAGACTAAGTAACATTGTGAATCAAAAAAAGTTAAGTACAAGAATATGAAAATGAAGAAACTGATATTGTCTGCCCTCATGCTGACCGCCACAATGGCTGGTTACGCACAGGAGACAGCTGCTCAGGACGAGCAGAAGGGTACGACAGAATACGTCTTCGCGCCTCACTGGTTCCTGCAGCTGCAGGCTGGTGGTCAGTACACCACTGGTGAGACAAGCTTTGGTAAGTTGCTTTCTCCAAACGTACAGATTGGCATTGGTCGTCAGTTCACTCCAGTTATTGGCGCTCGCCTCGCTGTGAAGGCTTGGCAGGGCAAGATGGGATACGAGGAGTCTATCAAAACTCCAAAGGAGAGCTATAAGTTCACTTATTTCAATCCCAGCTTGGACTTGATGATTAACTTCGCTGGTTTCAACTACAATCCTAATCACATTGTAGACTACGGAATCATCGCAGGTATCGGTGCTAACTTCCGCTCTAAGATGAACGAGGATGACTACAATGGTCTGAACACCTATCTGACCAGCAATGCTTACAACCCCAATGGCAACTATGTTCCCCTCTATGAGAACAAGAGTGCTACTCTGGTGAACGGTAAGTTTGGTGCTTTCCTTGATTTCAAGGTTAGCAACGCTGTTAAGCTCGGTCTCGAGGCTACTTACAACCTCACTGGTTCTAAGTACAACTTCAAGAACGAAGGTGGCAAGGATGGTAGCGGTAGCGACTCTTACGTAAACCTCGTTATCGGTGCAAAGATTGCTCTTGGCAAGACTTACACAACACGTTTCATCCCCGCTCCAAAGCCCGAGATTGTATACGTAGACAAGATTGTTGAGAAGGTTGTAGAGGTAGAGAAGCCCGCTCCAGTTGTTGAGCCTCTCCGTCGTGATATCTTCTTCGAGATCAACAAGACCGTCATCCGTGACTCTGAGGCTCAGAAGGTTAAGGATATCGCTGACTACCTGAACGCTCATCCTACAGCAAAGGTGATGATTACTGGTTATGCTGACGCTGGTACAGGTAACGATCGCATCAACGATCGCCTGGCTAAGGGTCGTGCTGACGTAGTAGTGAAGGCCCTGAAGGAGAAGTACGGTATCGCTGAGAGCCGCATCAGCTTCGACAGCAAGGGTTCACGCGTACAGCCGTTCGCTGACAACGACAGCAACCGTGTATCTATCTGTATCGCAGAGTAATTAAAGCCACTCTAGTGAAACAATAAAAAGACTTGAAAGCCCGGTCCCAATAGGGGCTGGGCTTTTTCTTAAAACCACAAAAAAGTAAGATTATGAAGAAAATTTTTACGCTTGCATGTATGACAGCCTTCGCCCTCGGTGCAATGGCACAGTCAAATGGCTTCTATCATATACAGAACACACTGACAAAGCGCTACATGGTATTGGTTGACAATCAGGGTTCAGCAGACACATCCGGTAATGTGGATATGGAAGCCTGCAAAACCTGTATGGATCTCGACCAAGTCAGCGTTCATCCAGGATCAGTATTCTATATTGAGAACATCAGTGGTTCTGCCTACAACGTTAAAGCTCAGGGTGCAAGCCTTGCTGCTTTGTCAGGTAACAAGCTTCAGGTTCAGATCACCGCTGGTGGTGATGGCTACGAGCTGTGGGGAAGCTATAGCGGTGTTACCGTGTTCATCGGTGATGCAGAAAAGAAGAAGCAACGTTCAGAGGAATACGAGACATGGTCGTACATCAAGGAAGCTGGAACGGAAAACAGATACTGGAAGTTGCACGCTATCGACAACAGCACACACTATATCGGCATCGAGCCCGACTGTGAGGCTGCAGGTGCTTACTGGGGAACCATGAAAGCAGGCTTCGCATTCAAACTGCACTCATCAGGCATGGAGGCATATTACGTAGACGCTGTTGACAATAGCAGCTTCAGCCTGAAGAAGTGGGACAAGGACGTCATTCCTGAGTCCATGCCTGTAATCATCAAGTGCTCGTCTAACAATCCCGCCAAGAACATCATCAAGCCTGTGACAGACAGTGCTTCAGAGCCCAGCGACAACTGCCTGAGCGGACGCTTCTTCGATATTGACGAACCCAATCACAGGAACTACAAGACTTACGATGCCAGCAGCATGCGTACAATCGGTGAAGAGGGTGGCAAGCTCGTGTTCAAAAAGGCTTCAAGCAGTGATCTAACAGACGGTAAGTACTGTGTACACAACAAGTGCTATCTGATGGATCTGCCCTCTTCATGCGCTGATGTACTGTATGAGGGTACAGGTACAGGTATCCAGAGCGTCATGAAGAGCAGCAAGGTGGCTGACGACGCTATCTACACGCTGAGCGGTGTAAGACTCCAGAAGGGTGTTACCCCACGTCCTGGTGTTTACGTTCAGAACGGTAAGAAGATCGTGATTAAGTAAATATACGGCCACTCTCAATAAGTGGCGGTTATGATACAATAAGGGGCCCTTATCAAGCGATAAGGGCCCCTTAATTAATGATAAGCAAGGGTTATCAGAAAATACGCTTCGTAATCCTGAGATTCAGCACAGGATAAACCTTAAAGGCCTTAAACGTCTTAACGTAATCACCTACCTGACCACCGATATTCTCCACATCACTAATCAGGTCAATACCATCGTGCGTATAGACTTTAGGACTGCCACCCCAGATCCATACACCGGCATCGAAAGAGATCTTCCAGTCATCACGCCCCTTCACCATGTTGCCGCCATATCCAAAGCCTAAATAGGGCTTAAACGAATTAGACTTCGCCTTCACATGAATCATACCGTCAGTACCTGGCTCCATGTTATATCGCTCGCCAGCCTTACGCTCTACCCCATTATCATCGGTGAAATCATGGGTAAACGTACCTAAAGTGAAGCCCAGGCGACCGTAATCGAGAATCTGGGCATAGAGATCACTGGGAATAACGTTCAGATGATACTTGTCAATGATTTCTTCAGAAATGCCCATGTCCTCCCAGTCCATGATAGGATAACGCTTCTCTGCACGTTCATACATGCGGTTGTAGATACCCACAGCCAACAGCGAGGTCATCGCCTCTGTGGTATTATCAGCCTTGGCAAACTGCGACGGTCCCCAATAGAAACCAGCAGTGAAGTGCCAGTGCTTGTTATTCTTAAAGGGGAAGATATCAAGCAGCAGCTTGAAATTGTTCATCGTGGGTTTGCCCACCATATCCACATGATCTTCGACATCGAAGCCTGAGAAGCCCCTCATCATCTTCTGCATCTTATCGAAAGAACTCTCCACGGGGTTGCCTTGCGCATCATACTGATGAGCAGGCTTGCCGCCAATAGTCACATCGAACTTCATCTTCGCGGTAAAACGCGGCATAAAGTTATAGCCAGCACGCAACTGGAAATACTCACCGATGGGCGAAGAAGCCTCGATGCCGATACCCGTAGTTCCTGCAGTCACAGAGAGATCCAGATGCTGGAAGATGTTATGCTCCTTCCAGTACTGAAACACGGGTATATACTCAGAGTGGAACTCCTGCTGCTCTGTAGTCTGCGTCTCCTGCGCAGAAGCGAGTAGAGAGAACTGAAAAGTGAAAAGTATCATCAACACCCTCACTCCCCAATTCAACTCACCAAATTTGACCTTCATAATAAACATATTCTTCTTCATATATATAAACCTAGTCTATTTTTACACTCCACACTCCTCACTACTCGCCCCTCACTCCACACTCCTCACTTCATCTTCCACCGGCCTTGACGCTCCACCATGGGGACAACAATCTCCTCGTTGACGGAATCACCGAAACAGAGCACCAGGAAGACATTCGTGACCTTCAGCGTGGTGTCAGTCCGGGCATTGGAGATACGCACCTCGCGGATACCATGATGCACTTCCTCCTGCTGCGCCATAAACTGGCGGAGATTCACCTCGTGCTCCTCCATACGGTCGATGGTGCCGATAGTATCCAGCGGCTGGAATTCCTTTCCCTCAAGGAACTCGCGATATTCGCCCCGCATCAAGTGCTCATAATAGCCCTTCGCTGCCAGCGAGGCCATCTCCTCAGGCGTAGGGCCGCCGCAGGCGCCCACTAGAAAGGCTAGTATAACTAGTCGGACTAGTCGGACTAGACGGACTAGACGAACTAGATGGACTAGACGAACTAGATGGACTAGACGAACTAGATGGACTAGGAATCCTGGCGCCTCTGGCCTGCCAACACTGCCCTTCCTCATTTCTGCCTGATGAAGACATTGATGGGCGAGCCGGTAAGCGTCCAGTTCTCGCGGATCTTATTCTCGAGGAAGCGCTTATAAGGCTCCTTGACATACTGCGGCAGATTGGCATAGAACACGAAGGTGGGAATCTGTGTATCAGGCACCTGTGCCACATATTTGATCTTGATATACTTGCCCTTCACCGAGGGAGGCGGGAAAGCCTCTATCAGGGGCAGCATCACCTCGTTGAGCTTCGAAGTACCAATCTTAGCCTTACGGTTCAGATATACTTCCTTCGCCGTCTCGAGCACCTTGAAAATGCGCTGCTTCGTGAGGGCAGAGGCAAAGATGATGGGGAAATCCACGAATGGCGCCATGCGCTGACGGATGGCATTGATAAAGGTATCGATAGCGGCCTGTGATTTATCCTCCACAAGATCCCATTTATTCACAACTACCACCAGCGACTTGTTGTTCTTCTGAATCAGCTGGAAGATGTTCATATCCTGCGCCTCGATACCACGGGTGGCATCGATCATGAGGATGCAGACATCGCTGTTCTCGATGGCACGGATAGAGCGCATCACAGAATAGAACTCGAGGTCTTCAGTCACCTTGTTCTTACGACGGATACCAGCGGTATCCACCAGGTAGAAGTCGAATCCGAACTTATCATAGCGGGTATAGATACTGTCGCGCGTGGTGCCGGCAATCTCAGTCACGATGTTACGGTCTTCACCGATAAAGGCATTGATGATACTCGATTTGCCTGCATTAGGACGACCCACGACGGCAAAGCGGGGAATACCCTCCTCAAGGTCATCCTTAGCCTTCTCAGGCAGGATCTCAAGCACCTTGTCGAGCAAATCGCCAGTGCCACTGCCAGTGGCAGCACTAATGGGCCAGGGATCACCGAGCCCGAGCTTATAGAATTCATACTGATCGTAGAGGTCCTTGCCATCATCAGCCTTATTAGCCACCAGGAGGACAGGGAGCTTGGCACGGCGCAGGATCTGCGCCACGTCCATATCCCAGCCCGTCACACCATTATTGATATCGCAAAGAAAAAGCACCAGGTCGGCTTCCTCCGTGGCGATAATCACCTGCTTACGGATTTCCTCTTCGAACACATCATCGGAATTAACCACCCAGCCGCCAGTATCGACGACAGAGAACTCGCGCCCATTCCATTCGCACTTGCCGTACTGACGGTCGCGCGTCGTACCTGCCTCGTTGCTCACAATCGCCTGGCGTGACTTTGTCAAGCGATTGAAAAGCGTAGATTTTCCCACATTCGGGCGCCCAACTATTGCTACTAAATTTCCCATATTCTTCTCTTTTTCTAGGATTGCCTAGGATCGCCTAGGATTGCCTAGGCCCTCAATCCAAATTATACCCAAAATGCTCCAGTTCCCGCTCGGAAGAACGCCAGTCCTTATCCACCTTGACGAAGATCTCGAGATAGATGGCCTTGCCAAAGAACTTCTCCAGCGACTTGCGAGCCTCGGTAGATACCTTCTTCAGCGCCACGCCCTGATGACCGATGATGATGCCCTTCTGCGAGTCGCGCTCTACGTAGATCACAGCATTGATGTGGATGTGTTTGTCGTCCTCCTTGAAACGCTCCACTGCAACCTCTACCGAATACGGGATCTCCTTATCGTAATAGAGCAGGATCTTCTCGCGGATAATCTCCGACACGAAGAAGCGCGCGGGCTTATCTGTCAGCTGGTCTTTATCGAAGTAGGCAGGACTCTCGGGGAGCAGTTCCTGAATGCGCTTCAACAGCATGTCGATGCCAAACTTGTTCTTTGCGGAAATCGGCAGGATCTCAGCATTGGGCAGTAAGGAATGCCAGTGCTCCACAATCGCCGCCAGGCTGGATTGTGCAGTGGGCGCATCCAGCGAGTCAATCTTATTGACAAGCAGGATGACGGGTATCGACATCTTCTGCACCTTCTCCAGGAAGTCCATGTTCTTCTCTGGATTCTCCACCACATCCGTCACATAGAGCAGGACATCAGCATCCTGCAGAGCCGACTCCAAGAAGGCGAGCATCGACTCCTGAAGCTTGTAATTAGGCTTTAATACGCCTGGTGTGTCGGAGAAGACAATCTGCATCTCGGGGGTATTCACAATGCCCATGATGCGATGGCGCGTGGTCTGGGCCTTAAAGGTTGCAATCGAAATACGCTCACCAACCAATTGGTTCATGAGCGTACTTTTACCTACGTTGGGATTTCCAACGATATTGACGAATCCTGCTTTGTGCATCAACTTTTCACTTTTCACTCCTCACTTTTCATTTCTCACTTCCGTTGTATGCCCACTTTAAGTAGGATGCTCCATGTACAAATCCTGCACCAAACGCGGTGAGTATCATGTTATCGCCCTTCTGGAGACGATTTTCGTAGTCCCATAGGGCGAGCGGTATCGTGGCAGCACTCGTGTTACCGTAGTGCTCAATGTTCACCATCACCTGTTCCATTGGGAGTTCCAGACGCTTGGCTACTGCCTCGATGATACGCATATTGGCCTGATGAGGAACGACCCACTGGATGTTATCCTTGTTCAGGCCGTTACGCTCAGCTATCAGCGCACAGTCGTTGCTCATGTTCGTCACTGCATAGCGGAACACCGTGCGCCCCTCTTGATAGAGATAGTGCAGACGATGATCTACCGTGAAGTGCGACGGCGGGCAGACGGAACCTCCTGCCTTCATATGCAGGAACGGGAGTCCCTTGCCATCTGTGCGGAAGTAGGAATCCATCACACCGATATTCTGCTCTTCTGTGGCCTCAAGAAGGACTGCTGCAGCACCGTCACCAAAGAGGGGACATGTCTGGCGGTCCTTATAGTCTGTCACCGACGACATCTTATCGGCTCCGATGATGATAATCTTCTTATAGCGTCCGCTCTGGATCATCGTCGCAGCCACGTCGAGTGTATAGAGGAATCCGCAACAGGCGCCCCAGAAGTCGAAGGCGAAAGCATTCTTCAGTCCCAACTTTCCTACAACGATACTGGCCGTCGAGGGGAACTTATAGTCAGCCGTAGAAGTGGCTACAATCACTGCGTCGATGGAATCAGGGTCTGCACCAGTCTTCTGCATCAGCTGCTTGGCAGCCTTACGTGCCATATAACTGGTGCCGAGACCTTCCTCCGTCAGGATGCGGCGCTCTTTGATACCCACACGCGTCATAATCCACTCATCGTTGGTGTCAACCATCCTCGACAGTTCATCATTGGTAAGAACATAATCGGGAACGTAGCCACCTACGCCAGTGATGATCGCGTTGATTTTATCCATTACTCAGCTACTTCTTCCTCAATCTTGATAGCTACCTTACCACGATAGTAACCACAGGTGGGGCATACAGTGTGATAAACATAATATGCGCCACAGTTAGGGCATACTGCCAGTGTGGGAGCTACTGCCTTGTCGTGAGTACGACGCTTGAGTGTACGAGTCTTTGACTGTCTTCTTTTAGGATGTGCCATAATTCTATAATTCTTTAATTGTTACATTTTTACTTTTCTACCATTTTACTCTTTCAATTTCAAGAGTTTCTCCCAGCGGGGGTCTATCGCCTGGCTGGACTCCTCATCGCTGCTTCGGTCAGCTGACAGCTCTTCCAGAGCTTGCGTCATGACAGGGTTGCACTTGCCGGGTGCATGCACATGCCTGATGGGTATGGCCAGAACTATAAACTCATAGATGATCCACGACATGTCGAGTATTCCTTCGTTCTCGTCCACGACGATCATATCATCCTCCTCTGAGGCCTCGCTTCCGAGCTTGACAATGAGACGATTATCGGTTTCCACCGGCTGCTCCATATCGTCGAGACAACGGTCACAAGGGATAATCACTGTGCCTGCCGTATGGAAGTTGAACTCGAAAAAGCCAGTAGCCTTGCGTATAGACACTGACACGTGCAATGAGCCTCGCCTCGTCTCGGCACCGTCCAGAGCCTCGAAGTAACGGTCATCCAGATCGAAATCCAAGGAAGTTTCCTCTTTCTTCAAACCCTTCAGATCTATCTTCAACAACTCCAAACAACACATAATAATCCAATTTGGGTTGCAAAGTTACAAACTTTTTTTCAATTAAGGAGCGGTTATTTGGTTTTTTTATCATTTTAAGGCAAATTCTTTAGTTATCAAGGGTTTATATTACACAAACCACCCCGTATTTGTGCAGTTTTCAATGCTCATCGAGGAAGTTCCACACGGAATGTCGTACCTTTACCCAGCTCCGACGATTTTACAAAAATGCGGCCTTTATGATACTCCTCAACAATCCGTTTTGCCAAAGAAAGTCCAAGTCCCCATCCTCGTTGTTTCGTAGTAAAGCCTGGGGTAAACACATTCTTGATATCCTTCTTACGAATACCTTTACCGGTATCTTTCACTTCAAGGATCACCTTGCTGCCCTCTTCGGATAATGACAGGTCAATTCTGCCATTTCCTTCCATGGCATCGACTGCATTCTTACATAAGTTCTCTACCACCCACTCAAACAGGGAAGTATTCATTCTGACAATCACATCCTGCTCTGGAACATGGCAAACCATCTCGACTTTGTTGGACGTGCGACGGCTCATATAGTCAATGACATGATTCAACACTTCATTCATCGAGCCTTCTTTCGGTTCAGGCAAGGAACCAATCTTTGAGAAGCGCTCTGCAATACGTTCCAAGCGCTTTACATCCTTATCCAACTCCGGGATGAGTTCATCATCGGGATGATTCTCTTTTAGGATTTCCACCCACGCCATCAGACTGGAAATCGGTGTACCCAATTGATGGGCAGTTTCCTTCGACAGCCCCACCCATACCTTATTCTGTTCTGCTTTCTTGGATGAAAGGAGCGCGAATATGGCTACTACCGCAAATATCATCACAATACCCAGTTGCCAGTAAGGATACTGCGAAAGCCGCTTCAGAAGCAACGACTCGTCATAGCACACCAATTGATAGTCCCGGGTCCTCGTCGAGTCGCCCAGATAGATCTTGATATACCTGTCTCTTTCGAAGAGTTTCCTCCCATACTGTTCCACGTAGGATTCAGAGTCGGCAGCCGTCTTCTCATCCATCTCGATGTTCCGGTAGTCGCTCACCCGCCCTGCGGAGTCGAGTATGACCACGGGGATGGTGTTGTTGCCCTGAATAACGTCCAAGACAAGAGTCAAGTCCGTGTTTTCGTCCGCATGATTGAGGGCACGGAGAGCCTGGGCCCATACCTCCATCTTCTGGCGCTCCTCGTTGGAGAGGTCCTTTACCAGATAGTGGGAAACGAGTAGTGAGCTGATGGCAATAGCCACAGCTGCTATTACCAAGAGGATCTTCATCTGTCGGATTCGGTCTGTCCACTGCATACAATAGAATAACGCTCAAAAGATGGATTTATTGTGTCCTGGGAGGAAGGGATATACAAAAAGAGCCCCGGGTCATTGCTGACTCGGGGCTCACTGATGAAAGATG
>CAMHAM010000007.1 GCA_946183415.1 uncultured Prevotella sp.
CTGAGGCTAATCGTGGCCCGTTTGATATGGCTGAGGCTGAGAGTGAGTTGACTGCTGGACACCATACAGAGTATTCTGGTATGGGCTTCGGCTTCTTCTACCTCGCCGAGTTCCTCAACCTCTTCATCATCGCAGGTATTGCTGCTACAGTGTTCCTCGGTGGCTGGGCTCCTGTAAACATCGGTATCGAGGTTTTCGATACACTGATGAACTACATCCCAGGTATCGTATGGTTCATGGGTAAGGCCTTCTTCCTGGTTTGGATTCTGATGTGGATCAAGTGGACGTTCCCGCGTCTGCGCATCGACCAGATCCTGAAGCTGGAATGGAAGTACTTGATGCCGCTTGGACTCATCAACCTGGTTATTATGACTGTTGTTGTGGCCCTGGGCCTATATATAAAATAGGTGTACTTAGGAAATCCTAAGCTATCCTAGAAAAATAAGAAAGATATGGAAGATAACAAAACATATTTCGGAGAAATCGGGCACGGCCTGAAGACTTTGGCCATTGGTATGAAGACCACTTGGAACGAATACTTCAAGGACTTCTTTACCAACAAGTCTACAGAGCAGTATCCCGAGAACCGCAAGACCACACTCCATGTGGCTAAGCGTCATCGCGGTCGCCTGACATTCAAGCGCAACGAGGATGGCAGTTACAAGTGTACGGCTTGCACATTGTGCGAAAAGGCCTGTCCGAATGGAACCATCAAGATCACTGCCCACATGGCTGAGGATCCTGAGACGGGCAAGAAAAAGAAGGTGCTCGACGATTATCAGTACGACCTGGGCGACTGTATGTTCTGCCAGCTTTGTACGAATGCCTGCAACTTCGACGCCATTGAGTTTACAAACGATTTCGAGAATGCTGTGTTCGACCGCAGCAAGCTGGTACTCCACCTGAATCAGGAGGTTTATCAGGGCGGCTCTCTGCCTAACCTCATTGATGGCGGCGCAGCGTGGGAAGTTGGTAAGTTTAACACTAAAACGAAGTAACGCGCTATGGGTAATACAATCATGTTTTGCATTCTCGCGGTGTTCATCATCGGTTCTGCACTGATGTGTGTCACCACAACGAGGATTATGCGAGCCGCAACATTCATGTTGTTTGTGCTCTTTGGTGTGGCAGGCATCTATTTCCTGCTCGACTACACCTTCCTGGGAGCTGCTCAGATCTCAGTATATGCCGGAGGCGTTACGATGATCTATGTGTTCGCTATCCAACTGGTGAGCAAGCGTACCCTTCAGGGACTGGAGGAGCGTGTCAAGAGCAGTAAGATGATCGCTGGCGGTCTGGCAGCCTTTGCCGGATTGGTCGTTGTCAGTCTGATTCTGCTGAAGACTGGTTTCTACACTCAGGAGATTGCTAACGTAGAGGTTCCGATGAAGGAAATCGGTATGGCTCTCGTTGGTTCAGGAAAGTATCAGTATGTTCTGCCTTTCGAGTTCATCTCAGTATTCCTGCTGGCATGTATCATCGGAGGCTTGGTAGTAGCAAGAAAGGAGGATGAGGCATGATACCAGTTGAATGTTATTTCGCACTTAGTGCCCTGTTGTTCTTTATTGGCTTCTATGGCTTTGTGACTCGTCGTAACCTGATTGCTATGCTCATCTCTGTTGAGCTGGTTCTCAATGCCGTCGATATCAACTTTGCTGCTATCAACCGTCTGCTCTATCCCAACGGAATGGAGGGTATGTTCATGACGCTCTTTGTGATTGGTGTTGCCGCTGCAGAAAGTGCTGTGGCCATCGCTATTATTATCAACGTCTACCGCATGTTCAAGAGCGACAGTGTTGATGCTATCAAGAATATGAAAGGATAAAAACGGTAAGGATTATGTTTAGTTACACGATATTTATCATGCTTCTGCCGCTGCTGTCGTTCATTGTTCTTGGACTGGCTGGCATGAAGATGCAGCACAAGGTGGCCGGACTCATCGGCACCTGTTCACTGGGAATCGTTACGATACTCTCTTACCTCACTGCCTTCCAGTATTTTGGAATGGATCGTGTGGAGGGAGTCTATCAGACGTTTGTTCCTTATAACTTCACTTGGTTGCCTCTGGGCAATCTGCATTTCGACCTCGGTATCCTGTTGGATCCTATCAGTGTGATGATGCTGATTGTGATCTCTACGGTATCCCTGATGGTTCATATCTACTCATTCGGCTATATGCACGGTGAGAAGGGATTCCAGCGTTACTACGCATTCCTGTCTCTCTTCACGATGTCAATGCTGGGCTTGGTTCTGGCTACCAACATCTTCCAGATGTATATGTTCTGGGAATTGGTAGGTGTATCATCTTACCTGCTCATTGGATTCTACTATCCTCTGAAGCCTGCCATTGCTGCCTCTAAGAAGGCGTTTATCGTGACGCGCTTTGCTGATATGTTCTTCCTCGTGGGTATCCTGACCTTTGGCTACTTCGTCGATTCGTTCAGCTTCTCGTTTGCTGGCGACATCGTGATGGGCGAGGGCACCACACCTTTCATCGAGAGCAATCTTTCAAAGGCTGTTGCCGCTGGTGGTTTCATCATTCCTACTGCGCTTGTGCTGATGTTTATTGGTGGTGCTGGTAAGAGTGCTATGTTCCCACTGCACATTTGGCTGCCCGATGCTATGGAGGGTCCTACGCCTGTATCTGCCTTAATCCACGCTGCTACGATGGTTGTAGCTGGTGTGTTCCAGATTGCCCGTATGTTCCCGCTTTGGATTGAGTACGCACCTCAGGCGATGTCAATCGTTGTATGGGTGGGTGTGTTCACCGCATTCTATGCAGCAGCTGTGGCTTGCGCCCAGAGCGACATCAAGCGTGTGCTCGCATTCTCAACCATTTCTCAGATTGCCTTCATGATGGTGGCTCTTGGCGTATCGCTGCCAGGTCACGAGGCACTGATGGACAATCATGCCCAGCTGGGTTATATGGCTGGTATGTTCCACCTGTTCACCCACGCTATGTTCAAGGCTTGCCTGTTCTTGGGTGCTGGTTGTATCATCCACGCTGTTCATAGCAACGAGATGGCCCTGATGGGAGGTCTGCGTAAGTATATGCCTATTACTCATATCACCTTCCTTATCAGCTGTCTCGCTATCGCAGGTATTCCGTTCTTCTCAGGCTTTAGCTCGAAGGATGAAATTATCACTGCATGCTTTGCCTATAGCCCTGTGGTAGGTTGGATTATGACAGGTATTGCCGCTATGACCGCTTTCTACATGTTCCGTCTGTACTACGGTATCTTCTGGGGAACAGAGAACAAGGAGGCCCACGAGCATCATACTCCACACGAGGCTCCTGCTTCGATGACTATTCCTCTGATTGTACTCTGTGTCATCACCGTTGGTGTTGGTGTTTACACCACTATCGCCGGCTTTGCTGGTTGGGGCGGTTCGTTTGGCAGTTTCGTGTCTGCCGCAGGTACCGACTACACCATCCACTTCGACCCACAGATTGCAGCTACCTCTACGATTATTGCCATTATCAGCATCTGTCTTGCCACCTATATATATAAAGGTGAGAGTCAGCCCATTGCTGATCGTCTCTATAAGACGTTCCCCAAACTACATCGTGCAGCCTACAAGCGTTTCTATCAGGACGAGATTTGGCAGTATGTTACACACAGAATTATCTTCCGTTGTGTCTCGACACCTATCGCCTGGTTCGACCGTCACGTGGTTGACGGCACGTTCAACTTCATGGCTTGGGGTGCTAACGAGGCTGGTGAGAGTATTCGCAGTTGGCAGAGTGGCGACGTTCGCCAGTATGCTGTCTGGTTCCTCACAGGTACGGTTGCATTAACATTAATCCTTTTATGCATCTAAAGATATGAGTATATTAACATTATTCGTAGTAATTCCCGCCCTGATGCTGTTGGGTCTTTGGCTTGCCAAAAGCCTGAATCAGGTGCGTGGCGTGATGGTAGCAGGTGCATCTTGCTTGCTGGCCCTTTCCATCTGGCTGACGATTTACTTTATCCAGGAGCGTGCTGCTGGTAACACAGCTGAGATGCTGCTTACTTATAGTGTACCCTGGTTCAAACCACTGAATATCGCCTATAGTGTCGGTGTCGATGGTATCTCTGTCGTCATGCTGCTCCTCTCGAGTATCATCGTGTTTACAGGTACCTTCGCCTCTTGGCAGCTGAAGCCGCTCACCAAGGAGTATTTCCTTTGGTTCACCCTGCTTTCCACGGGAGTGTTCGGCTTCTTTATCTCTACCGACCTTTTCACGATGTTCATGTTCTACGAGGTGGCTCTGATTCCTATGTATCTCTTGATTGGTGTCTGGGGCTCAGGTCATAAGGAGTACTCAGCCATGAAGCTGACGCTGATGCTGATGGGAGGTTCTGCCCTGTTGATTCTCGGATTGCTGGGCATCTACTATTTCAACGGCATCTATAGCGGTTCTTACACCTTCGAACTCACCACGATTGCAGCTAATCACTGTATTCCGAGTGATATTCAGAACATCTTCTTCCCATTCATCTTCATCGGATTCGGTGTGCTGGGTGCCCTGTTCCCATTCCACACTTGGTCTCCCGATGGTCATGCTTCAGCGCCTACAGCGGTATCCATGCTGCATGCTGGTGTACTGATGAAGCTGGGAGGTTACGGCTGTTTCCGTGTAGCGATGTACCTGTTGCCCGAGGCTGCTCAGGATCTTTCCTGGATCTTCCTCATCCTCACTACTATCTCAGTAGTTTATGGCGCTTTGAGTGCTTGTGTACAGACTGACCTGAAGTATATCAATGCATACTCTTCGGTTTCTCACTGTGGACTGGTGCTCTTCGCTCTGTTGATGATGAGTCAGACAGCTGTTACAGGTGCTGTTCTGCAGATGCTCTCTCACGGTTTGATGACGGCCCTCTTCTTCGCCCTCATCGGTATGATCTACGGTCGTACCCACACTCGTGACATCCGCGAGTTGGCTGGACTGATGAAGATTATGCCTTTCCTTGCTGTGGGTTATGTGATTGCAGGTCTCGCCAATCTCGGACTTCCTGGTTTCTCAGGCTTTATCGCTGAGATGACCATCTTCGTGGGTGCCTTTGGAGCTCCTGAGCTTTATGGCGATCCTAACAGTTCCTTCCGCATGGTGGCTACTATCATCGCTTGTACGTCGATCGTTGTAACAGCGGTCTACATCCTGCGTGTTGTTGGTAAGATCCTTTATGGCGAGGTTGAGAACAAGCACTTCCTTGAGCTCACCGATGCTACATGGGATGAGCGCGTCGCTGTGATCTGTTTGATCTTCTGTGTGGCTGGTCTGGGTTCCTTCCCGTTCTGGGTAAGTAATATGATCTCACCTGCAGCAGGTACGATCTTGGAGTCAATTGGTGTAATGTAAAAGATAGGAGGACTTAAGATATGAATTATAGTGGTTTTCTAAATATGGTTCCAGAGTGTGCACTGATTGTCGCTCTGCTGTTGGCCTTCATCACTGATTTTACATGCCCTCTCAAGGATAGGGAGCGTCTTCCTGTTCCCTCGGTGCTGGTATCGCTCATGATTCTTGCTACCTCGGTGATATGTGCAGTTTCCGATCCTGCAACAGTCTTCGGTGGTATCTATGTCACGACCGAGGCTGTCAATGTCATGAAGTGTATCTTGGCATTCGGCACTTTTGTTGTGCTGGTCATGGCTCGTCCTTGGCTCGAAAGCAATCCCTCGCATGGTGGTGAGTTCTATATGCTTATCATCTCAACCCTGCTTGGTATGTTTATGATGATGTCGAGTGGTTCGTTCTTGATGTTCTTCCTTGGTCTTGAGATGGCTTCGGTGCCCTTGGCCTGTCTGGTGGCTTTCGATCGCCATCGCAAGGAGAGTGCGGAAGGTGCAGCCAAGTACATCCTCATGGCTACTTTCTCAAGTGGAGTCATGCTCTTTGGCATTTCGTTCATCTACGCTGCTACAGGCACGCTTTACTTCGACGATGTGGCTGCTGTGATTACAGCGAAGCCGCTCACCATTATGGGCTTGACTTTCTTCTTCAGTGGTCTTGGCTTCAAGATATCACTCGTGCCTTTCCACTTCTGGACAGCCGATACCTATCAGGGTGCGCCTACGCCAGTCACTGGTTATCTCAGTGTTATCTCTAAGGGTGCAGCAGCCATCACGCTGTGCATCATCCTGACGAAGGTTTTCCAGCCAATGGTCGAGTATTGGGACTACATGCTTTATATCGTGATTGTGCTCTCTATCACGGTGGCTAACCTCTTTGCCATCCGTCAGAGTGAGCTCAAGCGATTCATGGCCTTCTCAAGTATCTCGCAGGCTGGCTATATCATGCTGGCAGTTGTTGGCAACAGTCAGCTCGGCATGGCTTCGCTCACTTACTATGTGCTCGTCTACATCGTAGCTAATATGTCGGTCTTCACTGTCATCAACGTGGTGGAGCGTAATAATGGCGGACGTACGGATATGGCTGCCTACAATGGATTCTACCAGACGAACCCCAAGCTCAGCTTCCTGATGACGCTGGCGCTGTTCTCTCTGGCTGGTATTCCTCCGTTCGCAGGTATGTTCTCTAAGTTCTTCGTCTTCATGGCTGGTGTGCAGAATGGCGATCCCTGGGCCTACTTCGTAGTGTTCATCGCCCTCGTCAATACCGTAGTGTCACTCTACTACTATCTGCTCATCGTGAAGGCTATGTATATCACGAAGACAGACGAGCCGCTGCCTACTTTCCAGAGCGACATCTACACCAAGTGCGCCCTCGCTATCTGTACAGCAGGCATCGCCCTCTTCGGTGTCGTTAGCTGTATCTACGAGTGGATTGCCGCAGCTAGTATGTAGGTTATTTCTATCTCAATAGTAGAGTCCCGATGACCATCAAAAGTCATCGGGATTCTTTCTTTTGCGACAGTTTTTCAGCCCATGAGCGCAGTTTGTCGCAAGATCGTTTTCCTGTCGCTACTACCCAAGAAGAAATTAAGAAAAAAACTTGGAATGAGCCGAAATTCGTCTTACCTTTGCATCGTCAATCAGGACAAACAAGACTTCTGAGCGACACAGGAAAAGAGTATTAAACAATTAAAATTAAAAATAGTATTAACAATTAAAAAATTAAGAAAGGAAAAGAATTATGGCAAAGACTCCAGTTTTGATGAAGATCGCAGACTACAAGGATCGTGAAGTACTCAAGGTTACTTACGAGTTCGATCAGGAAACCGACCGTGAGGGACAGATGACAGGTATCCCCCGCTTCCAGATGCTCCGCGTTCGTGTGAAGGCTCTCAACGACGGCACCCCAGAGCTCATGGCTTGGATGTGTGACCGCTTCCTGAAGAAGGACGGATCAATCCAGTTCCTCGAGACCAAGACCCTGAAGGTCATGAAGGAGATCAAGTTCAACGGCGCTTACTGCGTAGACTTCGAGGAGAAGTGGGCAGACAAGGAAGGCCACTATGAGGAGATTCTCATCTCATGCCAGAACATCGAGGTCGGTTCAGTGAAGTTCGAGAACGAGTGGGCTTAAGTTTTTAGATAAAAAGAACATAAGAACATAAGTTTTTAGACAAAAGAACAAAAGAACAGATTATTAATTTAAAGAATAGAAAGGAAACAAGATATGGCAGATAATGTAACACCAGTAGTTCTGAAGGTAAAGGATTTTGCAGAGCGTGAGGTATTGTTGGTAGACTACAAGTTCAATCAGGCAACTGATACAGAAGGTCAGGTAGCAGGTATCGTACGTGGCGGACAGATCACCATCCGCGTGAAGGCCCTCAACGACGGTAACCCCGAGTTGCTCAACTGGATGATTAACCCCGCTGATCCCCGTGATCTGACGGTAGACTTCCAGAACACCAAGGACGGTTCAGCCATGAAGCAGCTGAAGGGTACAGGTTGCTACTGTGTACACTACAAGGAGTATTGGGCAGACGGCGAGGAGCACTTCGAGGAGATCACCCTCAGCTGCCAGAAGCTCGAGAACGGCCCCGTAGCCTACGAGAATCCTTGGAAGTAAGGTTCTGGCTCTAACGAAGTGACGGTTCTTTTGTTATCACAGCGTTGATAACAAAAGAACCGTCACTTCGTTAGAATGAATCTTCGTCGCCCAGCCTCGCTATACCCATACTGTCAGCAGCGATTTGCGGGCATTCTTGTTCGGTATATATGCAGTATATGTCCAGTATATGTTCAGTCAACGACTGGACAAGTAGTGGACAAATACTGAGCAGATAATGCACAACAATCGAAGGTACCCCGAAGTAACAAGGGCGCAAAGGTTCCTGTCCCCACTGCGCCCTGGACCCCGCAGGCTACGGGTCTGGCGCCTGACCCGGGGCCTGCGGGGTCCGAGCTAACAGCGGGACGGTTCTTTTGTTATCCAGTCGGGACCCTGTTACCAAGATGAAACTCTACAGCCTCACTGCCCATTCGACGGGCAGTGAGGCTGTTCTTTATTTCAGAAAATTGTATTAATAGTAGAACTTTTTAGAATTAATAGTAGAAAGTTCTGGAATTAATAGTAAAAAGTTGTGGAATTAAATCCCGGGCCAGCCCCATACTCTAGCCATACTCTAGCCTGCTTCTAGCCTGCCTCTAGGCTGCTTCTAGCCTGCTTCTAGGCTGCTTCTAGGCTGCTTCTAGGCTTACTCAATGAGTATGCTTAGAGTATGGGTAGATGCTGCTTGCTTCAGAACTGGAAACGGAGACCTAACTGCAGATTGAAATTGGTTGGTTTGTCTTTGTAGAAATTCCTGATGGTGCTGCCATTATCAAAATAATGACGGATACCTGGTTCTGCATAGACACCAAATTGCGGCAGGAAATTGTATTGCAGACCCAGACTGCCACCAACAGACCACTGCATGCGGTCTTTTTTCATCTCCTGATCCACACCATCAGTATTAGCCTCTGCCTTGACATTCCATTCTGCCTGTCCTCCTGCAGAGAGATAGGTAGAGAAGCCTCGCCATTGCCATATTCTGAAATGCAGGTTCAAGGGAATACCCACATAATGGAGCTTCTGTTGGCGATGAATCTGATGACGCGGCATCAAAGTGAGGAAGTCGGAAGTTAATTTAGTGTAAACCACTCCCGTCATGACAGATAGACGATTGGTTAAAGGGTAGCTCAGGGAGAGACCGAAGGATACAGGTTGATCGTGACTTTGACGTTCTTCGTAATCCATCAGATAGGGCTGATCACCTCGAGTGCGTGTAAATTGCTGGTGTAACGTGGGGCTCATCATCACACCATTTCTTCCACTAAAACCACCTGTTCCTGCTGAAGCATAGAGATTGATCCCAATATGAGACTGCCTATGCTCTGTCTTTTTCCGAACACTGGGATTAGGAGTGACCTCTATCGCTGGCTTGTGGTTAGGGAATTGTACAAAAGAGTCTAAACCCAAGGATTTGGGCTCCTCGTAGACAACAGTCGAATCCTCTACACTGCATATAGTTTCTGGCGAAAGATGTTTTTCTCTCAAATTGGCCATCGATTTTATGACTCGCTTTTCGATTGATTCCACTTCGGGTTCACGCTCAGATATAGGTTCGTGCTTTTCAACGACAGGAGCAGTTACTTCAATAGGAGCAGACACACCAGTTGATGATTCTTTCTCCCAAAGCAGATAAGTGCCTGTGAAGACAGCTCCGATCAAAGTAGCTGCCATCAGCCAAGAGTGCTTGCCGCTGATAAACGGAATGGGATGCGCTTTCTCCTGCTTGTCGAGTGAAGCCTCAATGCCTTCCCACAAGTCGCGCGATGGTGACTTGCGGTAGCCTTCCAAATGTTTATCTAGCCTTTCGGCCCATTTCTTCTGCTTCATATCTCGTGTCGTTTGATGTAATCCTTCATCATCTTCATCAGCATCTGTTTTGCTCTTGCCAACTGGGAGGTCGATGAGTTCTCCTTGATACCCAAGCGTTGGGCGATTTCTGTATGCGAGCAATGTTCGAAAACGTAGAGGTTCAATACCAGTCTGCAGCCTGCTGGCAACTGTGCAATCATTGCTGTGAGCTCTTCGGGTGGTATCCGCTCCAGCTCCGCCTCATCATCAGGAATGTCTGGGATGGTTCCTGTAAAACTGACATGTTCATTCTTCCTCACAAAGTCGATAGCCTTGTTGGCTACGATCTTCCCAATCCATGCTGTCAGCGAACCTTCACCTCGAAAGTCGAACTGCTTCATGGAGGTTAGGATCTTTATGAAACTGTCCTGAACCACATCTTCCACATCATTGTCGTCAGGGATATACCTCAGTCCTATCGACATGGCATATCCCTTGTAGCGCTCATAGAGCCGTCGCATGGCCTGACGGTCTCCTGCTTTCACGGCATTCTGCAGTTGCAGTTCAGTTTCCACTGAGAGGAGAATCTATCCGTTTGATACTTGTATATTTCAGTGTCATCTCTGGCTCGAGTTTCATCTCTTTGGTGACTTCATCAAGCTCAGAAACCTCTTTATATTCTATATGTGTCAAAGCCAGCGTACTGGTAAATGTTGTGCCATCTGTTTTGAGGACAGCCTTCGAGTAATTCGGATGGACTGTCGCAGTCACAGAGATTAGCTTTCCTTGATCAGTCGTGACGACAAACGGGAGATAGAGCAACAACTGGTCTTCTGCTGGTTTGAGTACAAGATAAAGTGAACTTTCGGAGATGCCTTCACATAGATACTCTTTAGCGACGTAAGTTTCAATGCAGCTATAATTATCACCATGAGCGACTATCGTCTTCAAGAGCAGTGCCTCGTCGGCAGGCAAGAGACCACCAACGCGCATGTCGTATGTTATTTTAGCTACTTTCACATCTGGAGCAATCTTTTTCATGATCGCCATATAGGGGAAGCCATTATAAGCGATATAATTCTTGTAGATAAATCCAATGGGTGTTTTACCATCAGCCCCATATTTGGGAACATTCTCACCAGTTATTACTCTGACGTCAACAGTATCCGTTGCCGAATTATCAACAGTCCAGACGCCTCGGAAAGAATAGTCCAGCGACGGGATCGTTGTTGTGGGATTATCATAATTGGGCTTGGGCATATCATACCGCAACCCTGATTCCGTTACATCATCGTTTCCTTTCGAACAAGAGGTTACTGCCAGCGTGATCACAAGCAGTCCCCATATCAGTTTTTTATGTTTCACCATGTCTTACACCAATTAAACCATTCTTTAGAAATCACTTTCACTAACTTAAACTTATAAGGAGGAGGATTGCAAGTACCAGGCTGCTGAAGTGTAGGCGTTGCCTTGATAAGCAACTGATACCTATAGCCTTCCTCATAGTTGAATCCCTCAATCTCACCAACATGGAAAAAATACTCCTCACCATTGTCTCTCATGCCACGAACAGCCAGATATTTTGATGGAAAAGGAAAGCCATTCTGCTCTGTCTGATAGCTGTCAAGGGTTACCGTCCAGTATTCAGAGCCATCAGCTTCATCATCGCTATGACAGGCCATCAATCCCGTTGTCATCACTGCGAGCAACATTATTAAAATCCTTAATTGTTGACACGATAGGTATTTCTTCATATTTCTATGTTTTTTTAAATGTCTTTTTATCCTTATAACCCAGCAAAGTCAAAAATACTGCAAACAATTCAGATACTTTAACATTTTTAACTGAATCCGCGCTACAAATAAAAAAAGCTGCCATCTCTGGCAGCCTTTTATTGCTTATTTGATGCTTAGCATTTAATCCTGAGAAACTTATGAATGCAGGTCTAGGACAAAACGGGCACCTTTCGTGAAATTGGGATCGACATCGAGGTCGCCGTTCATCTTCAGGGCCATCTGCTTGCAAGTGGGCAGTCCGAGACCGTCGCCAGTGGTGAGATCTCTGATTTCAAGGAATGGCTTGAATATATCCTCACGCTTTTCTTCTGGGATGCCTTCACCAGTGTCGGAAACGAGGAACTGGTGGGCTTTTGGTCCGCGCTTCTTGTACTCCAGCCAGATGTTGCCACCTTCTGGGGTATACTCTGCAGCATTGTTAAGCAGGTGGAGCAGGATGTGGGAAACGTACTCCTGATTGATCTTTGCCGACATCTTTGGGGCATTCACCGTCAGGTTGACATCCTTTTTCACTTTATCGCGAATCTCGTTCATCAATCCCTCACAGAATTGTGGAATCTGGATCTCCTCGTACTCGATAGCTTCGTTTGAGGTGTTCTCTAATTCTGACAATGTCTGTACGTGGTGAGAGAAGTCGAGCAGTGCCTTTACCTCTGGAATGCTGCTGTCGAGCTTCTGCAGGGTGGGCTCGAGCTGGGCAGAGATGTTGCTGATGAACTTGGCCTTCAGGGCATTACTGTCATTGGCCAGTTTGATGGTCTTCTTCTGCTTACGGGTAAGCAGGATATATCGCATCAGTACGACAGCTCCTACAACGAGCGCTGCAGCCAGTGCGCCGGCCAGTATGCAGAGGCCGACGATGATGGCCATGCGTGATGACAGCGAACTGTCTTTATCCTCGATAGTAGCCTTATGCTCTTCGATCTGCTTGTTGAGTGCTCCAATCTCATCAGCTCTTTTGATGGCATCTGTAGAGTCCTTCCAAGCGATATAATTGCTGTAAGCCTGAGCCACAATGCCCGCATTGTTGCTCTTGCGGCCATTGGCTATCAGTGTCTGATAGACTTCATCTACCTTGTTATACTCCTTGCTGGCTGTCAGCTTGTTGGCCATCTCCTTGAAGACAGCGTTGCCTTGAGCGTTCATTCCGAAAGTATAGTAGTAAATAGCCTTGTTGTAGAGAAGGTCGTTTTTCAGATTCTCGTTCAGCGACTCATTGGCCTTAGCCTCCATTGCATTCAGTTGCTCCTTGGCACTCTCCACTCTGCGCATCTTGATATACATCTGGAGGCGCTCCTTGATGGTGAGGTATTGTAGCGCTGCCTTCTCGCTGGGCGATTTCACACCAGCCAAGATGACCTGTTCAGCTCTTTGCAACAGGTCAAAGGCTTCTTTAAAGAATCCTTCACTATAATAAAGAGGTGTAGCCTTGACTGCACACTCCACTGCCTGGGCTGTCTTCCCTTTATTGGCATAATCGTTGAATGCATGGATAAACAATGATCGTGCCTTGGCAATGTCTTCTTTGGGGTTAACAGCCTCTGCACGTTTCTGCAAGTCGCTTTTCTCTGCCTCCTGTGCGCTGACAAGTGTAAAGCAGAAGAGTAGATTCAGAAGTAAAATGAATACTTTTTTGTTCATATTTTCTTTATTATTGATTTTTCTCCATGCAAAAGTAAGTAAATATTTATTTTCCACCAAATATTTGTGGAGTTTTTCTGACAGATAGGCCGATTTCTTATTGTTTGAGCACCTGTTTCAGGAATTTGGGCGTGTAGCCTTTCTTCGATTTTGCCACTTGCTCAGGTGTTCCTGTAGAAAGAATCTGCCCTCCCTTACGACCTCCTTCAGGGCCGATGTCGATAATCCAATCTGCCAGTTTGATGACATCGAGATTGTGCTCGATGATGACAACGGTGTTACCTCTGTCTACCAGTTTCTGGAGTACATCCATCAGGATGCGGATGTCCTCGAAGTGCAGGCCTGTGGTGGGCTCATCTAATATGTAGAGCGTCTTGCCTGTATCTTTCTTGGAAAGTTCTGTGGCAAGTTTCACGCGCTGGCTCTCACCACCAGAGAGGGTAGTGGAGGGCTGTCCGAGTTTGATGTAGCCAAGTCCGACATCCTGTATGGTCTTGATCTTGCGGAGGATATCAGGCACATTCTCGAAGAAGTCGACAGCCTGATTGATGGTCATATCCAGCACATCGGCAATGGATTTGCCTTTATAGCGTACCTCAAGGGTTTCTCGATTATAACGCTTACCATGACATTCCTCGCAGGGTACCTGGATATCTGGCAGGAAGTTCATCTCGATGGTCTTATAGCCATTACCTCCACAGACCTCGCAGCGTCCTCCTTTTACGTTGAAGGAGAATCGCCCAGGCTTATAGCCTCGGATCTTGGCTTCGGGCAGATTGACGAAAAGTGATCGGATGTCGGAAAAGACACCGGTGTAGGTGGCAGGATTGGAGCGTGGCGTACGCCCGATAGGACTTTGGTCTACATTCACCACCTTATCTATATATTCCAGTCCCTCGATGCTGTCGTAGGGCATGGGTGCTTTCAAAGAGCGGTAGAAGTGATGTGAAAGAATAGGTTGTAAAGTCTCGTTGACGAGGGTAGACTTGCCACTGCCGCTGACACCTGTTACAACAATGAGTTTGCCAAGCGGGAACTCGGCATCGACATGCTTCAGGTTGTTGCCTGAGCATCCATGAAGGATGAGCGACTTTCCATTGCCTTTTCTGCGCTTCGCAGGAATAGCAATCTGCTGCTGTCCGTTCAGGTATTGGGCTGTGATGGTATCAGTCTGAAGCATCTCTTTGGGCGTGCCTTGGAATACCACCTCGCCCCCCTTGCGACCTGCTTTAGGCCCAATGTCTACGATGTAATCAGCATTGAGCATCATGTCCTCATCGTGTTCGACGACAATGACGGTATTACCTAAGTCGCGCAATTCTTTCAGTGAGCGAATCAGTCGTTCATTGTCGCGCTGATGGAGTCCGATAGAAGGCTCGTCAAGGATGTAGAGCACATTGACGAGTTGCGATCCGATCTGTGTGGCCAGGCGGATGCGCTGGCTCTCACCACCAGAGAGGCTGGCAGACTGACGATTAAGTGCGAGATAATCCAGCCCTACCTCCAGCAGGAAGTCAAGTCGTGTGCGGATCTCTTTCAGGATCTCTGCTGCAATCTGTTGCTGTTGATGGTCGAGATGTGCCTCTACCTCGTCGAGCCATTCGCGCAGTTCGGTGATATCCATCGAGGCAAGTTCTGAGATGTTTTTGTCCCAGATCTTATACGACAGAGCCTCACGATTCAGTCGCTGTCCATGACACTCAGGACATTCACACTCTGCCAAGAACTGGTCTGCCCACTTCTGACCTGCAGCAGAGTCGTCATTGTCCATCACATTGCGCAGATACTTAATGATACCGTCGAAAGCAACGAAATAGTCACTCGAGGTGTGGACGAGTTCTTTGTCGATGCGTACATTCTCGAGTGAGCCGTATAATACTTCCTGTAGGGCATCATCGGGGATGTCGCAGATGGTTGTCTTGAGGTCGCAGTCGTATTTTTTCAAGATGGCTTCGACCTGCCAGAAGATCATCTGATTCTTATACTTGCCGAGTGGCACGATACCTCCTTCATAGATGCTGAGTTTACGATCGGGAATCACCTTCGAGAGGTCTATCTGATTGATAGTGCCCAATCCCTTGCAGTGGGGGCAAGCGCCTTGGGGAGAGTTGAAGGAGAAGTTGTTGGGGGCAGGATCGCTGTAGCTGATACCTGTCGTGGGACACATCAGACGTTTGGAAAAATGCTTGATGGAACCTGTGTCCTTATCGAGGATCAGAATCAGTCCCTCGCCTTGTTTCATGGCTATGCCGACAGACTTGCGTAGTCGGTCTTCGTCTTTCTCGCTGACCTGCAGTTTGTCAATGACAACCTCGATATCGTGATTCTTGTAACGGTCCACTTTCATGCCTCGCACAATCTCCTGCATCTCTCCATCAATCCGGATGTTCAGATATCCCTTACGGCGCATGGCCTCGAAGAGTTCGCGATAGTGACCTTTACGGCTTCTGACGAGTGGTGCCAGGATGAAAATCTTCTTGCCCGCATAGTCGCTGAGAATCATTTCAATCACTTTCTCCTCAGTATACTTCACCATCTCTTCACCAGTGGCATAGCTGTAAGCCTTGCCAGCACGGGCAAAGAGCAGACGCATATAGTCGTAGACCTCAGTGGTGGTCCCAACAGTAGATCGAGGATTCTTGTTGGTCGTCTTCTGCTCGATGCTGATGACAGGTGAGAGTCCGGTAATCTTGTCTACATCAGGGCGCTCCATTCCTCCAAGGAAATTGCGAGCGTAGGCTGAGAAGGTCTCGATATAGCGGCGCTGCCCTTCAGCAAAGATGGTGTCGAAAGCCAGTGATGACTTGCCGCTGCCACTCAGACCTGTAATGACGGTCAGTGAATGGCGTGGAATCTCGACGTCGATATTCTTCAGATTATGGACACGGGCACCATAGACATTGATTTGATGATCTATCTTTTCCATTGTTTATTGCCTTGAAGTTTCTTCGTTATAACCTCTCAATAGGTTTACGTCTTTACGTATATTGTATTCTCTCCCATCAGCCCCCTTCGCTCTTACCAGTACGAAGTAGACACCTTCTTTTACAGGAGTACCGTTGTGGGTGCCATCCCATCCCTTCGACGGATCCGTCCATTCGAAGAGTTTCTGTCCCCATCTATTAAAAATGTACGCGTGAAACTCAACCAGGCTTTGATACTCTTTGGCCATGAATATGTCGTTACGCGAGTCCCCGTTTGGTGAGAATGCATTCGGAAAGGAGAGCTTGCTCTCACTGATGGTGACAAAAAAGGTAACGGAATCGAGTCGCAGGGTGTCAGTCCCCAAGTTCACAAAGAGTGTCACACGGGTGGTACCTGCTGTGGTAAAGGTGTATTGGGTATCTTCTTCATAGCGCACCAGCAGATCTCTGACTTCTCCCTCCATGCGGAAATGCCATTCGTAAGTAGGTGAGAAACCAATCATGTCAGAGGGGTTGGCATGGAAGGTGACCTCCAAGGGCGCCTGTCCGAAGAAACTGGGATTGCCCTCATCGGCCGTAGTCTCATTCCCTTCCTCATCAATATAGGTGGCTGTGGGGGATATGGAAGGAAAAATATCCTGAGCCACCAGACTGTTAAGTGGCAAGAAAGCCACTAAAGTTGCTAAAAATATCTGTTCAATTCTCATTTTCGTATGCATTATCGTGCAAAGATACTAAATATTTCATAAATCTTCCTTTCCAATTCACAATTATTTTGTACTTTTGTAGGCGAAATTGATAATTTTAGAGAATATGACGAGAGTTTTTAGATATTTTATGCTGTTTGTGATGCTTTTCATCACTATCGGAATCGTGTCGGCTCAGGAGTCGGAATCCTTTCGTGGTCTTCATAAGGTGAAGAGAAAAGAGACCATCTTTGGGATCTCACGAATGTATGACCTGACCATTGAAGAGTTGCTTAATGCCAACCCTGAGATGAAGGAGGCTGACTATGAATTGAAGAAAGGCGATATATTGAAGATACCTTTCCCCTCGAATACAGGTAAGACAGTGCAGCCTGTGCAGACATCATCTGCTAATCATCAGCAAAACCAGCCAGTAAATAATGCGGCCAGTACAGTACCAGCCAAGGGGGCAGACGATCTGACCAAGCGCCCCATCCGTCTTGGCGTGATGCTGCCCCTTCATGATGTCAATGGCGACGGTAAGCGTATGGTGGAGTACTATCGTGGTATCCTGATGGCGTGTGACAGTCTGAAATCGCTTGGCATTTCTGTTGATGTGTATGCGTGGAATTCCTCGGAAGATGGTGATATCCATCAGATTATGGATCTGAAAGATGCCCAGAACTGTGATATCATCTTTGGTCCGCTCTATTCTAAACAGATGGAGGCTATGTCGTTTTTTGTCGATCGTCATGATATCCAGTTGGTTATCCCGTTCTCTATTAATGCCCCTCAGTTGACAACAAACCGCCATATCTTTCAAATATGGCAGTCACCGAATGATCAGAATGAGTCAATTATCACTCATTTTATGAGTAAGTTCAAGGATTACCATCCGGTATTTATCGACTGTAATGATTCAACGAGCAAGAAGGGTGTTTATACTGCGGCATTGCGACGCCAGCTGGATCAGCGGAACATTCATTATTCGCTGACGAACCTGAAATCGGGTGAGGACAACTTCTCCAAGGCGTTCAGCCGTACAAAACCCAATGTGGTTATCCTGAACAGCGCACGCTCGTCAGAGCTTAGTGTGGCTTTCTCAAAGATTAATGGTATGCAGGCTAACTACCCAGAACTCAGTATCACCATGTTTGGCTATACGGAGTGGCTGATGTATACACGTGTACATTTGGATAATTTCTATAAGTTTAATGCCTATATCCCATCGGTGTTCTTCTATAATCCTCTGTCAGCAGCCTCTCAGCGTTTGCAGCAGAAATATCGCTGGAATTTCCATACTGATATGCAGGATTATCCGCAACGCTTTGCCATTACAGGTTTCGATCATGCCTATTTCTTTATCAGGGGCTTGCATAAGTATGGCAAGACATTTAACGGAGCTGCTGGCATGTTCGGCTATCCACCAGTACAGACCCCATTGGAGTTTGAACGCTATGGTAACGGTGGACTGCGCAATAAGGCCTTGCTATTTGTACATTATACCCCAGAGCACCGGGTAGAAACCATCAAGTTCTAGCCCATGAGGAAAGCTCTTATTATCTTGATGACTTTGTGGGCAACTGTGGCGACTGCACAGGTGGGTGAGTATCGAACAGACTTTGCCTTAGGTTTTAATGGTGGCTATGTGATGAGTAACATGGCTTTCGTGCCCAAGGTCCCTCAGACCATGTTAGGCGGTATGACCTTTGGTGTGTCAGCTCGTTACACTTGTGAAAAGTACTTCAAAAGTATCTGTGCTGTGGTGGCAGAGATCAACTATGCCCAAATAGGATGGAAGGAGGATATCCTGACCATGGAAGATGAGCCCGTTCCCTTACATACGGATCCATCTCAGTCGCTATTCTATTCCAGGAAGATGAACTATATACAGGTGCCGTTGCTGGCTCGTTTGGGGTGGGGACGTGAACGAAATGGTTTACAGGCCTTTATACAGTTGGGACCTCAGTTCGGTTTCTTCATGAGCGACAAGGCAGAAACAAACTTTGATGTCCATGACCCAGCTTTCAATCCGAAGATGGTGGAAGGAAAGGTCAGTGAGGATTATCAATATGCAGGTGTTCGTTCCTCTCACGTAGTGGCTCAAGACACAATGGCTGTTGAGAACAAATTGGACTATGGTATAGCCGTCGGTGCCGGACTGGAGTTCAGTAATCGTCATGTAGGGCATTTTATCATAGAAGGCCGTTATTATTATGGTCTTGGTAACATCTATGGCAGTACGAAACGCGACTACTTTGGCCGTTCTAACTTCGGTAATATTGTCGTGAAGTTCACCTACCTCTTTGATATTATCAGAACAAAAAACTCAAAAATTAAATAATTATGTTTGAAGGACAACCAAAAGGATTATTCGCATTGGCGCTGGCCAATACTGGTGAGCGATTCGGTTATTACACGATGCTTGCCGTCTTTGCTCTTTTCTTGAGAGCTAATTACGGATTGTCGCCCGCTATGGCTGGTACAATCTATAGTTCATTCCTCATGCTGGTGTATTTCCTCCCGCTGATTGGAGGTATCCTGGCCGATAAGTTCGGTTTCGGTAAGATGGTAACCACGGGTATCATCATCATGTTTGCTGGTTATCTGCTCTTGTCTGTACCCCTTGGTGGTGACACACTGGCACTTGTCGTGATGCTGGCAGCCCTGATACTCATTGGTTTTGGTACGGGACTTTTCAAGGGTAACCTACAAGTAATGGTTGGTGATCTCTATAACGATCCTCAGTATAAGGACAAGCGAGATGCAGGTTTCTCTATTTTCTACATGGCTATCAACATTGGTGCCTTGTTTGCTCCGACGGCAGCCATCCGTATTAAAGAGTATGCTGAAACAGCATTGGGCTATTCGAGCAATGATGCCTACCACTTCTCGTTTGCAGTGGCTTGTGCATCGCTGATCCTTTCCATTGCTATCTACTACGCATTCCGTTCAACGTTCCGTCATACAGAGGGCGGGACGAAGAAGGATGCTGCGAAGTCTGATGCCGTCAGCACGGAGCCGGAACTTACGAAGGAAGAGACAAAGCAGCGCATTGTGGCTCTCTGTCTCGTCTTCGCCGTCGTTATTTTTTTCTGGATGGCTTTCCATCAGAACGGCCTGTCGCTGACTTATTTCGCCGATGAGTTCACTGCGCAGTCTGCCGATGGCCTGCAGGCCATGTGTTTCGATGTGCTCAATCTCGTGGCGGTGATCTTCATCGTCTATGCCTTGTTCTCACTGTTCCAGTCGAAGACGGGTAAGGGCAAGGCCGTCTCTGCAGTCGTTATCTGCATGGCTATAGCCTACCTTTTCCTGAAATACGACGGGACTGGCAGTGTCGTGGTCTCTGCTCCTATCTTCCAGCAGTTCAATCCGTTTTATGTAGTTGCGCTGACTCCAGTGTCGATGGCTCTCTTCGGTTCACTCGCAGCGAAGGGCAAGGAGCCTTCCGCTCCTCGTAAGATTGCCTATGGTATGATCGTTGCCGCTCTTGCTTATGCACTAATGGCATTTGCCTCGTTCGGTCTGCCCATGCCTCAAACGGAGATAGGGGCTGACGGTAATCCTGTAGCGGTGCACGTGGCTGACGTTACACCCAATCTTTTGATTATTGTATATCTGGTGCTTACGTTTGGTGAGTTGTTGTTGTCGCCGATGGGCATCTCTTTCGTATCGAAGGTGGCTCCACCCAAATATAAAGGAATGATGATGGGCGGTTGGTTTGTAGCTACTGCAATCGGTAACCAGCTCGTTGTCGTAGGCGGCTTGCTGTGGGGTGCTGTTCCCCTCTGGCTCTGCTGGAGCGTATTTCTTGGCGTTTGCCTCGTGGCAGCAATCTTCATGTTTGCCATGATGAAGCGTCTCGAAAAAGTTTGCTAAATGGTATTCATCCCATTCCTGGTATTAATCCTGCTCATTACATGTTGCGTTGCCGTTTTCGGCAGCGCAACATTGGAAGGTGCTTCCCAAGTCTCATTGCTGGTTGCCTCTGCAGTCAGTGTGATGATTGGTCATTTCTCCAAGCGGTTGGAATGGGAAAATTTAGAGAAGGAGATAACCGCTAAAATCGCCAGTTGTACGCCAGCCATTATTATCCTCTTGTTAATTGGCGCCATTGGCGGCACATGGATGGTATCGGGCATTGTCCCCACGATGATTTATTACGGGATGCAGATTATCCGTCCCGAAGTATTCCTGGTCAGCAGCAGTCTGCTTTGCGCCCTTGTAAGTCTGATGATTGGTTCTTCCTGGACTACTGTGGCAACAATAGGACTGGCACTGATGGGCATAGGCAAGGCACATGGCTTCGATGACGGGTGGATTGCCGGCTCTATTATTACAGGAGCTTACTTCGGCGATAAGCTGTCACCGCTTTCTGATACCACAGTGTTGGCTTCCAGTGTTTCTGGCACACCGTTATTTACCCATATCCGCTATATGCTTTTCACCACCGTCCCGACCTTCTGCATCTCACTGACAGTCTTCTTGATAGCGGGATTTACGATGGGGGTGGAGGGACATGGCAATGTCGAAGAGTTTATGGACGGTCTTCTGCATACGTTCTATATTTCGCCCTGGCTGCTCATCGTACCTTTACTGACGGGAGTGATGATAGCCCGTCGCTGGCCTTCGATGGTCGTGCTTTTCCTTGCCATATTGTTGGCAGCTATAGTCGGATTGGCGATACAGCCTCAGTTGGTACATCAGATATCCGGCGAAGCCTCACCGGGACTGCTGACTTCATATAAAGGTATGATGCAAGCCTGCTATGGCAGTACAGATATCGAGACAGGTGTGCCAATGTTGAACGAGCTGGTGCATACCAGCGGTATGGGCGGGATGATGCCTACCATCTGGCTGATTATCTGTGCCCAGACTTTTGGCGGTGCTCTTACAGCTACCGGGCAATTGCGCGACTTGATGAAACTGATACTTCGCTTTGTTCACGGTACCACATCGCTCGTAGCCTCTACCGTAGGGACGGCCTTGTTCTGTAACATAGCAATGGCTGACCAGTATCTTTCCATCATGCTCAGTAGTTCAATGTTCAGGGACACTTACCGTGAGCGAGGCTACGAACCGCGCCTGTTGAGCCGAAGTTGTGAGGATGGTGCTACCGTCACCTCGGTATTGGTGCCTTGGAATACTTGTGGATTGACGCAGAGTACCGTTCTTGGTGTCTCTACGTTAACATATCTGCCATATTGTTTCTTTAATTATCTTTCGCCTATGGCCAGTATCGTTGTTGCTGCCGTTGGCTGGAAGATACTGCATCGCAATGAGAAATGTTCTTCCTAACTCTGCTACTTTCTGGTTTCCTCACATTGGTAGAGCTCAACTGTGAAAATCTTTTTGACTACCACGATGAAGCTGACAAACAGGATGAGGAGTTTCTTCCTGATGCCGTCCGCCATTGGAACAAGAAGCGCTACTGGCGTAAATTAAACAATATCGCTCAGGAACTATTGTCTGTGTCAACGGATGGAATACCAGACCTGATAGCTCTCTGCGAGATTGAAAACGACTCTGTGATGAGGGACCTGACGAAAAGATCTTTGCTGAGAAATGCCGGGTATGAATATCTTGCCACGTCCTCGCCGGATCTTCGTGGCATAGATGTGGCATTGCTGTATTCACCATTCTCGTTTGCACCTATCCAGAGTTATTCCTTGGGGGTCACGCCTGTCAAGAACATGAGACCAACACGTGATATACTGTATGTCAGTGGCCAGATTCCTTCTGGTGATACGCTACATGTTTTTGTCGTCCACATGCCCAGCCGTTTCGGTGGTGAGCGATATAGCCGTCCCTTTCGCCAAGCCGTAGCAGACCGTCTTTGCTTATCGCTCGATTCTCTTCACGCTGTCACATCAGAGCCAAAAATTCTCATAGCCGGCGATTTCAACGAAGAGGCTGACGGGCTTGTGATACAGCAGATTAGTAGTCATTCTATTTGTCATCTGACTAAGGATGCCAAAGGTGCTAATGGCGTCTTGGGAACTTATCGATATAAAGGCGAGTGGGGTAGTATAGATCATATTCTCGGGTCTCCTTATATATATAATAAGGTGGAGAAAACTTTCATCCATGCACCACTTTTTCTGTTAGAGGAAGATAAGCAGTATGGAGGATTCAAGCCTCGTCGTACTTATAACGGCATGCGCTATCAGCCTGGTTATAGCGATCACCTCCCGTTAGTGGTACGAATTAGCTATTGATCGATCACAGCCCCAACATGTCGTACTCCTTGGTTTGCTGAATAAACTTTGGAGAGAAAAGATCGCGTTCAGGTTGATATACTTTGGTCTTGATGCCGGCAAGTCGGAATAGAAGATGGCACACGTTGTCAGTAGAGAACTCCCGATCGAGTGCCTGTCCGATAGTTTCCCATTCTTTTTCGTGCGAATGCTTCCATTTGTCTGAACACCAGACGATGAAAGGTATCTCGATCTGATACTTGATGAGTTCTGGTGTAATCTTGTCCTCACTGAGCAGTTGCCTACCATAGAAATCGCGATAGTCGTAAACCTCCTCGCCGTGATCAGGGAAATAGATGAGTAGGGCATTCGTTTCCTTGACTAGATCCATGATTTGACGGATTACGCTATCGTTATAATGAGTGGCATTAGCATATTCTGCAATACGCTGCCGGCTTTCATCATTCAGATAAGGTGCTTTGTCCTTGACATCCTTTGCAGAGAAGATGTTGTATTTTGCCTCCTGGGGGTATTGGTTCTTTGCCAGGAAATGCTGGCCTCCAAGATGGAAGATGATAAAATTCCGATTGCCAAGAGTCGACTTGTGATGTTGTTCGAAATCTGCAATCAACCCACCGTCAAAAGGTGCGCCATTTTCATTGATGCCATTATATGACATCTTCTGAATTTGTTCGTTGAAAAGAACAGAGTTGAGTGTGAATGCCCAAGCAGCATCTGGATCCCATTTGTACTGATTATCCCAGAACCAGACATCGTATCCTGCTTTTTTGAAAATGGCAGGGAAATAAGGATAATTGTACCAACGCTCACCCTCATGGACATTATTGCAGCAAAGTACGTTCTTCATGACAATGCTGGTCATGTTGTGAGGCGCTTTCACATGAGTGAAGGCATAAAGATTGCCTCGGTCGCGCTCCTCACACTGAAAGGGAGTGGTGTTGAGATCATAGCCATAGAGCGATGAACGGTATTTATTATATGACTCGCCAATCACAAGAATGATGTTAAGAGAGTCGGATGTTTCAGTGGTAACATCGTCTAAAGCGGATTCTGTAGCATTGATCATGTAGTTCAAATCCTGTCCTGACAGACGGATGGCGTCAAGCGAGTAACAGAGGTTGGGTATAGGCATACCTTTGCGAAAAGGAATGTTCAATAGCCACCGCTCGGCCTCAAAGGCATCTTTATACATCGCAAGTCGTCCATATCTGACACATGCAAATGTACCTCCGACGGTTCCTAATAATAAAACAGGTATAAGAATCCAGCTGATAATTGGCTTTGCAGCTATCTGATAGAGCTTCTTACGGAATAACTCTCCAACAATTGTCAGAAGCAAGAAGACTGTGACCACCGTGATGGTCTTGTACATGGCTGGCGTAAAGAAATAGGTGCTGAAGAAACCTGAGACCTCCTTGCTGTTTGTCTCAAACAACAGCATAAGAATCTTTGGAGAAAAGTCTGTGCTGAAAGCCAGACGCAGATAGCAATTGACTGCGTAAATGGCAAAGAGTATGATATAGAAAACGACTTTCAAGTGAATCTTTCGCAACCAGTGAGAGCATAGACAGACCATATAGGCCATCATGATCATCTCACCATACGACAAGAGCATCCCCCAAATATTATTCTCGTGAAAGATGTATTGGTGATAGAATACATCAAGCCCGCCCAGCAGCAGGATCGTAATGACGAAAAGCGTTAGATTCTGCTGTACGGGGAGTAATATGCGTCGTATGCTATTTAAAGAACATTCCATATATCATATTCTTTAGTCTGTGGTATAAATTCCGGACTGAATAAATCTCTTGAGGGCTTATAATCTTTCGTCTTGACACCTCCAAGTCTGAAAAGCAGGTGGCAGACATTGTCTATGGAGAACTCCCGGTCAATGGCTTCTCCCATACGTTGCCATTCTGCCTCGTTTTGTTGTTTCCATTTGTCAGATACCCATACAATGAATGGTATCTCTATCTGGTACTTGACAAGCTCAGGAGTAATCTTTGCCTCTTCCAGAAGTGAACGCCCCAAGAAATCACGATAGTCATATACCTCTTCGCCATGATCCGAGAAATAAATGAGCACTGCTTTCGTATCTCTTACCAAGTCCATGATCTGCTTCATCACTTGGTCGTTGAAATGAGTGGCGTTGTCGTATTCTGCAATGCGTTGCCGGCTGTCTTCATTCAGATAGGATGCTGTCTTCTTGATATCCTTTGCAGAGAACACTTGATATTCTTTCTCCTGAGGATACTGCGTATTGGCAGGTCTGTGCTGACCATTCAGATGGAAAATGATCAGATTATGACTGCCGAGTTTCGATCCTTTCTTCTGCTTAAAGTCAGCAATAAGACCATCATCGTAAGTGGTGCACACCTCATTATATGCTGTATATGAGAGTTGTTCAATCTCCTTGTTGAAGAGTATAGAGTTGAGGGTGAAGTTGATTGCCATGTTGGGGTTTGTCTGATATTGGTTATCCCACAACCAGACGTCATAGCCGGCCTTTTTGAATATAGCAGGGAAGAAAGGAAAGTTATGCCATCGTTCGCCTTCGTGGACATTATTGCAGCAGAACATGTTCTTCAACACCACGCTGGTCATGTTATGAGGTGCCTTGACATGTGTATAGGCGTAAAGATTACCGTGACTCTGCTCCTCGCATTGATTGGGAGTTGTTGGAAGTGAATAGCCATAGAGTTGAGCATGGTATTTGTTGAACGATTCACCGATGACCAGTACGATATTCAGTGAGTCACTCTCCACAGGTTCTGTACTTTCAAGGCTCTCTTTGGTTGCATCGACCATATAATAGATGTCCTGACCTGCCATGTAGATGGCCATCACAGAGTAGCAGAAATTAGGAATAGGCATTACCTTATAAAATAGGTGACTGCTTTTCCAACATTCCGCATCATAGGCGGTCTTGCTCCGACTGAGATTCCAGTACCTTTTAATAACGCCTACACTGCCTATAGCTCCAAGAAGCAGCACTGCCGACAAGCCCCAAATGCAAGCGGGCTTAGAGGCTATTCTACTGATACGTTTATTATAGATCTCGCCAACAATCGTCAGCACAAGCAGGAATCCTACAATGACAAAGCTCTTGAACATCGCAGGAGTCATCAGATAGGTTTGGAAGAAGCCTGTAACCTCCTTGCTGTTGGTTTCAAACAACAGTAGCAGGATGTTTGGAGTGATATAGGCACTATAAGCATAGAGCAAATAGCAGCTCAAGCCATAGAGTATAAACAACACAATGTAGAAAAGCAACTTCAGATATATCTTCCTAAACAGATAGGATAACAGACATATTATGTAGGCCATGAAGATAATTTCCATATAACCAGTCAAGATGCCCATTGATGTGTTTTCGTGGAAGAGATGCTGTTGATAACCAACATCAAAGCCTCCCATTAATAAGATGGAAATCAGAAACAATGGAATATTCTCAATGACAGGTTGTAGGATTCGCTTCATGGTTTATTTCTTGATATTAGGTAGTTGGAGACCGTAGCCTTTTCTGCGGTTGACATAATACAGGGCGATAGCTGTAAGGACGGCGCCAAGAGCCGTAAAGCCGAAGATCAGCATCGACGTGGTATAACTGGGGTCAGTCTCATTGGCGCGACCAACAAACATGGGGATGATGGACAGTCCGAAGTTCTGGATAAAGAAGATCATCGAGCAGGCAGTCCCGAGGCATTTCAGGGGTATGATCTTTGGAACGCAGGGCCAGAGGGCTGCTGGAGCCAGAGAATAGCCGATGCTGAGCGTCACCATCAGGGCAATGGCTATGGTACTGCTATGGACAGACAGTGAAAATCCGAAATGAACGGCAGTCAGCATCAAGGCACCTGTGATGACGAGAGTCACTCCCTTGCCATAGCGATCGTAGACAAGTCCGAAGAGCGGTGTCATTAAGATGGTGCCGAAGGGGGCTATTGATGAGAAGAAGCCTGCGATATCTGCGTCAACGCCGAATTTCATCACCATCAACTTGGTGGAGAACTTCAGGAAGGGGGATACTGCTGAGTAGAAAAGCACGCTGAAAAGTGTGATAAGCCAAAACCCTGGATTACGTAAGGTGGTTGCGATATCGCTTAGGCGGAACTCATCGGAATCGTCGGAGGCTATCGAATAGCCAGATGCATCCAGTCGGCGGTCCATGACGCAGAACACGAGGAAGGCCACCAGGCCGATGATGAGAAATGTCAGTGACAAAAGCAATGGTGCGGAAAGGGCAAAGTGCCTGGCTATGGGGGCGGAGATACTGAGAGCTGCGGCTGTGCCCAGTCGGGCCATTGCCAGTTGTATGCCCATTGCCAGGGCCATCTCGTGACCAGTAAACCAACGCACTATCGCTTTCGAGACGGTGATGCCTGTCATCTCATAGCCCACACCGAAGATGGCAAAGCCAAAAGATGCCCATGCAGCTGAAGCAGGAAGACGGGTGCTGAGGAAGGCCACTTCATGAGAACCGAAATCGGCAGTGACGGCATAGTACTTGATCAGTGTACCAAGTACCATCAGCGAACACGCTAATATGCCCGTGAAGCGGATGCCCATCTTGTCGAGGATCAGCCCTGAGAAGAAGAGCATGAGCAGGAACACGTTGATCAGGCCCTTGGAACCAGAGAAGAACCCGTAGTCACTCGATGTCCAGCCAAGTCCTCCGTCCTCCTTTGAAGCCTCAAGCATCGTTTCCAACGGCGACATCACATCATTGACAAAATAGCCCATCATCATAGCCGTAGCCACAATGAAGAGTACTGTCCATCTTGCGAAAGGAGAATCGTTCAGCCGCTGTCGGATTACCTCAGTCATGATCTCCCTAAATCTTTTTCACAGGATCGCAGGTCAGGCCGCAGCCAAGTTTCTTAAAGATCTTACGGTCAACTTCTGAAAGCATAACTGTGGAGTGAACCTGACAGTCGCGCAATCTGGGGAGTTGCTCAAGCGCCTTGCGGCACTGCTCGTCGTCGTTGGAGAGTACAGAGAGAGCCACCAGCACTTCATCCGTGTGCAGACGCGGATTCTTGCCTCCGAGGTATTCTATCTTAGTCTTCTGAATCGGCTCAATCAGACTCTGGGGAATCAGTTTCACTTCGTGGTCGATGCCTGCCAGATACTTCGTGGCGTTAATCAGCAGGGCCGCACTGCATCCCAGCAGTGGGGATGATTTGGCAGTGATGATGGTTCCGTCTTCCAGTTCGATGGCAGAAGCGGTATGTCCGCTCTGGATCTTCTTTTCGTAAGCCGCAACCGTCACTTTCCGCGTGGCAGTAGAGATCTTCGCCTGATTGAAAAGCAGCCGTATCTTATTGACTTCGTTCTCATTGTCGGCACCATCGGCCATTTTGTTTGTAGCATCATAGAAGCGGCGGATGATCTCATCGCGCGAAGCCTGACAGCAGACTTCATCGTCAGAGATGCAGAAGCCGATCATGTTGACTCCCATATCTGTCGGCGATTTATAGGGATTCTCACCATAGATGCCTTCGAAGAGGGCGTTTAGTACTGGGAATATCTCTACGTCGCGATTATAGTTGATGGCCGTCTTCCCGTAAGCCTCCAGGTGGAAGGGGTCGATCATGTTCACGTCGTTGAGGTCGGCTGTCGCAGCTTCGTAGGCGATATTCACGGGATGCTTCAGTGGAAGATTCCACACAGGGAAAGTCTCGAACTTGGCATATCCCGCACGGATGCCTCTCTTGTTCTCATTGTAGAGCTGCGAGAGACAAGTGGCCATCTTGCCGCTGCCTGGACCAGGAGCGGTGACAATGACAAGTGGGCGGTTGGTCTTCACGTAGTCGTTCTTGCCAAAACCTTCGTCGCTGGCTATGAGCTCTACATTGTGAGGATAGCCGTCGATGGGGTAGTGGATGTACGACTTGATGCCTTCGCGCTCGAGCCTGTGGCGGAACTGATCGGCAGCGTGCTGACCATTATAGTGAGTGATCACCACACTGCCCACCATGAAGTCGCGACGCATGAATTCGTCACGCAAGCGGAGCACGTCCTCGTCGTAGGTGATGCCGAGATCGGCACGAACCTTGTTCTTCTCAATATCTTCCGCGCTCACCACAATAATAATCTCGATACTGTCGCGAAGCTGTGCCAACATACGTAGCTTCGAGTCGGGCTTGAAGCCTGGCAGCACGCGAGAGGCATGATGGTCATCGAAGAGCTTGCCGCCTAACTCCATATAGAGCTTACCGTCGAACTGGGCGATACGCTCTTTGATATGCTCAGACTGAATCTTGAGATATTTGTCGTTATCGAATCCTATTTTCATATTCTTTATTCCGTGATATTGGGTAATTCGAGGCCGAGACCTTTCTTGCGGTCTACCACTTTCAGCACAAAACCGAGGATGAGAGCAGCCACACCAAGTGATGCGAGCATCACCAGTGGAGCTGTATAGTCAAACTGGGTAGGATCGGTCACACCAGGATTCGTCTGGTCGAGCACCTTGCCGATGAGCAGAGGGAACAGCCAGAGGCCGATGTTCTGAATCCAGAAGATCAGGGCATAGGCAGAACCGATCACTTTGGCATCCACCAGTTTGGGAACAGAGGGCCACAGCGAGGCAGGCACCAGTGAGAACGAAGCTCCCAAGACGAGGATTGTGGTATAGGCGATAATAATACCACCAACGGCATTACCCTTGAACATCGGCAAAACAAAAGCAAATGTCAGATGGCAGGCGATGAGTAGGATGCTTCCCAGTATGAGCATCGAGGCAGCCTTGCCATGATGGTCGAGATAGGAGCCCAGAATAGGCGTAATCAGCACAGCCAGCAGTGGGAATACGGCAAAGATCGACTCAGCTGACTGACGCATATAGCCCATATAACAATAGGTGATGAGTGCTACAATCGAAAGACCGAGCAGACCATACTTCAGATTGGGCTTCTTCTGGAAGTTTGATGCAAAACCAGTAGCAGCCACAATCAGCATGATGATATACTGCACAATCGTCACACTCGATGATGCCCAGAATGAATCAGCATCAGGAGCCGTTAGCGTGAGGTTGCACTGCAGCATGTTGACAGCATATTTCTGGAACGGGAAGATGGCTGAATAATACAGCACGCAGAGCAAAGCTACAATCCAGAAACCTGCATCTGTCAGAATCTTGCCCAAGTCAGAAATCTTGAAGGGATCGTCCTTCTCTTCTGCCTCACCAGTCTGAGCGTCCAACTTCTGATCCATAAAGAAGTATACGATGGTCATAATCAGAGCGATACACATCAGTACGACACCAAAGGCTACTGAACGGCTGACACTTACCTCACCACCAAGGCGGGCGAAGAAGGGTGAGAAGATCATGCATGTGGCGACACCCAGACGGGCCAGCGCCATCTCCGAACCCATTGCCAGTGCCATCTCGCGGCCCTTGAACCACTTCACGATACCTCTCGAAACAGTAATACCAGCCATCTCACAGCCACAGCCAAAAATCATGAAACCACATGCTGCAAACTTAGCCGAAGCAGGCATGCCCTCATAGAATGGTGAAACACCCAGTTCTTCGAAGATGGGGATATAATTCAGGTTATTGTTGAACCATGTTTCAAGTCCTGTCCCCATGAAATTCTCGCTGACAGCATACCATTTTACACAAGCACCTACTAACATCACTGCAGCAGAGAGAACGGCTGTAAAACGAACGCCCATCTTGTCGAGGATGATACCAGCAAAGATAAGGAAGAACACGAACACGTTGAGGAACACCTCTGAACCCTGCATGGTGCCAAAAGCTGTTGAGTCCCAGCCTCTTGTCTCCTGCATCAAGTCCTTGATAGGTGAGAGGATATCCATGAAGATATAACTGCAGAACATCGCCATAGCGAGTAGCAGCAGAGCGGTCCACCGCATCGCGGCAGAATCGCGTAGAGTCTTTTGAATTGCTTGAGTCATTATTGCGTTATTTTGTTACTTCTCATTGTTTGTTCCCACCTTGGGAATGATTTGTTCCCACCTTGGGAATCAATTGTTCCCACCTTGGGAACGAATTGCGAGCTTATTTCAGCCAACGGTCGAGCCAGTTGAAGAACGTCCGCTGCCAAAGTACACCGTTCTGGGGCTTCAGCACCCAGTGATTCTCATCAGGGAAGATGAGCAACTCCGCAGGAATGCCCTTCATGCGGGCTGCATTGAAGGCCGACATGCCTTGCGTATAGTTGATACGATAATCCTTCTCACCATGAATGCAGAGGATTGGCGTATCCCAGTTCTCAACGTATTTGTGAGGAGAATCGTGGTAGGTCTTCTTGGCATTGGGCAGCTGTGGACGATGCCAGTATGCCTCGTCGTACTCCCAGTTTGAGAACCAGTTCTCCTCAGTCTCGAGATACATCGCTGCAAGGTTGAAGGCACCGTCGTGAGAGATGAACGCCTTGAAACGCTTGTCGTGATGACCTGCGAGATAGTAAACAGAGAAACCTCCGAATGATGCTCCAACAGCTCCCAACTTGTCCTTATCTACGAAAGGCAGATTCTCGGCAGCATCATCAATGGCTGCGAGATAGTCTTTCATGCATTGTCCAGACCAGTCGCCAGAGATTTCCTCAAGCCACTCCTGTCCGAAACCAGGCAGACCACGACGATTTGGTGCAACGATCACGTAGCCGTTAGCCGCCATAATATAGAAGTTCCAACGGTATGACCAGAACTGTGACACAGGACTCTGAGGACCACCCTCGCAGAAGAGCAGAGTGGGGTACTTCTTGGTCTCGTCAAAGTTTGGTGGCAGGATAATCCATGTGAGCATCTCCTTGCCATCGGAAGTCTTGACCCAACGCTGTTGCACAGAAGGCTTAGCCAGTTGGTCAGTGATGTGTTTGTTCTCAAAAGTCAGCTGCTGAACAGTCGTATTCTCTGGCTTCTTGAAGTTTGGCGTAACGATATAGAGATCAGCAGGGGCTGTAAACGAGTGGCGCTCCATCAGCAACTGCTTGCCATTGTTCATCAGTTGGATCGACCCAAAGTCAGCCCAGGGATTATTCTTCTGTCCGTCAGATCCTGACTCTGGCGCAACCATTGTATTGATTTGCTTGAGCTCGCCCTTCCAGTTAACAGCGTAGAGATTCTCTGTGGCATGCCAAACACTGATGAAGTAAATCATAACGTCTTTCGAATCGCTCCAGACAAAGGCATCTACATTTGAGTCAAGACTCTCTGTAACATATTTCTTTTCGCCGGTGGTTAAGTCGCAGACACAGAGTCGGTTACGGTCAGCTTCGTAACCATTTCGCTCCATCGAAGTCCAGGCGATGTACTTACCATCGGGTGAGAACTGAGGGTTCTGGTCATAACCGACATTGTTCTTCAGGTTCTCTTTGGCATTGACCTTCTGGTACTTCATGCTCGTCGTTGGATCAATCTCCGGCTCTACATAACCTTCTGGTTTACAGAGGTTTTTAGTCGCGCGCGTACCTATATTATATATATATATGTCAGAATCGGTAGAGATAGAGTAGGCCAGACCCGTCTTCTTGCGACAGGTATAGGCGATAGTCTTAGAATCAGGACTCCAAGCCAGCTGCTCCATACCTCCGAAGGGCTCCATCGGACACTCGTAGGGCTCACCTTCCAGAATGTCGATACCGTCCTTGATGCCATCTTCAGTGACCTCAGCCACGAATGGATGCTGTATCGATTCTACATAGTGATCCCAATGGCGATACATCAGATCTGTTACCAAGCGGCCAGAAGCCTTTGGCAGATCCTCTGGATTCTTCTTGATGACCTCGTAGTAGTCGATCGAGTGGAGCAGAATCACCTGCTTGCCATCAGGCGAGAATTTAAATCCTTCGATATCTTTCGAGGTCTTAGATATCTGCTTGCGGTCTGTGCCATCAGCGTTCATCGTCCAGATCTGTCCACCTGAAAGGAATGCTATCTTGCCATTCAGCCAAGTAGGATCAGACTCACTCTTTGAACCTGTGGTCAGTGTGGTGTTGCCTGTGCCGTCAGCATTGATGATGGCGATCTTCTGCTGACTCTTATTGGCTTTCACACTATAGTAGCCCACCTGATATACAATCTGCTTGCCGTCGGCACTGGCCTCAGCAGCGCTGATGCGTCCCATAGCCCAAAGAGCCTCTGGGGTCATCAGCTCGCTTGTCAACTTGATATTCTGTTTCCCGATCTTCACGTCGTTGTTATCTGCATTTGCGCTGCCTGGTAGCATCAGGGCTACTGCTGCAACAATGGTTATTAGTTTCTTCATATCGTTTTATCTCTTTTGCTGGTTCATTCTCTGTTTCTGCATCTCCTCAGCCTGCTTTTGCATGGCCTCAAGGCGGGCAGCCAGTCCGCTGGTCTTTTTCTTGGGGTTGTTCTTGTTCTCCTGATACTTAGCCTCAAGGATGGCGAGCAACTTCTCGTCGTTTGTCGTCTTGCGGAGTGTCCACATGATAGCTGCAGAGAAGAAGAGTGAAATGAAGTAGTAGAAGTTCAGACCTGAGCTATAGTCGTTGAACATGAAGAAGAACATCACAGGCATGAGGTACATCATCCACTGCATCATCTTCATCTGCTCAGCCTGCTGGCCAACCATCTGGTCTTTCTGCTGGCGCATGGTCATATAGCTGTAGAGCACGTTGGATACACAGAAGAGGATACAGGTCAGTGAAAGGTGATCGCCGATACCCCAGATCTGTGTGCTCCATTCGACGATGGGGTCATAGGTGGAAAGGTCGTCGATCCAAAGGAACGACTCGCGACGCAGCTGGATGGCGTTTGGCACAAAGTTGAACATTGCAATCCAGATAGGCATCTGAATCAGCATAGGCAGACAGCCGCTCAAGGGCGAAACGCCATATTGGGCATACATCTGCATCATAGCCTGCTGCTTCTTCATCGAGTCCTCTGGCTTGTCGTACTGCTTTGTCGCTTCGTCGAGTTTCGGCTTCAGTACACGCATCTTGGCTGACGACATGTAGCTCTTCTTCACCATCGGGAAGGTGATGGCCTTCAGCAACAGGGTGATCAGGATGAGCACGATACCCATTGAGAAGCCCCATGAGGTGAGCCAGTCGAATACGTAGATCGTAAAGAAGCGGTTGATGTAGCGGAAGAGTGGCCATCCCAGATAGACGAGCTGTTCCAGGTCAAGATCCTTGCCGAAGGTGCTCTGTTCCTCGACTTCCTTAATCAGTCGGAAGTCGTTAGGACCGATATACATCTCGAACTCTGAGGGATGCATGCCTGAAGGGTCGAAGGCTGTTTTCATTTTTGCATTGAATTGTTTCAGGAAGCCACTGCCCTTCTGCTGTGAAATACTCGTCATCAGCGAATTGGCTGCGAAACCGTCCTTAGCAATGAGGGTTGCTGAGAAGAACTGGTTCTTGAAGGCTACCCAGTCGAGCGCCTCTTCAATCTTTTCGTCAATCTTGTCTGATGTCTCAGTCAGATAGTCAGTGCCGCCATCCTTCTCCTTATAGGTAAGGGTAGAGTAGCGGTTCTCGAAGGTGAAGCCCTTCTCCTGCTGGCGAGCCATATCTGCCCATTCGATATCCATCTCCTGATAGTTAGGAGCGAAGATACCGTTCAGACCATTGGCTACGAAACTGAAGTGAAGCATGTAGTCAGGTCCGAGCCAGTAGTTGAACACGATGCTGCCGCCATTGGCAGCCTGAGCTGTCATCGTGATGGTCGAGTCTGAAATGTTCGACGGTGTGAAGAACAGATCCTTTGTGATGATATTCTCCGTCTTGCCTGCCAGCATGAAGTTCATCTGCTGGGTCTTGCCGTCAAAGAGCGTCACATCCATTTTGTTGTCCTTATCCTCAAAGCCTTTGATGATGGCCTTGCTGATGGTACCTCCCTTGGTGTCGAATGTCAGTTCCACTTTCTCGTTCTTCAGCACCACCGACTGGTTCTCACCATTGAGTGCAGCAAAGAAGAGGGCGGTAGAGTCACCTTTTGCAGCAGCCTCTGCCTGAGCCCTGCGGGCTTCTTCGTTGGCTTTCTGCTGCTTGGCTGCGTTATCCTTGATGGCAGCAGCGATACTGTCTTGTTTGCGTGCGGCTTCTATTTCCTCTGCGGAGGGCTGGTTATACCAGCTGAATCCAATCAGGACCAGCGCAATGAGAACGAAGCCGATAAGAGTGTCTTTATTCATCTATTTTTGCTTTATTTATTAATGTTCGCGTTAAATCAAGGTGCAAAGGTACGAATTTTAATTAAGAATTAAGAATGATGAATTAAGAAAAAGCTATAATGGTGGCATTTTTTTCACTTTTCACTTTTCACTTTTCACTTTTTTTTGTATCTTTGCATTTAGTTATGAGAAAAGTTGTCTTTATTTTAGCGGTTGTTTCAGCGCTCAGCGCTTATGCCGCACAGTCAAATGACAGTGTCGATGGAAGATATTTCCGTCTGTTCGTTCCAACGACTTTTTATCACAATGTGGCAGATAAGTCGTTGGCACTCAACTCAGAATCAGCAGGTAAGGATCAGGTTTCCGATGCCGTTGATGCCGCCTTGCTGAATGTTTACCTGAACCGCCCTGATCTTGTGAAGGCTACAGAGACAGAACTGAAGGAATCTGGCGAGATCCGCAATGATGTCAATCTGCCTATTGAGAATAAGGTGGAGTTTGTGGATAAGGTGGAGCCACCTCTGTTAGTGGATGTCCCACAGGATATCCCTGATACGGTGATGGTTCAGAAGCCTAAGTTCTGGACCTTCAAGGGTGACGGTTTCCTACAGTTCATGCAGAGCTATATCTCTGGCAACTGGTATAAAGGAGGTGAAAGCAACTATTCAATGTTGGGTTCGCTGACTCTTGAGGCCAATTACGACAATAAGCACAAGTGGAAGTGGGACAACAAGCTGGAGATGAAACTTGGATTCCTCCATACGCGTACCGACTCGCTCCATAAGTTCAAGTCGAATGAAGACCTGTTGCGTCTGACAAGTAAGGTAGGACTTGAGGCAGCCAAGAATTGGTACTACACCTTGCAGCTCTTGGCCTATACCCAGTTCTCAAGAGGCTTGAAAGCGAACGATGAGAAGACTTACTCTGATTTCACATCGCCTTTGAATGTCAACCTCGGTCTTGGTATGGATTATAAGGTGGAGACAGAGAACAAGCGACTGACAGGAACCATCAACTTCTCACCCATCTCTCTCAACTACCTGTATGTTGACCGTCTGAACCTCGGTCCCAGCTATGGACTTGATGAGGGCAAACGTTCAAAGCTCGAGTTTGCTTCTCACCTGACGGCAGACCTGACTTGGAAGATGAATGATGTGGTAACTTGGAAGACGCGCCTCTATGCTTTCACAGCATATAAACGTGCCCTGATAGAATGGGAAAACACCTTTGAGTTGCGTGTATCTAAGTATATCACTGCCAATCTGTTCCTCTTCCCACGATTCGACGATGTGAGCGGCTATGACGAAGATTGGGGCTACTGGCAGTTCAAGGAGTTCAGTTCGATTGGATTCGCGTATGCCTTCTGAAAAGAAAAAAGACTCGCTAGCGGCGAGTCTTTTTCAGTTATTGTTCTGTCATATCTCCTTCGATGTAGAGTCGGGTCATCTCAACTGCTCCGTTAGTCCTGACAGTAATCGATTTCTTGAAGTGACCTGGGAATTTGCCTGTTCCGTTATAGGTTACTTTAATCTCACCCTTCTCTCCTGGCTTAATAGGCGTCTTGGTGTATTCAGGAACAGTACAGCCGCAGCTGGCAACAGCCTGATTAATGACAAGGGGCTGTTCACCTACGTTGGTATAAGTGAAGGTATACGAAACTACGGGATTCTTTTCAGAGAAAGTGCCGAAATCGTGAGTGAGTTTATCGAACTTAATCTCTGCAGGTTTCTGTGCGAGTGCAGCAGTTAATCCGCACATCAGCATCAGGGTCATAATCACAATTTTCTTCATCGCTTTTGTTGTTTATATGAAAAATCGTGGCAAAGATACTAAAAAGAAGTGAAAAGAGAAAAGTGAAAAGTGAAAAATGTGGCTTATCAAACATTATTTTTTTGTTTTTCATCTTTTTTTATTAATATTTTATGTAATTTTGCAGCTCAAAAGGATAAAAGATATAAAATATGTATAGAAGTAAAACATGTGGAGAGCTTCGTCTCTCGGACGCAGGCAGTGTGGTAACACTGGCAGGATGGGTACAGCGCAGTCGCAAGATGGGAGGTATGACCTTCGTCGATCTGCGCGACCGTTATGGTTTGACACAGTTGGTTTTCAATGAGGCCGACGATGCAGAACTATGTGAACGTGCTAATAAGCTGGGTCGTGAGTTCTGTATTCAGGTAAAGGGTGAAGTAAGTGAGCGCCAGAGCAAGAACCCCAAGATGCCAACTGGTGACATCGAAATTCTTGTTAAAGAACTGAATATTCTCAGCGAGAGTCTCACACCTCCATTTACGATTGAAGATAATACTGATGGCGGTGATGATATCCGTATGAAGTATCGTTATCTCGATCTTCGTCGTGCTGCTGTTCGTAAGAATCTTGAACTGCGTCACCGCATGACCATCCTGATTCGTAACTTCCTCGATGCTAAGGACTTCATCGAGGTAGAGACACCTATCCTGATTGGTTCTACTCCAGAGGGAGCGCGCGACTTTGTGGTGCCTTCTCGTATGAATCCAGGACAGTTCTATGCGCTGCCTCAGTCTCCTCAGACCTTGAAACAGTTGCTGATGGTGTCAGGTTTCGACCGTTACTTCCAGATTGCCAAGTGTTTCCGTGATGAGGATCTCCGTGCAGACCGTCAGCCTGAGTTCACACAGATCGACTGTGAGATGTCGTTTGTTGAACAGGAAGATGTACTGCAACTCTTCGAGGATATGGCCCGTCATCTGTTTAAAGAGGTGCGTGGTGTGGAGCTTCCCCCACTGCAGCGTATGACTTGGCATGAGGCCATGCGTCGCTTCGGATCAGATAAGCCCGATCTTCGTTTCGGTATGGAGTTCGTCGAGCTGATGGATCAGCTGAAGGGTACAGGAACCTTCCCTGTATTCAACGAAGCTAACTATATCGGTGGTATTTGCGTGCCTGGTTGTGCCAACTATTCCCGTAAGCAGCTTGATGAGTTGACCGAGTTCGTGAAGCGTCCTCAGGTAGGTGCCAAGGGCTTGGTTTATGTCAAATTCAATGAAGATGGTACTGTTAAGTCCAGCATCGATAAGTTCTATAAGCCTGAAGTATGGGCAAAAGTCAAGGAAGCAACAGGTGCCAAGGATGGTGACCTTTTACTGATCCTTTCTGGCGACAATGCCAATAAGACACGCATCCAGCTCTGTACCCTCCGTCTGGAAATGGGCGATCGTCTCGGACTTCGTGATAAGGACAACTTCGTATGTCTGTGGATTGTCGACTTCCCACTCTTTGAGTGGAGCGATGAGGAGCAGCGCCTGATGGCAACTCACCACCCGTTCACCATGCCTAATCCTGATGACATTCCTCTGTTGGATACAGCCCCAGAAAAGGTTCGTGCTGTCGCTTACGATTTTGTCTGCAATGGTGTCGAGGTTGGTGGCGGTTCTCTCCGTATCCACGATGGTAAACTGCAGGAGAAGATGTTCCAGATTCTCGGTTTCACCCCCGAGAGAGCGATGGCTCAGTTCGGCTTCCTTATCAATGCCTTCAAGTACGGTGCGCCTCCTCACGCAGGTCTTGCTTTTGGTCTCGACCGTTTCGTATCGTTGATGGCAGGTCTCGACAGCATTCGCGATTGCATTGCTTTCCCGAAGAATAATAGTGGTCGCGATGTGATGTTGGATGCCCCTGGTGAGTTAGATCCGAAACAGCTTGAAGAACTCCAGTTGCGCATTGACTTACATCAAGAATAATTGACATTTTGCCAAAAATACTTAAATATAAATAACTTGTCTGAATAATAAGTGTTAATTTTGCACTCGAAATTTAGAATATGAGGTAAAACTTCAATAAAGTATTAATTTTTTAAGAACTATGGCAGAAAAGAAAGCAACAGCTAAAAAGGCTACTGAGACAAAGGCAGCCGCAGCTAAGAAAACCACAACCGTTAAGAAGGCCGCTGCTCCTAAGGCAGCTGCAAAGTCTGTATTCGCAGTAAACGCTGAGAACGCTGGTTTCAAGGCAGGAGATGTATATCAGGCACTGGCCGCAGCTGGTAAGGCTCTCGCAGTAAATGAGATTGCTAAGGCTGCTAAGATCTCTGAGGAGGAGACTCTTCTCGGTCTGGGATGGCTCTTCAAGGAGGGCAAGCTCGCTAACGATGGTGAGAAAGTTACATTGGCATAAGACAATTTAACGAAGAATAGAAAAGGTCGGTAAGCACTTTACCGACCTTTTTTTCTCCAATGACATACGACAAGCAGATATTACAGATACTCATTGAGGTTGGGGAGAAGGGCATCAGTGTTCAGCAGATGTCCAAGCATATTTTCAACCAGAATGTAAGTCTGTTTTATACCCCTGATTTCGAAGAAATCCGTACCTACGTCCAGCAATACTTATTGAAAAACTCCAAGTCTGATCTCTCTTTGATTGAATCCACAGGTCAGCGTGGCTGTTACCGTCTGAACACCCAGCATAATGCCGATGCCCGCCAGTTAATCATCGAATTCCGAGAGTCTCGTCAGACAGAAGAAAAAGAAGAGAAGCCCGCCGTCGACCTCTCTCTTGATTTATTTGCTTGAAGCATTCCGTTTGTAGATGCTTTCGTATAGATCCAACAAATGCTCAGCCGTCTGTTGCCAAGAGAAGCATTTGGCTCGTATGGGACCGATTTCCTTCTGTCGCTGATATAATGCCTCATCCTTTTCTAACTGCAGCATCTTATCTGCGATTTCGTCAGGGTTTTCCGGATTAATTAGGATAGCTTCGGGTCCTCCAATCTCTGGCATCGAAGAAGTGTTAGAAGTAATGACTGGTGTTCCACAGGCCATAGCCTCCAATAGTGGAATGCCAAAGCTCTCCCTCAGCGAGGTGTAGAGGAAGGCAAAAGCCTTATTATATATATAAGGTAGATCTTTGTTTACGATATAGCCTGGCATCACGATCTTGGGGAGTATGCTCTCAATGTGGTTTCTCTCGATAATACTGCTTAGAAATGACTTGTCAAGATCTGCCATCAGCAACTGACGTTTTACCTCCGACTTCTCCAGGTATTTCGAGTAGGCAACAAGTGTCCGTTCCGTGTTCTTCTTAGGATCAGTGTTACCAAGGAAGAAGAAATAGCCTGGTGAGTCGATATACTTTTTATATATCTGTTCGGGGTCTTCTTGAGGTTTGAACCATTCGTTGTAGCCATTGTAAATCATGGCAATCTTGCCCTGTGGAATATCCAACTTCGACATGATATTGTTTTTCTCGAAGTTCGAGACAGTGATGATGCGCTTACATTTCTTGAGGATGCGTGGAACGACAAGTCTGCGATAAAACCAACCCATGTTCTGATAGAACGATTTGTTGGCTTTGTCTCTTGGTTCCAAGAAGATAATGTCGTGTAAAGTCAGGATGAGTGGGATCTTACAACGGATGGGGGCAGTGTTACTCGTGCAGTGAAGTATGTCCAGATTCAGTTCGTTGGCAGCTTTCAGAAGAGTTACCTGTTCCCAAAGCGGATAGAAGTCACCACCTATTTCCAGAATGTGCACATTCTGGGTGTCCTCCAGGCATCTATCGTCACCAGGGGCAACAAACACGAAGTATTCATTCCTTGTATCTATCTTCTGAAGTTCACGAATCTCCTGTAGCACCACATAGTCCATGCCGTGCTTATTCTTGCGGAAGATTCTCTGAGCTTCAATACCGATTCTCATATCTGCTTGATGATTTTTGCTGGCACCCCAGCCACGAGCGAGTGGGGTGGCACATCCTTAGTAACAACAGCTCCAGCGGCAACAACAGAATGATCCCCGATAGTGACCCCTGGCAGAATCACGGCATTCGCACCAATCCAGATGTCATTACCGATGGTGACAGGCTTTGTTGACACGCCTTGCTCATCAATTCTACTATCAGGATTCTCAAAGTTATGATTTAGTGCCGTCATAGTAATTCCCTGTGCCAGATTCACATGATTGCCAATAGTCACAGGGCCGATGATGGTATTATGCAGCCCCACTCGGGTGTAGTCGCCGATAATCACATCGCCCACCGCATTATTGATGCAGGCAAACGATTCCACAACTGAATAATCGCCCAAAGAGAATTTTCGGTACGGAGGTGTATCCATCCTTGCAGAACGATGAATCACCGAGTGCTTCCCCCGATGTTGGTACAATGGTGCCAACAATCTGACGAACCATCGTGGCCTTGTCTCCACTTGGTTCATAATCATCCAGTCAAAGAACTTCTTCCACTTCGGATTGTTCTTGAACCTCTCTCTGAGGGCTTCGCTATTCATCCCATTTCACATTTATGACCACAAAAGTACGAATAATTTTGTATAATTCCAAATTTTTCCTTATTTTTGCCGAAAAATCTGTGAATGATGGAGAAACAATATGATTATCTGATAGTAGGTGCTGGTATCTACGGGGCTACGTTTGCCTGCATGGCTCATCGCCAAGGCAAGCGCTGTCTGGTTATCGACAAACGTAATCATCTCGGAGGAAATATCTATTGCGAGAACATCGAAGGCATCAATGTTCATAAGTATGGTGCACATATTTTCCATACCTCCAATAAAAAAGTTTGGGACTTCGTGAACTCTATTGTCGAGTTCAATCGCTATACCAATTCTCCCATTGCCAATTATAAAGGTAAGCAGTATAACCTGCCCTTTAATATGAATACCTTCTACCAGATGTGGGGTGTTCTGACTCCTGCGGAGGCTCAAGCCAAGATAGAAGAACAGCGCCAGGAGGCATTAGCTAAGATGAAGGCTGATGGTGTCACTGAACCACGCAACTTGGAAGAACAAGCCCAGTTGCTGATAGGTAAGGATATCTACGAGATTCTGATTAAAGGTTATACTGAAAAGCAATGGGGGCGTAAATGCAGTGAACTTCCTGCTTTTATCATCAAGCGCTTACCTGTCCGTTTTGTCCATGACAATAATTACTTCAATGACCGTTTCCAGGGCATCCCCATTGGTGGCTTTAACAAACTCATTGATGGTCTGCTCGAAGGAGTAGACATCAGGCTGAATTCCGATTTCTTTGATGACCGTAAGCATTGGGAGCAGATTGCCGATAGAATACTCTATACTGGCAAACTCGATGAATATTACGGATACCGTTTTGGTAAACTGGAATACCGGACTGTCCGTTTCGAGGAAGAGGTCCTTGATATGCCCAATTTCCAGGGCAACGCGGTCATGAATTTCACCGATGCAGACGTCCCCTATACCCGCATTATTGAGCACAAACACTTCGAGATGTTTGGTGACGATGTCTACAAATGTCCCAAGACAGTCATCTCCCGTGAGTACTCTTCTGAGTGGAAGGATGGCATGGAACCCTATTACAGCGTGAACGACGAGAAGAATATGTCGCTCTATCAGCAATATCGTACCCTTGCCGATCAGGATGCTAATCTTATACTCGGTGGTCATCTCGCCGAATATAAGTACTACGACATGGCTCCCATCGTTGAGAAAGTCATGGGATTGTTTGAGTGATTAGTGCTATCTTCAATTCTCGGTCAGTTGTTTCCATTGCTCAATAATTTGATGGATGTCAAATCGTTGGGCAATATTTTTTGCTTTTTGAGATTCCACCTGCCAATTAAGTTTGGTCGCTTCTTCCAGCCTAAGGGCTAATTCTTGCGTATTTCCGTTCTGAAAGTACATGCCCAGATCACCAAGAATCTCTTTGCTTACAGGTAAGTCTGAACTGACGACGGGTAGTCCGTGTGACATGGCCTCTACTAAGACCAGTGGCATACCTTCCCATCGGGAACTTAGCACATAGATTTGAGCCTGAGAATAGTATTGTTGTATCTGATTGGTAAACGGGTGGATAGTTATTCTGTCTTCTAACTGATATCGTTTTATCATCGATTTAAACTTAGGCTCTTCGTCCCCTTCCCCTACAATGACAAGCTGCCAATCCTTGTTGCGATGGGCAAATATATCAAAGGCTTCTATTAAGATGTCAATTCCTTTGTGTAGTGGTGTAAATCGTCCGATAGTCAAGAAACTCCTGGTTGTTCCTGTTGATGGTTTACCGGGTTTTAAGGTAAGTGGATTATAGATGACTTTCGGCATAAACCTGCTATCATACGAATGATATTTATGGGCATCATCTTGGCATAGTACTACCACATCGTCCAATTTCTGAAATTGATAAACATAATGCCGTTTTCTCTCCGCACCTATAAAGTAATGCGAATTCTCTCCAAAGATAGCTTCGAAGGAGTTGTGAATCCACCCGATGAGTTTTGTGTGTGGCAGAAAAGGTCTTAGCGTCGCTAATCTTGCAGCTAATGGCGCATGCACCCCGATAATAACATCGTATTGACCTTGTTGCAGTTCTGCCAATAATGCATGTCTTAATTCTGACGGATAGGAGCTTCTCGCGTATAAATCCGAACTCCATTCGTTTTGTGGCTGAAGCTTCAGATAGATGCCACTATAGATTCTGCAGATTTTCCTTTTGAATGTGCTGATGGCAGGATATGAAAAGAACCTGTAATTGATACTTGCTTCATTGAGATTATACAAGGCTATGTCTTTTTGCTTCGGATGGTCAAAGGTAACAATGGTGACAGCATTGTCTTTTGCCAGCTCTTTGGCAATGACAGCAGTCACTCTTTGTACTCCGCCAATGGTGAATATACTGTCTACGACAAAGCAGATCTTCTTCATGATTTAAGAATGTTATTAAGTACAATTTTCATCTGATGATCCCAAGAAAGATCTTTGATGGAATCTCTGATTTCTTGAGGAGACATCTTTAGTTGCTTGTAGAAACTGATAATTTGGTCAATGTCTATAGGTGTATCATTGGCTGGAGCTTTCAGAACGTATGGCCTGCCATCAAAATCGCTATCTGTTTCTGAATAGATAAATGGTATGCCTCTTGCTGCATATTCTCTGTTTTTGAGAGTCTTTATTTTTTCTATGCCTACACGATGCCTTCCCAAACTTCCTATACCAAAATCACAGACATTGAATAGTTTGTCAAGTTCTTCTCCGTGTTTTTTCCCGTGAATAATGACGTGTTCTTCCATGCTGTTCTTTGTGATGATATTCTTGAAATCCGCCTCTTCTCCAGCAGAGAAAAAATAACCGACGACATGGAATTTCACATTGTAATGCCTGGGTGTGGAATAGTATTTTTTCAGACCAGAAATGACTCTGTCAAAACCATGCCATTTATGTATTTCTGCTACGCCTATTAAATTAAGTTCTTTCGATGTGTCATTTGTGACAGTTTTCATCTTAATGATGTTGAAAGCGATACCATTTGAGATTCGAATAGTCTTTTGCCCAAAGATGCTTTTATAATCAGAAAAGGTAACTATAGCATCGAGTTGCTTTGCTAGACAGTGCCTGAAAATTCTATCTTGGAAAATCTGATTGTTGATGCCTTGGACTTTATATTCCAGATCATACGGGTAAGTTGGAATCTCCATCACCACCTTCATGCCAGACCGTTTCATACGTTTCACCATTCTAATCGTAAAGGGATTGGCATTGTGGTTTGACCTGATATATACTATTCCTATGTTGTTTCGGATAGCATAATCGAAAATGGAGTCAAATTCAATCCTTTTCTTAATTTTACTGAGCAATCCCTTTCCGTAATTCGCTATTATGGAGTGGTCTACCATTCTTTTTTTTTCATTGGTTTCATCCATGTAGCATAGTTGAACATCCATGCCACAAGCTTTAAAAGCATCCACTTGGTATGAAATCTTCTTGCTGATACCATTACTTGGATCAAAGCCATGAAATATCAAGAAAAGAATCTTTTTCATTCAAAACTTACTATTATTTTGTGCGCTAAATTAGCTATATTTTTGCTACTAGCCAAATTCTTGGGATTTTTTTTTCTTTTTTTCAAATATAAATCGTATTTTTGCATTTCAGAAGTGAATGTTTTCTTAATGAATAACCAAAAATACAAAATCGTCTATTGTACTCCAGCCATATATTCGGCAGGGGGAACAGAACGTGTAGTTTCTTTTAAGGCAAACTATTTTGCAGAACAATTAGGTTACGATGTGACTATTATAGTAACTGAAGGTAACAAAGGAAATTCTTTCTTTCCTCTTTCAGAGAAAGTTAAGGTCATTAATTTGGGGTTAGGGTTTGAAGATCTATGGAATAAGCCCTTCCTGAAGAAGGTGCTTTTATATTTGAAAAAGCAAAGACAATACAAAAGACTATTGACCAACGCATTATTAAGTATTAGACCTGATATAACAATTACGACCTTACGTAGAGAGATTAATTTCATCAATGAGATAAAAGACGGAAGCCGAAAGATTGGAGAGTTGCATTTAAGTAGGGCGAATTATAGAGGCGTTGAAGATAGAGAGATAAATCTATTCAGAATTATGTTCTCAAAATGGTGGAAAGAAGATGTTATTTCCAATCTGCAGAAACTGGATAGATTAATTGTCCTTAATGAGAATGCTGTTAAAGAGTGGCCTGAACTGAGTAATTTAAAAATGATACCAGATCCTTTGCCATTAGACCAAAAGGCAAAAAGCAATTTGCAGTCAAAGCGCATCGTTACGATAGGGCGATATGCTTATGAAAAGGGTTATGATTATTTATTAAGAATATGGTCTATAGTAGAGAAGAAATGTCCTGATTGGCAATTGAACGTGTATGCCATGGGTGATCCTACTCCATATGTCAAATTGATGGACGAATTATCTATAGATAAACATCGTTGTCATCTGAATAGTAGTTTGGTGGATGTGGAGAGTGAATACCAGAGGAGTTCCATCTTAGTTCAACCGTCTCGCACAGAAGGATTCGGATTGGTCTTAGTTGAGGCTATGGCATGTGGATTGCCTGTTGTCGCATTTGATTGTGAGAATGGTCCTCGTTCTCTAATTACTAATGGTGAAGATGGATACCTGATTCCAGCCTATGATATTGAAAAGTTCTCAGAACGTCTGATGTCGTTGATGAATGACGAAAAGCTTCGAAAAGAAATGGGAGAAAGAAGCCTTGCTAAGTCTCAAAAGTATCAAATTAGTAAGATTGCCCAGCAGTGGAAGCAACTTTTTGAAGCATTGGTAGTATGAAATATGATGTGACGATAGGTATTCCTGTTTATAAGGCCGAACCTTATATTTGTAAGACAATGGAATCTGCCTTGTCACAATCTTATCCATCCATAGAATTCCTAATTGTTGATGATGCAGGTGGTGATGGCTCCATGAGTTATATTAATGAATGCATTGCTTCTCATTCTCGAGGGAATGATATTCGGGTATTATCTCATCCTCAGAATCAAGGTGTTTCTGCATCTCGTAATCAGATAATAGATGAAGCACGAGGTGATTATCTCTTTTTTTTAGATGCAGATGATTCGTTAGCAGAGAATACGATCACTCTTTTGATACAAAACATTCGGCGATATGAGGCAGAAATAGCTTTTGGCTCTTATGAGAGGATAGAATTATCAGGAAAGCGTGAGCTCTATCAATATCCCATGTTACAATTATTAGGAGAAGATCAATTGGCCATTTTTGCTTATCGAAAGTATGCTGGCATCCAAGCTTCTGCTTGTAATTTCTTGGTAAAGACTTCACTTTTACGGGAAAAGGGACTCCACTTCATTAATACGAATTATTGGGAAGATATGGTGTTCACCTTTGATTTAGTAACTATTATTTCACGTGCTGTCCTTCTTCCTGATATTACATATTCATATATATGTAGAGAAAATTCTCTTTCCCATTATCAACAACGGTTGATTGTTATGAAGGAAGAGGTCATACAGAATGCAAGAGCCGTTAATCATCTGAAGAGAACTTCTCTGGCACTTCGTAATAAGGTGTATTATCCTAACCGCTGTCGTAATATTGTTATGACAGATTTCTATATTGCTTGTCATATTCTCAAACGTAGAAAAGATATTCAGCCCTCAGTTTCAAATATTGAGATTAAGAAATTGATGTCTCATCCCGCCACATTTTCTCAGATATGTACATTCCGTCAGTCACGTTTGATAAACCTGGCTTTTTCCCTTTTGGCTAAACTACCTTCTTCGATTTGCGTTTTTGCTATATGGATGATTGGTAAAGTAAAAAAAATACTCTAATTTTTGGCAATATCCTTTTTTTTTTCTATTTTTGCATCAAATTGGAGATATCTCAAGCAAATATGGCAAATTGGTACGATAAATATCTGTCTATTTATGGGAAACCATTCAGTGAAGTTCCCCAGGAAGTCATTGATGGAACAAGGGAACGGCTTGCTGCATTACAAAGTGACAATCCTATAGCCTCAATTGTTGTGATAGGTTATAATGAGGAACTTCATTTGCAGGCTTGTCTATGGGCTATTAGTGAGATCAGATGCAAATATCCAGTTGAGATTATAGGAGTGGATAACGATTCCAAAGATCGTACCGCTGAGATATTTGAGAAATCAGGTATACCATATTATACTGAATATCAACATTCGTGTGGCTATGCTCGTCGTTGTGGATTGCAGCATTCTCGAGGTAAATATTATTTCGATGTGGATAGTGATACCATCTATCCTCCGATGTACTATGAAATTATGCTGAATCATTTATTGAAACCTGGTGTGGCTTGCGTTTCTGCGACATGGTCTTATTTCCCTGATGCTAACCATAGTAAGTTAGGGCTTAAGATGTTTGAGATGGTGCGTGATCTGTTCCTCTGGATTCAGCACTTCAAGCGTCCAGAACTCTCTGTTCGTGGTTTGGTCTTTGCTTATAATGCTGATTATGGTCGTCAGGAAGACTATCGTGTGGATATCATTCGTGGCGAAGACGGCTCGATGGCTTTGGCCTTGAAGAAGTATGGAAAGATTGTCTTCGTTCGTGATCGCCGGTGCCGTGCCATTACTGGTTATGGTACGATTGGCAATCAGTCTATGTGGCAGAGCTTTGTGCAGCATGTCAGGATTCAGAGTAAGGGCCTTTCTCGTATTTTCTTCAAGAAGGAGCACTATGAGGATAGTGAGGATAATCTTGTAAAGAAATAGAATCCAGGATGAAGATTCTCTATGTCTTTCGTTCTCTTGCGGTTTGGGGCGGGATAGAGCGTGTCTTAGTAGAAAAAATGAATTACTTAGTGTCAATGTATAGCTATAATGTCTATATGTTGACATCTGATCAAGGCTGTCATCCGATTCCATATCATCTTGATGAAAGAGTACATTTCGAAGACTTAGGGATTCGTTTCCATCAAAAGTATCAGTATAATCGTCTAAAGAGACACCGGATAGGGAAACGATTGAAAGTATTATACGAACAAAAATTATCAGATCGGATAAGTAGTATTTGTCCGGATGTGATTGTGTGTACCACTGCCGATCATATTGATTCGCTGGTTAGGTTAAAGGGGGCTGTCCCATTGGTCGTGGAATCCCATTCTATTTGTTTACGCACTATAGAACAAGGCTCCTCTTGGTTTTACAGGAAATGGTATCGCTATCGTTATTTGAGGAATCTTTCTCAAGTGGATGTTGTTGTCGCTTTGACTGCTGGGGATGCTGAAGAGTGGCGAAAGGTTCATCCACATGTTGAGGTGATTCCCAACATTGTCCATTTAAATGAGGGGGCAGTCTCCTCACTTGAGAATAAACGGGCGATTTTCGCAGGGCGTTTTGCCTATCAGAAGCGCCCCCTGCTGCTTGTCCATATATGGGAGAAAATACACCTGTTACATCCAGACTGGCAACTTGATATCTATGGTGAGGGTGAGATGCATCAAATGCTCGAAAAAGTTGTAGGCACATCCCAAGCCAACATTGTGGTGCATCCTCCCACAAGTCAGATCTTTGATTGTTATCGTAAAAGTTCCATGCTACTTTCCACCTCTCTTTTTGAGCCCTTTGGCTTGGTTATTCCAGAAGCAATGAGTTGCGGACTACCTGTCGTGGCATTCGATTGCCCGTATGGTCCTGGCGATATGATTGCAGATGGAGAAAATGGCTTCTTAATCCAAGAAGGCTATATGAACCAATATGTCGAAAAACTTTCCCTGCTTATGGCTAATCCTGACTTACGCAGGAAGATGGGATCGTCTGCAGTCCGTGTTGCTGAAAGATATAAGCCCACATCCATTATGCCACAGTGGAAGGCTCTTTTTGAGCGTCTTTTGCACATATAGCTTTAAAAAACTGGTAAATGTTTGTTCGTTTGCAGGAAAGTTCGTATATTTGCAGAAAAGTATGTAATATGAATAATCCTCTTGTTTCCATAGGAATTCCTGTTTACAATGTAGAACCCTACATTGAAAAATGCTTGTTATCGGTTCTTAATCAGACTTATCAGAATCTGGAGATTCTTGTAGTCGATGATTTGGGAACGGACAATTCCATGGCAAAAGTTGCTGATTTACAAAGAGCTCATTCTCGTGGACATCAGATAAGAGTGATTCGCCATGAGCAGAACAAAGGATTAGGTGAAGCACGTAATACCACCATTGATGCAGCAAGTGGGAAATATCTTTATTTCGTTGATTCTGATGATTATATAGAACCAAATACAATCGAATTGCTGGTAGCTGAGGCCGAACAATATGATACGGATGTCGTGATGGCTTCTTCCCGTAAAGTGGTCTATAACACTTGTGAAGAGCGTCCGACCTTTGTTTATAAACAAAAAGAAGTACTGATAGGCCAAGATGTTTTTGCACATTATTTATGCAAAGATCTACGATGGCATATAGGCATAAACGCATGGAACAATTTGTTCAAGACAGATTTCTTGCGAAAGCATAACTTGCGTTTTGCGGCTCGTAAGGATGAAGATGCCCTTTTCCTTTCCGATTTTTATTCGGAAGTAGAACGGGCAGTGCTTCTTCCCGATGTAACCTATAATTATGTCTTACGTCCAGGTTCTATTATGGGGAATCAAGCTCGCAACCAAATTCCAACAGCAGAGATCCGTGAACGTTTCAAGACTGATGCAAAGATGACAGAGCACTGTGCTCGTCTGCGAGGACGCTCATTCTATGACGTTCATTGTGCCCGTGTCATGAAGCACAAGTTTCGTGCGGTATGTGTAGCACTTCGTCACCGCAAACGTTTCACAGAACCGTTGTCTAATCGTGAAATATGCCAGGAGTTAAAACATCCTGCCAGTTTTTATGAAGTCATTCATTTTAGACGTTACCGTCAGTTTCATTTGCTGCTTTATACCGTTAGCAAATTGCCCCCTTCTCTCTTGGTATGTGTCTCTTATATTGCAGGAAAACTGATGAGATGGATTTGAAACGTTAATTTCTTTAAAGGTGAAATTACTTATTGGTTATGAAGATTATATATGTATATCCCAAATTAACCTTTCCCGCAGGAACTGAACGGATATTGGTTGATAAAATGAATTATTTGGCAGACCATGTGGGTTATGACGTTATGCTAGTGACCTATGAGCAAGACAATCACCCGATTATTTATCCTCTATCACAAAAAGTGACTCATGTTGATATAGATGTCCGCTATTATGAATTATATAAGACTAATTTTATAGTCCGACTATTTAATTGGCGGAATTATGATAATCAGCTCAAAAGACGCTTTGAACAAATCGCATCTTCTTTTCGCCCCGATATTGTAATTGCTACTACCTACTATGCTAATATTATTTCTGCGATTGCGGTTGCCAGATTGCCGTTTGTTAGGATTTTAGAATCTCATATTGATAGGCGGTATATTTATGAAAATGCAATTGAAAATAGAGATACCTATCTTCATTGGTTCCGTTGTTGGACTGAAAAGATGAGTGTAACTAATAAAATCGGGAAGTTTGATGTGTTGGTTACGCTCAATGATGCTGATGCTGCTGACTGGTCGAAATATTTGAAAACAGTCATTATTGAGAACATCGTCCATTTGAATCCTACTAACTCCTTTAGTCATCAAGACACTAAGAAAGTAATCTTTGCCGGACGATATACACGACAAAAAGGTATTGATGATTTATTGAGAATTTGGACAATAGTTAACAGAAAACATCCAGATTGGCATTTAAATATGTATGGTAATGGAGATTTATCTGATGGGTTGTCGGAAAGAGCAAGTCAGTTGCAGGCAAACATTCATGTAAATGCACAAGTTTTAAATATCTTTGAAAAATATAGAGAAAATACTATGCTTTTGATGACCTCTCTTTATGAACCTTTCGGATTAGTTATTCCAGAAGCTATGAGCTGTGGCTTACCAGTCGTGGCATTTGATTGCCCTTCTGGTCCAGCGAATATTCTTACAGAAGGGGTCGATGGCTATTTGATTAAGGATAGGGATGTGAACGCTTTTGCAGAAAAAGTGTGCTATTTGATAGAGCATCCCGATGTGCGTATTGAAATGGGGAAAAATGCAATCAAGCACTCTGTAAGATATGCACCTGAGCGAATTATGCCCAAGTGGATAAGCCTTTTCAAGGAGTTAGTGGGCCAAAACAAATAAAATGCCCATACATTTAAATCACATGCTTCATTTTGCCAAGAGTTTTGATGATACATACAGAAAGACTTGCAGGCAGCTTGCCGATGAAGTAAAATCCTAAGTTGATGAGCTTGTGGTTTGTGAAAGGAAGGATTTCTAAGAGAGCTAATGGATGACTCATTGCTTCTTTAATCATCTTGTTATTGATAGGGGGCTTGATTCTGTCTTTATTCTTAAGAATTCCGCAAATCATAAAAAACATCAGGATCATTCCCTTGGTGCAGCGTGTCTCGAAATAAGGCTTACTCCTCAATTCCAGACATTTGTTCTTTAGATACGAATAAATTCGGATAAACTCCTTTACCTCGTCTAGTTTGATTTCTTTCCGTCCCTGATAGTTCGACAACGAACCGTCTCGTATAACATAATAGTAAGTATGATCAGGAATTAAGACTGCCTTTGTCACCAATGGCACCACATCGCAACTACATATCATATCGTCATTAAAACGGGCTTTTTTAAATTGAATATGGTGCCTGTCTAAGAAGTCTTTTCTGAAAAGGATATTCCAGATGAAGTCTCTTAATGTCGGATGGACACTTCTATTCGCAAAGTTGGCTAAAGCATTTTCACCTTCTAAGACAAGATAGGGTTGATTTAGGAAGTCTTGGCCTATGTCAAGGGCCTTACCTTCTAAGTCAACGGGCAGTACTGATCCGTATACTGCCTCAGCCTGATGCTCTACAGCTTGTTTATAGAGTTTCTCAATACAGTCTTCAGAGATGTAATCGTCAGAGTCTACAAGCATAACATATTCCCCTTGTGCCTCTTTCAGGACGCGGTTTCTGGCTGCCCAGCATCCCATATTTTGCGGCTGCGTGATAATCTGGATGTTCTTTCCCCGGGGATGCGTTGCCTGCAGCTCTTTGACTATCTCTATTGAGTTGTCTGGCCCTAAGTCGTCTATTACAAGTATCTCAATATCATCATCGAAAGTTTGGTTCAATATAGACAACAAGCATTTTCTGATATATTTCTCTACCCCGTAGACGGGCATTCCAATGGTGATTTTGTATTTGTATTCTTTCATCATAGCTTCTATATCTTTAGACGTTAATTATTCTTGTTTTGTATAGATTCTTCAAACAATTGTATCCATTTCTTCATGATAATTTCCTTTTTATATCTGGCAGAACTTATCCTGGCAGGTGTCTTCATTTGATGCCGTTCTACCGGATGCTGAATCATCCATAAGATGGCTTCTCCTAATTGTGCAATATTACCATCTTCAACAAGTAAACCGTTTTTACCGTGGCAGATGGCTTCCCTTGGGCCATATTTACAGTCGAAAGCTACGCATGGCAGTCCGCACGACATAGCCTCGTTCAGTACCAGGGCGTAACCTTCAAATCGGGAACTGAGCACATAGAAAGCACTTCTCTGGTATTCATCATAGATGTTCTTGGTTGGCTTGTTTATTATAATTCTGTCATCTAAGTGCCTCTCCGCAATCATCTCTCTTAACGATAGTTCATCTTCGCCATTGCCGAATATGTCAATGTGCCATTCTGGGCATTTGTCTGATATGCGGGCAAATGCTTCTATCAAAAGGTCAAACCCCTTTTGCTCTGTAAGTCTGCCTACACAAATAATGCGAGTGCTTTTTTGGCTTAATTCTTCTGAAATATTTTCGGGATAATATGTCACAGGGTTAGGTATTATGCTTACATTCCTGATATAGTTCTGCCACATCTTCGCATCACCTTCCGTTAGTGAGATAAGCCTGTTGAATTTCTTAATTGTGGAGAGGAGGTATATGTTGAATAGTTTGGCTGCTAATCTTCTTATCCTTCCGTTTTTGTGGTTTTCAGTTATTTGTGCTATATGAAATGCGATATGCGATTCTATAAATTTGTTGGCATTTGTTTTGATGCTCCCAATGAGATTGATTATTTCGAGATCATAAGTGGTAGCTATCATATAATCGGGATTTAACCTTTCAATAAGTTCCTGAAGTCGCTGTTTGAAAAGCCTTCTCATTTTCATGTGTTCATAGACTCTTCGTATTATCCCATATTTCTTCAATTCGAAAAATCTGGTGTTTAGATCGTAGTGCTGAACATTCTTATGTAATGGGAATGCAAGTGGATGCTTCCCTTGGATGTAAGTTATGAGTGATACATTATAACCAATCTCTGCAAAATAATTCATTTTGTCACTAAGTACACGTTCTGTACCTCCAAAATCAGTACATATTCTCATTATATATACTATTGTCATAAAGAGAATCCTTTCTTGAATTATTAATATTTCATGCAAAGATAAGGATAAATAATGAAATAACCAAATAACTACTTGGTTTTTTCAGAAATAACTCTTATTGTGCTCTTTTCAAGTTGTGTCAATACGATTTTTGATGCCAGCATAATCTTTTTACAATTAGCATAATAATAATGAACAGATGTGGAGAATTTCTAAAAAGAAAAGAATGTATTTTTTGTTTTATCCCATTGTTAAATCTAAGATCAGGAATCGTACTTCTTAGCAGTTTTATTACTTGAATTTTATCTTTGTAGGCATCAATGCCAAAGATAGTACGGCTTAGTAAATTTTGAAAAGAATGATAAATGTCATTATTTAATTTTATGATGACGCTGCTGTCAAGATTGTTACCATTCTTTAAATCCCAAGTTTGAGCAATCGCAATACAGAAATCATGTGCTTTCTCCAGGCAGAATGTGCCTGAAGAAGAAACTGAGTCTTGTCTGATGCGATAGACGTACAATAGCCAATGAGTCTTGAAACTTTTTATACTTTTTAAGTAGCATTTATGTGTAAATGGTATGTCTTGAAATGTGATTCCAGGATAGAAAGATATATTATTGCTGATTAGAAAATCTCTTCTGTATATCGTTCTCCATACATAGCATTCGTTGCTGACTAAATCGTCTAAAAAGAGTTCTTTGCCTTTTTTCTCTTTGAAAACAAGACTTGATTCTTGCTGAATGGTCTTGTATCTCTGATCAATGAAAGTATCTTCTACTCCAAGGAAATCTGCTATCACCATGTCGGCTTTTGTCCCAATAGCTTTTTCCAACAGGGGCTTAACGCTGTTTTCTACCAGCAAATCGTCAGAGTCAGGCATTAAAATGTATTCTCCTCTGGCTATTGCCATACCATTGTTGCGGGCCATGGAGAGGCCTTGGTTTTCTTGATTGATGACGGTGATATTCTTGTGCTGGGCGATGATGTCCTGTATCACCTCCATGCTGCGGTCCTTGGTCCCGTCGTTGACGATGATGACCTCAAAGGTGTCTTCATCAAGTCCTTGCTTGAAAATACTCTCCATGCAGGCCCGGATATATTTCTCCACATTGTATACCGGGACGATAATGCTTAGTTGTAAGCCTGAGTTTTCTTTCATATTGATAGTCTTAGTGTCTTACTCCGTTTTTTTCTGCAAATATAGTGGATTTCAGTGAATCCTCCAAACTTTTATCCAAAAAAGATTATCCAAATCGGATAATTCACCTCCGACGTCCTAAAAGCATGGGGGCATGTCTTTGGGCGAAGCGGATGACTGGGTAGAGTAGGGCGATGATGACGAGGGCCAGTGGCAACGCCTCGTACCAGTGGTAAGAGTGGGAGCAAACGAAGTTGACGATGGTGACAAGCACGATATGAAGCCCTACGATGACGATGGTGCCGATAGAGATATTGGTCACAACGGAGAATCTGATGCCGTTAATAGCCTTGCAGCCATAAAGAACTCCAAAGAGGAAAGCAATATTTGTTGGATAGAATAAGATGATGTGCAGTATGTGCTGACCTGAGTAGAAGGCATCCAAGTGCCAGGCGAAAAGCAGGACGCTCGCTGAAATACAGAGGATGCAGCAGGCGAGATCGCGCTGCGGGCTGCAAGTTCTGAAAAGATGGTATTGCCCAAAGAGGTAGCCTAAATAATAATAAGGTAGATTGCGCATCAATCCAATTGGTGTCAGATTGGGAGCGAAGTACCAATATTTGTTAGCTGCGTAGAGCACAAAAGAAATTACACACAATGTAATCATAATCCAATGCTGATGCTTCGTTTTTCGGCACAGACCGATGGTGACGTGCATGATGAGGATGGCTGGCAGATACCAGAGCGGCCCGTTCAGCGGTTCGCAGAATGAATTCTCATGTTCCAATAGCAGTGCCCCTATCAGAGGTTTCATTGCTTGGAAGAAATCGGGTAGGGTACTATTCGAAAGATAAAACTTCAGAATCCAATAGGGATAGACTATTATATTATATAATATATAAGGTGTAATGAGGCTTTGTAAATATTTCCTCCAATTCTCCTTGTCGCTACCTCTGTCTTTCTTTAGATAGCCAGATATGAAAAAGAAGATCACCATCGTCAGGGCCTGCAGATACCGATAGTAGAACCACTCCTGCGATTGTGGCAGATGGCAGAACACGACGCTGCAAACTGCGAGTGCCTTCGCCCAGTCTATCCAATTGATCCGCTCTTTCATGCCACAAAATTACGGAAATCTTTAGAATAATCAAACAAATTCAGATAAATTTTGTACCTTTGCCATTGAAATGGCGAACCAAAGGATAGAATACATCGATGCGATGCGGGGATTCACGATGATTCTCGTGGTGTATGCCCATGTGTGCTATTTCTGCATGGAAGGGCCGTTGATGGGATATAATCGCATATTTTATCTGTTTCGCTTGCCGTGTTTCTTCATGATTAGCGGCTGGTTGTTTGAACCAGTTGCCAAACGACCGTTTAAAGAAGTGGTTCGTCACAAAGCGATGGTTCAGCTATTGCCAACCTTCATTTTCCTCTTGCTGTTAGCGCCTCCTCCAGAGTTTTTCCATCAGTTAGGCACGCTGAAGGGCGGCTACTGGTTTACCTTTGTGCTGTTCGAATTCTTTATTCTCTATTTGCTGATTGTTCGTATCGGTAAGCTATGGCAGCCTTTGATGGCTTTGACAATTGCCTTGACGGCTTTTTGCTGTGCCAGATATTATAATTCGATTCATCTTTCAGCTACTGGCGTTCAGAAATATGTAGTCGATGTGTTGGGATTCATGAGTGTTACGTTGTGGCGATTCTTCCTCTTTTTTTATATAGGTACCTGGATGCGTCGCCATTTCGATGCCTTTGTCCGGTGGACTGACAAGCCCTGGGCGTTGCCGCTGATGGCTGCGGCGTTTTTCCTGATTGCCTCAACGGCCCACAGGGATAACCTGCCGTTCGAGATGTGCCGCTTCTTCTTCGGAGGCATCATGGGCATGTGGATGGTGTTCACCTGCTTCCGCCGCTCTGACTCGTGGATGCAAAAGCACCATCTGTCCCGTCCCTTACAATATGTTGGCACTCGGACGCTGGATATCTATCTGCTGCACTATTTCTTCCTGCCCCGTTTCCTGATAACGTATGCAGACCGCTTAAAGGCTTTGGATAGTCAATTCATAGAATTCGTCATCATCTTGGGTATCACACTGGTTGTTTTGGCCATTACTTTACTTGTAAGCTACCTTATTCGCCTCAGTCCCTTCCTGGGGCATTACCTTTTCGGGGTGAAGTACGACAAAAAAGCGCACTACTGATACACCCTCACATAATCAATGTAATATCTCAGTGGGAACAGGCTGTCGTCGGGATCGCCGCCGTTGGAGCCGATGGCGAGATTCAATAGGAGATAATGCTTGAAACCTACGACATCGTTGGCGAAGGGATTCTCGTGATTGCCATCATATCCTTGGTTGAAGGTCTTCGAGAGATCGATTTCGTTCAGCAGTTCATCATCAAGGTAGATGCGAATGTACTCCTTGTCCCAGTCCATGCGCCAGATGTGGAACTTGTCTGCCCAATAGGGATCCTTCTCCGTGAAATGCGTGAAGGGAATCACAGCAGAATCCCACACTCCTTTCCATCGCTCCGGCGAGCCCCAGCAGGCATTGGCGAGAATCGACGGCTGACCATCCTTGATGTAATACTCCATGATGTCAATCTCGCCATTATTCGGCCATTCCCACTTGTTGCCCAGCAGCCAGATGGCAGGCCAAGCACCTGAAGCCACAGGAATTTTCGCCCGGATTTCGAAACGTCCGTAAAGGAACTGCTGGCTGAACTGAGTCTTTAAGCAGCTCGACGTGTAGCGAATAAACTCACGATTCTTGCGCCAATCGCTACTGCCCGCCTCGTAATGGGGATTGATGAAGAAACCCTTCTTCGCCTCAATCACCAGACAGCCGTCTTTCACCTTGGCATTCTGCGACTGATACCACTGCAACTCCTCATTGCGCACGAAACCCGACTCGTAACTCCACTCCGTCGAGGGCTCGCCCTCAACATCAAACTCATCGCTCCACACCAGCTGGTACTCCTTCTCCTGAGCTGACAAGCTATAAGCAAAGCCTATTGTGAGCAAAATTGATACAAATATCCTATTCATATATTTTATTTTAAAATTTGCATACACTGCATACACTAAGTACTTATCGAGCTGAAATACAAGAGATTAACAAGTGTATGCAGCCGAATAATTAGTGTATGCAAGCCTATTCTATTTTCTTTACTAGATACTGTTTGCTGGAGCCCACTCGGCGATGTTGCAACTCAGGCATATTCCAGAGGTATCGCCCAAAAGCAGAGACCCCATTAGCTTTGAGACCAGAGCCTGCAATCAGACGAAGCTGGTCATAGATGGCTGTAGGTGAGAGCCATTTCCCATCCGTCTCGTCCACAGCAGGCTGATAGTACTCGTTGAAATACTGAATGGCAGGAGGCGTCACCTGATACTGACGATTGTGCGCCATGATCTCCTGCACCTCCTCGGCATTGAACCACCAGTCCATCTCCCTGTTTAGCACCATGTTATACGCTTGTCCGTAAAGAGCCTCGTAGTTTGGTTTATAGTCCGTATCGACAGGAGCTGTCAGGCTCACGCAGATGAATCGCCTGCTACCAGAGGGATCGCTCAGCACATTCGTCTCATTTGTTGTCGCGATGAAAGAGGCATATCGCTTGAACTCCTCGACATGTTTGCCGTATGGGCGCTTGATCTTCACGTTGGGCAACTGGATGACATTCTTCAGGAATCCCTCCTGCAACTTAGGACTGATGGAATTGAACTCATCGAGATTGATGAGCAGGAAGTTGTGCATCGCCTGTAGCGTCGTGCGTTTCTCGCTCACATCGAGGTTCTCGAGGAATCCCCATCTGAGTTGCTTAGGCAGGATCATGCGACAGAATGTGGTCTTGCCATCACCCTGAGGCGAAATCAGCAGAGGTACCACCGAGTTGCCATATTCCTGCTGAGGCATTACCCACTGGGCCACCATATAGAGGAACCATTTCTTGAACCAAGTCTCCCACTGTGGAATCTGGCAGGGCACACACTTCGCCAGCATTGCGATATGATCCGTCTTGCCATCCCATTTGTCGTAGCAATATGTCAGATAATCGCCAACGGGATCAATCTTGCGAATCATGTTCGAGTGCACATAGCGTCGCACATCTTTGTCTTTTGCGTCAAGATTCGACAGACGAGCCTCGATGGTCATGCCGTTGATGACATTCTCATCGCATGGTGCCCAGTCTTGCATCCAAGTGTTGTTGGGGCGATACTCCGTATAGCCCATCACCCCGTTATAGCGGAACACGTACCTGGTTTTCAGGAATTCAATCAGCCTGCGCGTCTCGACACTCACCATCTCACCCTCTTTTCTTTGCTTGGGCTTCTCTTCGGAATAAGCAGCACTAACGATGGCACGCACTCTTGGCTCATTGTATATCTGCTTGTAAACGTGATGGTTACGGATATGTACGAAAGCCTCTTCTTCAGGGATGTTCATGTCGCAAAGCTTGTGGGCGAGCAGGGTCATATAGGCATCAAAACGCTCAGACTCCTTCATGTTCTGCGTCTCATCAAAGGCCTCGTTAACTGCTTGTCTGTAGAGCAACTCGTAATCCTCATAGAGGCGATAGTCCATGTTGTGCTGCTCGTTCTCTGTATAATCTGACGACATCGAGACATTTTTGAGCGTCTGAACCATCATAGGTGTCGCCTGAGGATTGTAATACGGCTGTGAATCGAGCGTCATGCGGAAACGACTTCTCGCCTTAACCGTCTGGCGCTCAATGGGTTTCGGAAGTACACCGCTATAGGCTCCGAAAGCCACCTCGTAGGCAGATGCACAGAATGCGTCCATCTCATCCTCCGTCATAGGCTTGGCTGTCGTATCTTTCTGAGCCACAGACACTAACACTTCCACGCTTCTGCCATCGGCACCTGTGAAAGCAGCGAAAGTCGTTGGCAGAATCTTCGAGGCTTCCTTCACCGCACTTATCTCTTCTGACTTCATCAGATTGCCCACGTGCAGCCAAGTCAGACTATTGAAGGCTGTAATTTCGAGGTTCCCGTTTTCTGTCTTCACCATCTCCACCAAGGGATGGATCATAGCCATAGGAACACTTCCCTCGTAATGCCCCGTGTCGCCATAAAGGGCGACATAATGTCGGAACTTGCCGACGTCCTCAGCCTTCGTGTCTATCTTGATGCGCTGCAGAAACCACTCTATGGACTTCACTGTCAGATGCCTGACGTTCTTCTTATCTGTTCTTACTATTGATACTTTCATCATTACTACTGCTTTTAGATTTGTCCCAGGGGGTGGGACTGTTTGTCCCATGGGGTGGGACAATGTGTCCCAGGGGCTGGGACAAATCGCCACCTCCTTGTTGGTTCGTTAATAGTTCCTTGTAAAGTCATAATCCTCAAATGTCTTATCGAAACTGACCTCCACGCCTGGCGCATATCGATGTACGATGTCGATAATCACCTGTTGCATCTGGGGATTGATCAGTCGCTCGCCATTCTTGTAGCGATAGTAGGTGCCCTTACTGCCGAGATGAGACGTGAGGGCATAGCGTATCAGAGAACGGGCCTCGCGCGACTGAACATTCTTATAGACAGCAGCGATGCCCTGGGCCATCGTCACCTTCTCAGCCTTCTGAAAGAATCTGCACTTGCCATCCTCGATGGCGTTAGGAAGCACGCACGTCCACAGTTTATACTTCTGAGGCACCTGCATGCAAACTAGATGGCGAAGACATGTTGCTGCCATCTCACAATCACGATTGGGGCAAAGAGCCCACCAATCTGGAATCTTTTCGTAATCAAACATAGTGCAAAGTTACTAAAAAATCAGAGGATTTGCAAATAATTCGAAGTTTTTCTTCGGAAATCGATATTTGCATACACTTGTGAATTTCGTGCATACACTGCGCTATCAATTGAATATCAGATGTTTATGCGTTAGTGTATGCAGTGTATGCAAAATCTAAAATTTTATTTTTTCTTGATTTACACTATCTTTAAGCTTTGCTCGAAGATATTCACGTTCGGAAATTCTCAAATAAATTTGGAATTTCGCTCGATTATTCGTATCTTTGTACCCATGTTTCACTACATCCAATTGCTACGCCCGCTGCAGTGGCTCAAAAACATGTTCGTCTTTGCGCCCATCTTCTTCAGCAACAATCTGTTGAAGCCCGACTGTTTTTGGCCCACGCTCGTAGTGTTTGCATCATTCTGCCTGATATCGAGTTCCATCTATTGCTTCAACGATTTGAGGGACGTTGAGGCTGATCGTCTGCATCCGAAGAAATGCCATCGCCCGATAGCATCCGGAAAGGTCTCAGTCAGAAGCGGTTACGTGATGATGGTGATTTGTATGATTGGCTCCTTCGCACTGATTCCACTGGCGATGAGTCCCAATACACCTTATTTATATATAATAGTGGCGGCTTACTGGCTGATGAATATCGGCTACTGCATCCGCTTGAAGCAGATTGCCATCCTCGACGTGTCGATTATTGCCGTAGGATTCGTGATGCGCGTGTTGGCAGGAGGCGTCACCACAGATATCTGGATTTCCCATTGGCTGGTGATGATGACCTTCCTCGTTGCACTCTTCCTGGCCTTTACCAAACGGAATGACGACTATCGCATCTATGAACAAACTGGTACTAAACCTCGCGTCTCAATCACAGGCTACAACAAGACTTTCATCAACGAGGCTACAGCCATCATCGCCTCAGTCACTTTGGTTTGCTACATCATGTACACCATGTCGCCCGAGGTGATCGAGCGCATGGGCACCCGTTATGTCTACCTCACCAGCGGCTGGGTACTTGCCGGCCTCTTGCGCTATCTCCAGAACATGATCGTCTTCGGCCTCAGCGGCTCCCCCACGAAGAGCCTCGTCAAGGACCACTTCATCCAACTCTGCATCGTCGGCTGGATCGCCTCGTTCTTTGTGATTATTTATTTGTAAGTTAAATAATCCCAAAATAAAGTTAGAAATCACTATTATTGTGATGATAATTATTATATTTGTAATAAAATTGGTAACAGGTTATGGAAGAGGCTTTTATAAACAATCCGTTTATAGTTGGAAAGTACCTGTCAGACGAGTATTATCATTATGATGAAATTTAAAAACTATAGATATGTGGTTCTGATGATCGTCCTGATAGGGTTATTAGGATACTTCTCTTATTTATATAAGGAGTGTCATAAGGACTACGGCCATAAGGTCGTTGTGTGCATCCCTGTCTATGGCCAGAGCTATGCATTGGGTGAGGAAGCAACAAGAATTACGAACTTCGATTCATTGCGACTTAAATACAATGGCAGAATCGTAACGGAGAAACTTGATTATACTTTCGGCTATTTTGATCATAGCAGCCAGTTTAAGCAGTGGATAAAAAGAATCCTGCATTACGATAAGAAGGCTTTTGAATTGTCAGTCTATAGTATGGCAGAAGTCCTTGCTCAGAAGTTGGGAGAGGACACCCTGATTTGTATCTTCCCTGGTGGTCATGGTATGAATACCATCGAGGAACTAATGAAACCTGTCGAACCTTATAATAAGTTTATTGATGAGATCAGAACTGCTTATGATAAGGCTCGAGAAAGAGGTTGGGATTTCTTTGTTCCCGCTGTTTGTTGGATGCAAGGCGAATCGGACATTGTAGAGTATCCAGACTATGACTATAAGGAATATTTCCATCGGATGTATCACGACCTGAATACCGACATCAAGAATGTAACGCATCAGCAAGATGACATCCGTATCATTTGCTATCAGTCCAGTACGATAACAAAAGGTCTTCATTACAGGCCAAATAACTACGACGCAACGGAGCCACGCACACCGACTGCCCAGATGGAACTGATTAGGGATGATACCCTCGTCTGGGCAAGCGGCCCCACATATCCCTATGACTTCGTGAACGAATCCCTGCATATTGATGCAGTAGGTCAACAAAGCATAGGCAAACTTGCGGCTAAATCTGCCTTAGGAATTATCAGGAATCAGAGTAGGAATATAGGTCTGGTCCCAATAGCATATCATGTTGAGGGTAACGACATCCGGATAGATTATAATGTGCCTTGTCCGCCTTTATGTTTTGATACGATTCTGGTTAAGAAGATTGCTCATTATGGCTTTAGTGTCATTCGCCGTGATGGGACGAATATCATTTCTGATGTAGTGATTGATAATAACGCAGTTGTAATTCGGTGTGCAGAATCCCCTAAGAACTGTAAGCTCCGCTATGGTGTTAATGGCGTATTTCTCAAAGGCGGGCGGAATCTTGGACCAAGAGGCAATTTGAGAGATTCTCAGAGTTCTTCGCAAAATTGGTGTTTATTGTTTGAGTTTGTGGTCTAAAATAGTATGGGCTGCCATTTATTTTCAAACATTTATTAATTTTCTACGTTATTCTATAAAATTTATCACAAAAGTTTGCTTTTATTTCTGAAAATCACTATATTTGCAGAGTTTTGGAAACAGAATTATAAAAGATGGATTTTCTGACCTTTAGAGAGCGGATGTACCCGATGGGATGTTTTAACATCAATCAGGTGTTGTTATGGGAAAAAGATTTTGACCGTAACAATCTGACTCGTTGGTGTAAAAAGGGGCTGCTTGAAAAGCTTCGTAATCAGTATTATGCATTTCCTGAATATCATCAGATGCCAGATTTCTCTCGCTATGTGGCCAATCGCATATATGCTCCATCTTATATCAGTTTACATTCTGCCCTGTCATTTTATGGAATGATTCCAGAGGAAGTAGTACAATTGACAAGTGTTACCACCCTTAAGACGGCTAAATTCAATAATCCCTTTGGTACATTCCATTATCAGAATGTGAAAACCAATTTGTTTTTTGGGTATGAAATTAAGATGATGCAGAATGGGCGTGGCTTAATGTTTGCTACGCCAGAGAAGGCTCTTCTTGATTTGCTATATCTGAATCCATATTATAAGACAGAACAGGATATGGAGGAACTTCGCTTAGATGAAGATTATATGCAGAGTGAACTCAACAGAGTTCGTTTAGCTGAATATCTATCACGAGTGGATAGCAAAGCACTAGAAGAGAGAGTAAAAACATTATTAAAAGTATATGATTTATGATAGACTTGGATTACATTCGCAGTTTCTTTCCACCAGCTATTGCTAAGGAGAGTCGTTTTGATCGATATATGCTCAAGGAATATCTGCAATTATTGATTCTTGACCATCTTAGTATGACTCCCTATATAAATAAGGTATCGTTTATCGGTGGTACAAATTTGCGCTTAATTCAAGGGATTGACCGTTTTTCGGAAGATATTGATTTTGATTGCAAGGACTTGAGTAGTGAAGAATTCATAGCGATGACTGATTCTGTGGTCACTTTTCTGCTGCAGAACAATATTGATGTAGAAACTCGCGACAAGCCAAATCCTAATTTGACAGCATATAGAAGAAACCTCTATTTTCCCCAAATGCTTTTCAATCTCAAGTTGACTGGGCATCGTGAGGAGCGTTTGTTACTGAAGATAGAAGCCCAGGATCAAGGCATACGATATCAGCAAGAGATAGCAACGGTTAATCGTATGGGCTTCTTTTTCAACATCCAAACTCCTCCTCTAGATGTCCTCTGCGCAATGAAGTTTGCGGCTATTTTGTCGCGCCAGAAGGGTAGGGACTTTTATGATGCAATATTCCTCTTGTCTAAAACCAAACCTAATTTGGAATTTCTTCAAAAACGGGTTGGTATTCATTCCATAGATCAGTTGAAGTTGGTTGTTGATGATAGGTTGAAGGAAATAGACTTGAATCTAAAAAAGCGAGATTTCCAGCATTTGCTTTTCAATGATTCAAATGCAGATAGGATTCTTTCGTTTAGAACTCTAATAGATAATTTTAGATAGACTTTTTATGTTGTTTAATGAGTAAGGTAGTATATGAAGGTGTTCATGGTTCATGAGGATCCCTGGAATGCAGGTAATCCGTTTATATATACTCTTATAGAAGGGATTAAAAAATCTCATCCTGAGTGTGGTATGGGGTGGGGGCGAGAAAACTTTTGGAGTGATGAGATTCTTTCGTATGATATTGTACATTTCCATTGGCCTCAAACATTCATGGGAAAGGATCCTCATACGGAAACAGATCTTTTGCGCCATATTGAGAATATGAAATCTTCAGGGGTTAAGATTGTAGCTACATGTCATGATTTAGAGCCGCACTATGACCAATTTGCAGATAAGGCAGAAGTAATGAATATTGTATATTCACATTGTGATGCAATAATACATCTCGGTGAATATAGTCAGAAACTCTTTGAAGAGCGTTATCCTTATGCTAAACATCTGTTGGTGTGTCATCATCTTTACGATACTGTTTACAATTTTTTTCCTTCGAGAGTCGAGTCAATCAAGTATTTAGGACTGCCAGAAAATAAAACGTATATTCTTTGCTTTGGTGCTTTCCGTGCTAAGCAAGAACGACAATTGGTAGTCGAATTAAGCAGGCAACTGGCTGATAAAAATATATTGATTTTGGCTCCAGGTTTTATGAATGTCTGGTGGCATTCATTTCGGTTATTTCATCTCCTCATAAAGAAATGGTACTATCAGTATCGCTACCGTATTATCTGTACAGGTAGGACCTGGCAGGTTGTAAGCGACAAAGAACTTCCCTATTTCTATGGAGCGGCTAATTTGGCTTTCATACAACGAGTGAAAATTCTTAATTCAGGAAATGCGCTGATGCCAATGCTATTCGGGAAAGTAGTTGTGGGCCCAGATTGTGGAAATGTGGGCCCCCTGTTGAGAAAATGGGATTATCCTCTTTTCGATGTCAATGGCAAGCAATGTTTTAAGGACATAGTTAAACAAGCATTACAGATGGAAAGAGATGGCGTTGGTACTTGTAATCGAAAACGGCAGATGGAAGAATATTCAACGGCCGTAATTACTGACAAACTATATGCTGCATATCTGCAAATTATGGCAATCCAACAAGCCAATTAGTTTTTGAATGTCGATAGCTCATGTATAGCTTGGTGGGAAGATAGGAAATGAGCACTTTTCCTGTCTTACTAAAGCCACATAGGGTATAGTGTTTATTAAGAATGTTCCTGTTTTCCTTGATGAAATGGAGAATGTCGTGAACACGTTGGTCCGAGAAGTATTCGGGGAAGAGTGCTATCTTACCTAACAGCTCGTTGTAGTACATGATGATGTGTACGGTGCTCCATTCTTTGACAGCGTGCGATTCGTTCTTCACGGCGTCTTGGGTGACTCTAACCCTCTGAATCCTGTTATCAATGTACTGGCTGATGTTCTTCTTGAAATAGGCATGGGCCAAGGAGTTAGTCCGATGAGTATATTCATATAGCGGCTCGTCAACTATGACGGTGGTCTGCGCCTTGACAAAAGCCCGAATGTTGAAGATAAAGTCTTCGTCAGTTCTTAGTCCAGGATCGTTTACTATGTGGTATTCTTCCAGCATCTGTCGTTTGTATATCTTGGTCCAGCACTGAGAATAGATTTTATTTTTTGAGAAGAAGTGAATCAGGCCTTCTTCATGGTTGAGTACATACTGTTGATAGGTGCTGTTCAAATGGAATACATTTCCTTGTTCGTCTACTTGTTTATAGTTGCAGCAGACGATGTCGGCATGATGCTCATAGCCAGCACTAACCATTTTGTGAAGCATCAGCGGTTCCATTTTGTCGTCGCTGTCGGTAAGGGCGATGTAATTGCCTTGTGCCAACTTGAGACCTTCATTCTTTGCCGTTGCCGGGCCAGAGTTGGGAATATGGATGGCCTTGATGTTGTCATGCTGATGGGCATAGTCATTGCAGATGGTTGCCGATGAGTCAGTCGAGCCATCATCCACAAGAATAATCTCCAGCGAAACCTGTTCCTGCCGCAGCACACTGTCTATGCAGGTTCTTAGGTACTTCTCTGTATTGTAAACCGGTATGATAACACTTACATCCATCATCTTATTTTTTTTGCCTCAATAAGAAATAAGCTAATCGCTTCACTAATTTCCTGGGACTGACGGTCTTCGTCAGTTTGATGGATATATCCAGCAATTCATCATCTACTGGAGTCAGACGTTGATAGTCTACTAATATCCGCTCAGGGAAAAGCTCTCTAAGAATCAATTCCCGCTCTTTTGGCAATAGCCCGTTGGAATTGGTGCTGATACCGCTGGTGTCATAGTCGGCAACGATGGTGTTGATGTTGCGGAATGAGTTGTTGTCAAAGATAAGAGTTTCAATGCAGAACTTCCAGTCGGACAGAATTTTGTATTTTTCGTCGTATGGGTGATTCACCAATAATTCCCTCTTGATGAACATTGCCTGATGGGGTAGGCTGCCCCTCATTAAATCAACTAATGAAATTGTAGATTTATGGTGTCCACTTGACTCTTGTGAGTTACCTTTTATAACTCTTCCACAAATGATATCTTCTTTGTATTCTGCAACATCATTCAAAATATCAGGCGAATGGAAGCTGTCGCCAGAGTTCATAAAGATGCAATAATCACCTTTTGCGGCAGTCACGCCTTTATTCATGGCGTGATAGACCCCATTGTCTTTTTCTGATACCCAATATGTAATATGTTTAGCGTACTCTTTAATAACGTTAGTGCTGTCATCGGAAGAGCCGCCGTCTATGATGATATATTCATAGTCGTTGCATGACTGACGAATCACGCTTTCAATGGTGCTGCGTAATCCCTCTCCATTGTTATAGTTAATAGTGATAATTGAGTATCTCATAATTATTATTTCTGCAAAGATAATTCTTTTTCCTGAATTATTTGTGTTGTTATCAGAATAATTTTGTATTTTTGCAGAAAATTCATGAATATGGAGAGATTCTTTAATACTGCAGGACCAAACAGACCAGAAGTGGAGTATACACTCGACCCTTTGAAAAGGCTTGATTTGGAAGAAATCTTGGCTTTGATAGCTCAGGGTAAATATTTCGTTCTGCATGCTCCTCGCCAGACAGGCAAAACCTCTTGCATGCTGGCCTTGCGCGACTATCTGAATGCTTCAGGAGAATATATAGCTGTATACGCCAATGTGGAAGGGGGACAGGCATCAAGAAATGATGTGCAGAGTGTGGTAAAATCGACTGCAGACACGTTGACTCGTGAAACAAGGCTTGTTTTGGGCGATAATTCTGTGAATGAAGTTCGTGACGGAGTTCAGACACAAGGTAAAGATTCCATGCTTTCTGAGTTTTTATCTCAGTTATGTATATTTCTTTCTAAGCCATTGGTTTTGATAATTGATGAGATTGATGCTTTGGTTGGCGATAGCTTGGTAAGCGTGCTTCGTCAGTTGCGTGCTGGTTACGCCAACCGTCCAAAGGCTTTTCCTCAAACGATCATTCTTTGCGGTGTCCGTGATGTTCGCGACTACCGCATCGTGCTTTCCAATCAGGACATTGTCACCGGTGGTTCGGCCTTCAATATCAAGGCCGAGTCCTTGAGACTAGGCAATTTTTCGAAAGAAGAGATCCACGAACTTTACATGCAGCACACCAATGAGACGGGACAGCAGTTCGACGAAGCCTGCTTCCCGCTTGTCTGGAATGCTACCGAGGGACAGCCCTGGTTGGTAAACGCCTTGGCCCGTGAGGTGACCTGGAGTATGAAGGAGAACCGCGACCGCAGCATCACCATTACGCCAGAGATGATGTATAAGGCGCAGGAAAAACTGATTTACCGACGCGACACGCATATTGACATACTGATAGACAAATTGAGCGAGCCAAGGGTGAAGCGGGTGATAGAACCCATTCTGGCCAATAATGAAGAAGCTGCTGAAGGATTGATTCCCTCAGACGACATACAGTATGTGGCAGATATGGGACTGATTAAGCGAGAGCAGGCAAAAGCCATCCGGATAGCCAACGGAATCTATCGCGAGATTATTCCCCGTGAACTGACCTGGAGTACACAGGAAACTATGGTACAGCAGCCGCAATGGTATCAGAACAGCGATGGCAGCATCAATATGGAGAAACTACTGTTGGATTTCCAGCAGTTCTTCCGCGAGAACAGTGACGCTTGGATTGGCAAGTTTGACTATGCCGAGGCCGGCCCGCAACTGCTGTTGCAGGCTTTCCTACAGCGAATAGTTAATGGCGGAGGGTATATTGATCGTGAGTACGGCTTAGGGCGTAAGCGCACCGACCTGCTCATCCGTAAACCTCTTACAGATGGGTATGGTGGCTCTGTGCAGCGCATTGTGCTCGAACTGAAAATCAAGCGCTACAGCCTTGAGCGGACTATTGATGAGGGGCTGCTGCAAACGGCTGATTATATGGATGGCGTAGGAAGTTAAAAAGACTATTTTTGCAGAATGAAAGAGAGAATTAACTGGATTGACTGGTCAAAATTCATGGCAATTACGCTTGTAGTTATTGGACACTTGCCCATGGAGCCTGGGAACCCAGTCCATGTATACATCAACTGCTTTCACATGCCTTTCTTCATGTTTCTTTCTGGATATCTCACCAAACGTAGTGACAGCTTCACAAAGAATCTGAAAAAAGACTGGACAGGAATCATCCTGCCTTTTTTATTATACAATGCCGTTCTTTATCCCTACGCGATGGCTAAATCCTACACAGTCGGTGTGCCTATATCATTTACCAATTATGTTCTCAATCCGTTTCTTGGCGTAACGACTCTTTCGCTTTTCCACGGCTTAATCAACGGACCGACCTGGTTTTTGGTAGCCCTGTTTTTTTCACGTATTGTTCTCGATTTTAGTAACCGCCTTAAATACAAGTACACCTTTCTTGTTATCATCTCCACCTTGTTTTTTATTTTCTATGAAGTCAATGAATATTATGTATTTACGGAAAAGTTTGTGTTAATAGGTTTTGCTCGCTGTCTACCCTATTTCTTACTAGGAAAGCTACTTCAAGGAAAAATTGTTGCATCAAAATGCCAGTATCGCCTGTTATTAAGTGCTACTATCGTTACCGGAGTGGCAAGTATTGGTGCCTCTCTGTTCCTTTATGATATCTCTATTTTTTTCATAAGAATACAAGTTCTCCAGCTGATTTGTATCTGTGCTATTATATTCTTTACTTGCATCTCACTTTTGTTTAATTCGATAAAGTTGAATTTTGTAGTTAATATTTCCATAGGAACTTTGGTTATATTCGGACTCCATTGGGCTTGTATCGGATGTTTCAATCAACTCTTTCAATGCATTTTTGGAATCGATCAAATAAAATACGAAATGTGGCAAGTCTTGTTACTGGCTGTTCTGATAGAAGTAATTCTATACCCTCTCATAAAAAGCTTGCCACCGATGTGGCTTGGTAAAAGGAAAGAGATAGTTGCCCAAATCAGATATAAAAGAAAACCGTAGGGAGTTTTCATACGCTATGTTTGAGAGGATTAATTTAGCAGGACGAGAGTCCAAGCAGCGGCTTCGCAGCGTGTCTCTCTGTGAATTAAGGCTGCGCCTTGTTAGTAGGTTCAGTTCTCGTGAGACAACCAAGGTGCTAAATCGTGCCCTTCATCATGATAAGAAGATTTGTGCAAGATAACGATTACTAATTTGTGTATATCAAATAAAATTTGTATATTTGCACCGCTAATTTTATTTGTATGAAAATTGTTATTGCAACGGCGGGATTGGGGAATATGATGTTCCAGTATGCCATCGTTTCCATTCTTAGGAAGATGGGGGTGAGGAGTATTCTTTTTGTTTCTAACGCTAATGCCCATCACAACGGATATGAACTTGAGTATGTCTTTCCGAGTGTGAAGCCCTATGAGGGTTTGCCTACCATTGGGAAATGGTATTACCAGTTACTGGGCAAATTGCGTCAGATTAGGTTCTCAAAAAACAAGAACTTCCCTCACCAATTGTTGTTGTTCCCGTTTAAACGCTTCCACGCTCGTAGTTCATTTACTTATTATTCTGAAGTATATGGCACTCCTAATCAGAATACCTATCTGTTAGGTTATTTTCAATGTTATGAGTATTACAAAGCTTTTACTTTGGAATTGCAGAAATTGTATGCCTTTAATGAAAGCAGACTATCTGCTAAAAGTTCTGCTATGGCACGTACTATCCGTAAAACAGAGGATAGCGTTTTCGTCCATGTGCGCCGAGGTGACTATGTGACAGATTATTACTATAAAATGTTTGGGAGTATTTGTAATTTAGATTACTACAGGCGAGCTGTTTCGGAAATCAAAAGTCGTTTGCAGAATCCTCACTTTTTTATTTTTTCTGACGACCCAGAATATGTCCGTGAGAATATGAGTATTGCAGAAGCTACTTACGTGGATTTCAATTATGGAAAAGAAGCTTGGCAAGATATGTGTTTAATGTCAATGTGCAAGCATGGTATTATTGCAAATAGTACTTTCAGCTGGTGGGCAGCCTTCTTGAATAGAAATGAAGATAAAATAGTGATAGCTCCTTCCAAATGGTGGGGCGATACTAGTAGCATAGATGTTTTACCTCCAAGTTGGAGCAGAATATGATTTTGCTATACTCCTTTTTCAAAAATTATTTTGCATGTATCAAAGAGATTATTACGGGACTTTATTATAATAAAATGCGTTTTTTTTATACAATTCTGATATATAATGACATGTTGATATTATCAGAAGAGCTGAAGACTTATTTTGGATTTTAAAAGAGCGATATGAATTTTACTATTATTATTCCTCATAAAAATACTCCGGTTTTGTTGGAGAGATTAATTAAGTCAATTCCTATTCGTGATGATCTTGAAATCATTGTTGTTGACGATGGCAGCGATTTTAAAGTCGTGGATTTTGATAAATTCCCTTGTAGGGATAGGGAGAATTTGCAACTAATATTGAACAGAGAAAGTCATGGTGCGGGGTTCGCACGTAATTGTGCATTACCTTTAGCAAAAGGAAAATGGGTGCTATTTGCTGATTCTGATGATTTCTTTAACCAAGGATTTGATGATTTCTTGGATAAATACATGGATAGTGATGTGGACATTGTTTATTTCAATGCAAATAGTGTTGATTCAGAGACATTTGAGCCAAGTAATCGGGTTAATCATTTGCATGAGTTTATTCAAGAATATCATAATAATAAGGGACATGGGGAATTGGTTATGCGTTATCTCTTTACAGAACCTTGGTGTAAAATGGTAAAAAGGGAGGTTATTGAACGATACCAGATTAAATTTGAAGAGACTTCAATCAGAAATGATGTCCGTTATTCCTATTTAGTAGGTCATTATGCTGGCAGAATTATCGTCGATGACCGTCAGTTGTATTGTGTGACTACACGTAAGAATTCTGTTAGTAAGGGAATGGGGCGTCAGGCGTCTTTAGATGAACTAAAAGTATTTGCAGGATGGAAGAAATTTTTAACGGAACACCAGATTCCTCTGCCACTTCCCAAATTTGATTTGTGTCTTTATAACTTTACAAGGCATCTGTGGAAGAATAATCGACTCTTCTGTACAGAATACCATATTTTGCGGGGGGTGGGCTTAAGTCATACCTTTATTTGGGGGCAGATTATTAAATATGTTATGAAATCCGTGGAATATAAAATGTGAGTTAAGAACGGAACTTTTTTTGATACATATGCCATAAGTGAATTCCAAATCTTGCATATTTAACAGTTGATTGGAAGGAAGGCGTTTCTGTTGTATACGGTTTGCCTGATGATCCAGATACCCCTTCTATTTGTGGTCTTATAAAGAAAGGGGAGTATGGATATTGCTTCTCCTCTATGATGGTATCCCATAACGCGTGTTCGAAAAAATAACCTGCGGAATCATTGATAAAGGCTTTTCTCCTAAGAAAAATATGATAGAATTCTAATGAAGCAATGACGAATCGACTGTCTGGAAAGGATAAGTCGGAGTTTATAGCGCAGAGTGTTGTTCGATGCGATGTGAATAAAGTATGCCAGCGTACAATAGTCTTTATATTTTTGATGACGAGTCTGCCTGTTATCTTAGCTATTCGCTGTTGTTTCGATTTTCGGATAATGGCAGAATGATTGAAAGCATATTCCATGATCTCACATTCCCCATAGCCTTTTCCTAATTCTTTCTCTAAATTCCCTTGAAAAGAGAAACACTCCATCCTACCGGATTGAATGATCTCAGTGAAATGATGACTGATATCTGTGCCGGAGTTTTCTGTGAATACAATAGGGTAGGTGGTATTTTTGAGATAGAATTTTATGGCTTTGATATATTGCTTCTTTCTCTGCTCTTTGTCTGAAAGAACAGTATATGCCATTCCATTTGGATTAATGCATCCTGTGAGTAGAAGTATCATAACAAATCCTTGTCTTCTAATCCAATAAAACCGCAACTGTCTTGATTCATAGTTCTTCCAAACCCTTTCTGAAAACCTTCACATTCAAGGACACAACACCCCGGAGCCTTAAAATAATATTCTACCATAGGATGATGGATGAATAAATCGACATTAATGATACCTTTTGTAAGGATTTGAGGTAGTAGAACTTGTTTGTGTATGCTAAACTTTCCTTTTGCTGTATGTTGGATATCACCCATATAATGGCCTTTGGCATAGGTGGCAAAAGGAATTCCTTCTTTGCTTTTCAATACCATCATAATATCGTAGACCATATCTTCTTCTGATGTTCCTTCAATCAAGACATCAAGATATTTCTGCCCATTTTTAATCTGGGAATAAGATTCCCTCGTCTGGTTGATTTCTATATTAGTGATGGTAATGGTACTCTTTTTCCATTTAATATTATTGATAATAAGTCCCTCATGCTTCTCATCATCATCTTTTAGATAGTGCTCAAGCGTGTCGGGAATGTTTCCGGCAAAATCAATAGAACCATTCTTAAGCATAACACCATGTGTACAGAGACTACGGACTGCGGCCATATTATGGCTTACAAAAAGTACTGTCCGACCTTGTCCTTTGCTGACATCCTGCATTTTTCCGATGGCTTTTTTCTGGAATTCAGCATCACCAACAGCGAGAACTTCATCGACAACGAGGATCTCTGGCTCCAAATGGGCGGCAATGGCAAAACCAAGACGAACCATCATTCCAGAAGAATAACGTTTAACGGGAGTGTCGACATATTTCGCAACGCCGGCGAAGTCCACAATCTCGTCGAACTTGCTCTTAATTTCTGCCTTTGTCATACCCATAATAGAGCCGTTCATGAAAATATTCTCACGGCCCGTCATTTCTGGATGGAAACCGGTACCGACTTCGAGTAATGAAGCAATACGTCCTTTGATTTTAATGTCACCTGTAGTGGGAGAGGTGACTCGAGAGAGAATCTTGAGTAGGGTAGACTTGCCAGCACCGTTCTTGCCAATAATACCTACAACATCTCCTTGTTCAACCTTGAAACTGATGTCTCGGAGTGCCCATACGAAACGGCTGTCGCCTTTCTGGGTGCGGTCGTTGGTGTCGCCAATCTTTAGGAACGGGTCTTCCTTGCCACGAACACGTGCCCACCAGCGGTTAAGGTCTTGACTCAAGGTACCTGTGCCGATGGTGCCAAGGATGTATTGCTTGCCGACGTTGTTGAATTCTATAACGGTGTTGCTCATTGTCTTTCTGTTTTAGATAACATCCATAAAATTACGCTGCACCCGATTGAAGATGATGATACCGAGCAGCAAGATAACGATTGTGAATATAAGACTGTAGCCAAGATAGAGCCAATTGAACTCGCCTACGCCAGTGAAGGCATATTTGAAGGTTTCAAGAATGGCTGTTAATGGGTTGGCTACGAGAACCCAGATATATTTCGGGTAGGTATCCTTCATCACAGATAGCGGATAGATGACGGGGGTGGCATACATCCACAGTTGGACACCAAAGGTGATGAGGAATCGTAGGTCGCGGTATTTGGTGGTCATCGACGAGATAATCATACCAAATCCTAATCCTAAGCATCCGAGCATTACAATGAGCAGTGGAACAAGCATGATGGTGGCGTTAACATGGAACTCAACACCTGTTGTAAAATAATAAAGATAGACAACTATGAAAAGCGTGAACTGGATAGCCAACTTAATCAGGTTTGATATGACGATAGAGAGGGGCACTACTAACCTTGGGAAATAAACTTTTCCGAAAATGGCTTGATTGGCATTGAACGTGTCTGAGCATTTGCTGAGGCAGTCCTGGAAATAGTTCCAGCAGACCAGACCTGCCAAATAGAATACTGCCTGAGGTATACCATCGGTCGAGATGCCGGCAATTCCACCAAATACAAACATGAACATAATGGTCGTGAACACAGGCTGAATCACGAACCATAATGGCCCGAGAATCGTTTGTTTATAAAATGTGATGATATCGCGCTTTACGTACATGGCGAGAAGGTCACGGTATCGCCACACCTCGCTTAAATCGAGATTTAGGAGATTGCTTTTGTTTGTGATGATTATATCCCAGTCTTTTGTCATTTTCTAATAGATTATCCGTGTTGTGTATGTATGAAATCCGTATTCTTATGATCGATATGTAGGATGTTCTTGAGCATCCTTAAGACAAGACCTGGTATTGCCAAGACCTTGCTAAAAGATCGGAGACGTAACTCTCTTGGAATGGCAATATATAGAGAAATTGCCAATACACCAAGAAGAGTCCACCATTTCTCGCACCAATCAGGGATAGTCAGTGTGATGATGGTAGCTATGCCTGTCAGTAACACAATGAGGATGGAGCGAGGGATAAGTGCCTGCTGGATGGTCTTGTCAATGAAGTTGATCTTGCCATGTATGATAGCCTGGGGGATTTTGGGGAGATTGCTCAACAGACTTTGGATCTGGGCTGTCATCCACCGCATGCGCTGACGCTGGAAATTGTCCTGGTTGCTGACTTTCTCATCGAAGACGTGAATGTCTGGGGCATATTTGATGAAAACTTCCTGATTGAGCAAGAGGGCTTCCATCTCGCGGTCTTCGCCGGCCGTACTTAATTGGAAAACATTTTTCTTGAAAAGTTCATAATCGAAGCACATGCCGGAGCCAATGAGCGCAGAGGATAGTCCAAGGCGATTATGGGCTTTACGGAAAATGGTATTGTTAATCTCTTCACTCGTACCGTCCAGCACAGCTACGTCGTTGTTGGCATTCTTGGCACAGCGGTGGCATTGGATGGCATCGTAGACAGAGCACAGGATATTTAACTGGGATAGAAACTCCGGGCGCACCACATTATCGGCATCCATGATGACTACATTGTCAAAATGGCCTTTGACTTCTGTCATCGCATATTGCATGGCTTTTGCCTTGGAACTCTTTTCAAAAGTGGGAGTTAGGAGGGTTATCGGCAGTGAGCGTAGATAGTCGTTCGTTCCGGGTTGCATGTGATCGGAAATCACCACTACTGTGTAATGCGACTTTGGATATTCTTGCAAGAGGAACTGTTCTACTGCGTTGATGATGACACGATCTTCATTGTAGGCAGGATAAAGAATCAGGAAGTTGGTCTGTTCATCCTTTAATGCTGCAGCCTGAGTGGCTATCTGATCTTCTTTGTCGTAAAAAAGGGAGATGATGGCAAAGAAAGCTACGTAGGCAACTGACCCGAAAATGACGAGCCACATAACCCAGTCGATAATATGTAAAATATGCCACATCATGATTTACGTTTTTTATTAGATTTGAAATTGAATCTGCCTCCTAATAGTTTGGTGCTGATGATTCCCCATAATGTCACTAACGGTGCACGGAGGAAGGTCTTGTCCCACATTTCATCCACCAGATAGTCGGGAGTGGCTAATGCGAAGATGAAAAGAGCTACGGAGCCAAGTACCCACCACTTGAGGGCCAACGTGAGATAAATAAATGGAAGTACCAGACTCATCAAGATAATGATACCGACCATTGTCGTTCTTGGTAATAGCATCCATTGGATAATCTTGTCTGCCAAGTCGTATTGCTTGCTAAATATAGCTCCCGGTAAGAATTTTATATTTCGGATGAAATTGCGGATTTGTTCTATGGCCCAGCGTCCACGTTGTTCATTCATCTTCGTCGTGGTTCGCATCTTCTCACCGTAGACTAATATGTGGTGGAAGTAATCAATAAAGATACCTTGTCGGAGCAACAAAGCTTCCAATTCCTTGTCCTCTCCTGCTGTCTTAGCCTTCATGACGTTAGTCTTAAACCAGTTGAAATCGTATGCAGTTCCCGATCCTGCCAATGCGGCTGATACCCCCAAGTTAATATGACCACGACGGAAGATATTGTTGTTGATCTCCTCAAAAATAGATCCCATACGAGCGGCAGCCGTATCTCGATTGCGGGATATGCGATGCAACTGGATGGCCTTTGTGGCTGCTGTTTCAAAGGCATCATTCACTTCTAAGAGAAAATCTTGGCCGACAATATTGTCAGCATCTAGTACCAGGGCAATGTCGTAGATCTTAAACTCTGGCAGGTTGAGTACGGCATATTGCAGAGATTTGGCTTTCGTACTTTCTGCAAAATCTGGTGTTAATAAAGTTATGGGATATTGGGCTAATCGCATATTGGTCATTTCGCTTTGGTGATCGGAAATGACGACTACGTCGAACATACGCTGTGGATAAGACTGGCTCAGAATGGATAGAACGGTATGCTCGATGACGGTGTCTTGTTGATAAGAAGGGATGAGGATCACAAAGCGGTTTTGGGTCTTTGCTTTATTGATAACCGTATTTCTTTCGAATAATGCAGCTATAGCATAGACCCCCAGATAGAGAACAGTGCCAGCTACAAATGCAAAAAGCGTCCAGTCGATGATATATAGTATTAACCAGAAATCCATAATTAAGTGAAAAGTGAAAAGTGAAAAGTGAAAATTCCCTGACAGGTGGCTTTTGATAAATCAAGCCTGCCTTTTATTAGGTATTTGAGAATATCTCGGGGAGCAACGAGGCATGTTAGGTAGATGTATGCAAGATATTTGTAAATTCCATGCCAGTTGCGCTTGACTAAGAGGAGCCGGTTCCGCGTGATGTAGTAGGTGCGTAATGGGCTGTCCTGTCCTGTGCTTTGGCTCTCTTTGTGATAGATGGTGCATGAGGGATCGTACCAGATTTCATAGCCAGCTCTTTTAAGTATCATAGACCAGTCTAACTCTTCATAATAAAGGAAATAGTCTTCTGGCATATAGCCAACTTTCTCTATAATGGCTCGTTTAACCAACATAGCAGCCCCATGAGCGTATGGGGTGGGGTGGGCAATATCATATTGTCCGTGATCTTCTTCACCAAAACCAAAAGACTGGTTCCTGACTGTTATCCTTGAAAGCCGTGTGTACCCTGCGTATTGAATAGGCTTGTTTCCCCATGTAAAGCGTATTTTGGGGCATATCATACCAATTCGGGGTGATGATTCCATCCTGTTAATAAGAGCGCGTACATTGAAATTCTCAAAGACAGTGTCGTTATTGACTAAAAACAAATATTTCCCATCAGATTCTTGAATACCGAGGTTGTTGCCACCTGCAAAACCTAAGTTTTTTTCGCTTCTAATAGTTTTGACTTGAGGATATTTCTTTTGGATCAGGCTGGCTTCGTCTTGCAAAGAGGCATTATCAACTACTATCACCTCCATGTTTTCATTGAAGGGGATAGACTCAATCAATGCACAGGTGTCTTTTAGACCGTTGTAATTGACTGTAATGACAGAGAGTTCACACTCGTTTTGCAAGTTTCTTCTCAAGTTTTATGCGTTTCTTTTCAGCTTCTGTCTCTAACTCTTTTGCTTCGTGTGCTTCAAAGTCTTTCTCTATATCAGGCAAGAAATAGACCGTTGTCAAACCTCCGTAGAAGATTAAGACATTGGGGAACTGCATCAAGATTTGGTTTGCATAGCCGCCCAGGTGTATAGCCGTGAAAGCAGCACACCATGCAGCTCCTATGCCCATTAAGGATCGATTCTTAATCTTGAAAAAGACAGTAGAGCATGCTCCGAGCAACATGATGATGTTGCAGAACAAGAACCATGATACACCAACCCATCCTGTTCTGACCCAAATGAATACATATTCGGAATCTGGTGGAATCATGGCCAAAATCCTATATTTATTCCATGCTGGAATATCATTTGCAAAGATACCTATTCCAATGCCCCAAGGCGCTTCTTTCATGTATTTTGAAATGGCAGCTTTGTTAATATCTCTGACGTTGGCAGATGCATCATTCTTGTTGAAAGCTGATCGCATTCGGCGAATCTGATTGTTGCCTTGACCGATTTCTGTGAACATCAGCATAGCAATAAATAAGCCGAAGATGATAGTGGTCGGAACAATAATCTTGAAAGATCTCGACAATGCAAGAAAAACTAAAAAACCAGCAATTAAACAAAATATGGCTGTACGGGTACCCGATTGAAACATCGCCCATAGACATAGCGCCCCGGCAATACCAAAGAAGATCTTGTGCTTTCTGACCTTATTGGTAATGGTTATGATAAAGAATACACAGGAAGCGGCAGCCATGTGGATGCCGAAATTAGCTGCGTCCGTAAAAGTTGCAAAATAACGGGTAATGCCATTTACCATGTGTTGTCTGGCATGGTCTTGGACAAACAACCAGTATGTCTCCCCTGAAGTCCAACCGATATTTTTCTGTTTCCACGCCCAAAATACAGCAAACAATGCACAGCATGCCCATGCAAATAATAACTGATAAATGCGACTGGGCGTATTGATATACAAGGCAAACACAATGACTGCGTAGAGTAGCTGAAATGCCATCAAACGGATGCCGGTGAACCATGATCCCACATTGATGCCTAAGCCGCAAGTGTCATTGAGTACTTCGATCACGCAAAAAGCGCACCATCCTAAAACGCCCACCAGCATGAGATTTGCTAATTTCTCAAAGTGTGACTCTCTTAAATCAATGATGGCGATAGCGATGAGTGCAATTTCAAACATCTCATTTGGCAATGAAGAAGGTATGCCATTTGGCCATAAACGTTCCTTGCCAAGAAACATCACATAATAGTTGACTAAAAAGAGCAACCAAAACGTAAACATCCTGTTGCTAAATGCCAAATAGACAAAAAGGATGCTGAATGGCAATGCCAAATACATTGCCATGCCATTGATTCCGGAATTGATGAAAGAATATAGGCTCAGTAAAAATAGGAGAAAGAGTAGAACTGCTCTTCCTCCATTTTCCCGAGAATATGTGGTGAACCTATTCGTCATTTATTTAGCGTGACTGTTCTCTACGGCTGTCAGACCCATTTGTGAGATACGGTATACAAAGTTGTTAAATTTGGTATATGGTGGTAACTGTCCGACAAACTCTTCTACGGCATAGCGTTGGCATTCCGTCAAGTACATGAATAGTGTGTTTTGGTCTTTCAATTGAGACTGTAACTCTTTCAAAGCCTTCTGGTCTACATCTTTCCATGTTCGGTTGGCACGTGTTACCATCAAATTGACTGTACCCATATTCAGAAGGCCAGAGGGTACAGAATTGTCATCCAAGTTGGGATATTCGATAATGGCAATCTCGTTAGGAAGGATGTCCGGGCAAATGTCCTTGATGTCCTTGGCCAAAATAAAACGGCTGTCTTCTGCCAGGAAATCCTCATCGTATGTCAGACGACGGACTTGAAGACCGATGGAAATCCAATAGTTCTCCAATTCCTGGGCGATATAGCTTTTACCATTGGCTGCATCTGTAGAAAGCAAATTAAGCACATTTTGTTGCCCTTCCTTGAAATGAGGGAGTAGGGCCTTGCTCAATTGGCGTAATGCCATGTCGGCAATAGTCTTGTTGAAACGGCGATAACGCAGTGTGCTTTCTTTTGGGAAACAACCCATGACAGGTATCTTCGTGATACGCTCTGAACGCATACGGTCGCGAAGGGTGCGATCCAGTAGTTCTATGATGAAGAAATACATCGCCGTCAACATGAATGTCAGCATGAAAGCTCCCAAAAGTATCATCATGCGGTTCGTGGGCTGGGCATTCATGGGGAACATCGGGGGATTGAGTATTCGAAGGGTGGCAGTCGTCATTTGGAGGTTCTTTTGGCGGAGACGGGCTGCATTCAGTGCTTTTAGCATCTCCATATAGTTACCTTCAATAAAACTGATATGACGGTCTTTCCTGCCTATGGTAGCCCCAATTGGTGCATAGTATAGAATTTCCTTGTCCAGTTTTTGGCGCATGATGTCCTGGGCACTTTCATGTGCTTTGGTCTTTTCAAGAAGCAAGACTTGGTCTAACCAACGGCCAATCATTTCGTTAGCTTTGACACCCGTTTCTGTGCTATAAGTTCCAGCTTCGATATCTTTCACCAAGCCTCGGACATTGTTGGTTGCCTCTTGAAGCATTCGCTCTGCTTTAGCCAGCTCTAACTGGGATTCAACTCCAGTTCCTCCACCTTCACTATTCATCAAGCGAAGATTTGATATACGGGATTGAATACGGGAAATATCTGTAACTTGATCTGTAAATTCTTTGTTCGCTTTGATAATCTTTGCACGGTCTCCTAACTGGCGCTCCAAATAATCCATCAGGGCGCGTGTGGTTGTTTTGTCAATCAACAGCGTATTGTCGGAAACTTTTTGAGCAGCGTCTAATCCTGCAAGTTGCTTTGTCTGCTCACCATAGTTAATAATGCGTTTCTCCACATTATAACGAATCAAGTCATCTTCCGCATTGGTTAAGATGCGATAGAGGCGAGCGACTTCCCGTTCAAAGAATTTAATCACGTTGTTTGTTTCACCATAGCGTAGCTGGGCATATTGACGAGCAAAAACCTCATTTAAAATATCCAAAGTGTTATAGGCAATACCTGCATCATTAGCAGAATATCCAAGATCTATAATGTCACTTCTGTTGAGTTGTACGACTTTAAGACGTCCTGTAATATTATTAAGGCCAAACCAAGGATGATAATTCGTCAGACCAAATAAAAAATTATCTGCTGAAGGCTTTTCGTATGCTTTTAAGTTCGCATAAGTCGCATTCTCACTGTTATGGTTGATAAGTGCCTTTACGTCTGCTGGTACACTGCTACTTAATTGGCGGTAATGCTCTGCGGTGATATAGTTGTTGTCTTTGTTGGGATTGCCATACATCATACAACGAGCAAAAAGCCGTAAAGAAACTTCATGGATCGTTACATCTGTCGTTACTAACAGCATCAGATTGGTCATATTGGTCTGGGCATTTCCTCCTGCTGTACCAGAGCCTCCTTCAATGTTATAGGCGGTAATCATACCAGTATAAATAGTGGTATTCGTGTTGTAGATACGTTCCATATTACGGGTCATAAACCAGGCAACGACCAATGCAATCAGTGGAAGAATTATTAAATACCAACGAATCTTATATAAGAACCTGACTATATATCTGAATAAATCCATATCAAACCTTGTTTTAAGTTATTTCTTTTGCTTCTTTTCTGCCTTGGCTGCTGCTTTGGCTGCTTTTGCTTCGGCCTTTTCAAGTTTACGCTCTCTCTTATTTTCCTCCTTTACCGCTTTTTTGATGCGTTTTTCTAATGCTTTGTTTTCTTTGGCAATTTCCTTTTCAGACTTGGAAACATGATTGTCGAGCGTGATTTCTGTTGTAGAGTTTGTTATAATGGGGGTGTGGGTTAAAATCTCCAAGGTAACGATATCTGTCGTAATTTCTGTTTGCAGACCTTGGTAACTTGCAACTGTACCTAATTCACGCTGTTTGTCGTATGCGTATGCACTAATGCTTTGGTTGCCGTTTTCAAAGTCTTCACGATTCAAGGCTCCAGCTCCTTGATAGGCTGCAGCTGCTTCGCCTGCAGTCTTCAATGTGACTAAATTGTTTGTGATTTTGACGTATAACGTAGTAATTTGAAGTTTCAATTGATCGTATGCAATGTCTTTTTGAATGACAGCCTGATCAACCTCCAATTTCTTTCTTTTTACTGCTGCTGTTAAGTCCAAGATGTCTTCAATTGGGAGATTCAGATTTACACCGACGTTCCAATAATTGGACTCTGTACCTTGATATTGCATCACCATAGGTGTATAAGCGCCGCTATTATTGCCCCACATGTCACCTTTGCCATAGCTGTAGCTACCACGTGCACTCAAATAAGAAAAAATATGCCTTTTTTGTTTGGCAACTTCTGCATGGGCAATCTGGCGAGCTTTCTCCAAGGACAATATCTGTGGATTTGATTTGGCATTCTCTAACAGTACTGACAAAGGCGGCAGATGAAATACGGAGAAGTTTATATCCTTTTCTTTGCTGGAGTCAAAGAATCCAGCAGAGATACCGCTCTCGTCGAATTGGGCGAGGGCTGTAGTACTCGTTCCGGCAATGGCTACAATAAATAATAGTCTTTTTAACTTATTCATTGCTATAGGGTTAATGTTATTTTTATACGTTCTGCTTCTGAACGAAGGCGGTCAACGTGCGGAAGATGATCTGCATGTCCATCTTGAAGCTGTAGTTGCGACCGTACTCGATATCCAGTTGCTTGCGCTCTTCGGCTGACATCATGCCACCCTTGCCACGTTCTTCGACCTGCCAGAGGCCTGTAAGACCTGCGGGAGCCATAAAGCGGTCAATGCTCTTGTCGGCTGTAAGTTTCTCTGCCTCATAGAGGGGGAGAGGACGGTTGCCGACAATCGACATATCACCTTTTAATATATTAAAGAGTTGTGGTAATTCGTCGATGCTGTATTTGCGGATAAACTTGCCGACCTTCGTGACACGTGGGTCATTCTCAATCTTGACGAAAGCGTTCTCAATCTCTTCCTTCTTCTCCTTGGCATAGTCACTCTCGGCTACGACATAGTCGTCGCCTACGAGCATGACCTCATCATCGCTGATCATCATGTCGGACTCCATACCCATATCCATCATCATCATCTCGGCTTCATCTCCCAGTGGTGCGGTAATTACATGCTCTTCCTCTTCGGGCTCTTCTTCCTTTTTCTTCTCGGCATATTGGTTGCCTTCCTCCTTGGCCACATCCTTCAGACGCTGTTCAGCGTCTTCGTACATAGAGCGGAATTTCAGGAAATCGAAGATGGTATAGTTTGTGCCTACACGCTTTGACTTGAAAATAACTGGTCCCTTGCTCTCCAAACGGATGGCAATGGCGGTGATGAGGAATACCGGTGATAAAAGGATGATGGCCAACAGGGATACACAAATGTCGAAGAGACGTTTCCAAACAGGAATCTTGAACTTCAACATGCGATACCTCGGCATGGCATCGTCGAAGAGGATGTTCTCACGGTCGGCAATAAAGGTGATCTTCTTATTGAGATCTGTGATAGAAGATGCAGAATTGACGGTATCATTGATACCGCACTTCTGGTACATCTTTCTGTCCTCATTTGACAACTCATGAGTGAGCAGAATGATATAGACACCCTTGCTCTTCTTCTTCAGATAGGTGATGGCAGTGATGTCCTCATTGAGCACAGCCTGTTCGAAGAACACGATGAAGTGCTCATTACGGACATGGGTGGAGCAGGCTGCGGCTGCCTCCTTGTAATTCTTTGTATATTGCACCAGACGACCGGGGATGTACTTCAGACGCTCCTCAGTTTCGGGATTGCTACCAAGATATACAACGCCTATCATATCGACTGCTTATCTTAGGGGATAATCTTCTTGACACGGATTTTCAATTCCATCGGGTTGAAGGGCTTCACGATATAGTCCTCGGCACCGATCTCCAGCAAACGGATACGCTCACTGGTGGAGTCCTCGCTGGAAAGCATGATCACGGGAATATGCTGGAACAGCTCATTCTGCTTGATCCACTCCAGGAAATCGTCACCTCGCATACCTGGCATACGGATATCTGAGATGATCAGATCGGGCGTATTCCCTGCTTGGAGCCATTTTACTCCTTGCAAGCCATCGGGCAACCACTGAACATCGTAGTCACTCATAAGGTAGATAGAGAGCACTTTTGCTATGGTCTCTTTGTCGTCAAGTATTAGTATTTTTTTCTTCATATATGAATTTGTTTATTCGATAATAACGTTATTCTAAAGTGCAAAGGTAAACAAAATATTTTAATTGTGTTCAAAATATCGTAAAAAAATCACTTTTTTTCGAAAAAAAATTGTTTAAGTCGAAAAAAATGGGGAAATTTGCAAGAAAACCGTATTATAAATAGAAACTCATTCTAACAAATTATGGCAAATAGATATCTATTAGGTTTTGATGTCGGTAGCTCATCAGTGAAGGCATCGTTGGTTAACGCCGATAGCGGCAAGTGTGTAGCATCAGCTTTCTATCCGGAGAAGGAAGCTCCCATCATGGCTGTTAAAGCTGGATGGGCGGAGCAGGATCCCCAGATGTGGTGGGAGAATGCCAAGCTGAGTCTGAAGAAGATTATGGCTGATTCGGGAGCCAAGGCTGAGGAAATCAAGGCCGTCGGCATCTCTTATCAGATGCATGGTCTCGTGTGTGTTGACAAGAATCTCAAGGCCCTGCGACCAGCCATTATCTGGTGCGACTCTCGTGCGGTTCCTTATGGTGAGAAGGCTTTCAAAGACTTGGGGGCAGACCAGTGCTTGGGGCATCTGTTGAATTCTCCAGGTAACTTTACAGCTGCGAAACTGGCTTGGGTGAAGGAGAATGAACCTGAGCTCTATAATAATATATATAAGGTGATGCTGCCTGGTGATTATATCGCTATGCGACTCAGCGGTACTGTGAATACAACTGTCAGCGGACTCTCTGAGGGTATGTTCTGGGATTTCAAGAACAATCAAGTGGCTGACTTCCTGATGAAGTACTATGGTTTCGACAGTTCACTGATTGCTGACATCGTTCCTACATTCGCTGAGCAGAGCGTGGTTAGTGCTGAGGCTGCAGCTGAGATGGGGCTTCAGGCAGGTACGCCGATCACTTATCGTGGTGGTGACCAACCGAACAACGCCCTCTCGCTCAATGTGATGAATCCCGGTGAGATTGCTGCTACAGGTGGTACTTCTGGTGTTGTATATGGTGTGTTGGGAGAGGTGAACTACGACAAGCAGAGCCGTGTGAACACCTTTGCCCACGTGAACCATACTGCAGATCAGACACGTTTGGGTGTACTGCTTTGCATCAATGGTACTGGCATTCTGAATGCCTGGACACATCGTAACATCACACCAGATGTAGGCTATGCAGAGATGAACGATCTGGCTGCTACGGTGCCCATCGGTAGTGAGGGTGTCACAATTATCCCATTCGGCAATGGTGCAGAGCGTGTGCTCGAGAATAAGGAGATTGGTTGCTCTATCAACGGCGTGAACTTCAATAAGCACAATAAGGCTCATCTGGTTCGTGCTGCTCAGGAGGGTATCGTCTTCTCATTCTGCTATGGTATGGAGATTATGCAGCAGATGGGTATGGAGATCAAGAATATCCATGCTGGTAAGGCCAACATGTTCCTGAGTCCGTTGTTCCGCGATACGCTGGCTGGTGTCAGTGGTGCTACCATCGAACTCTATGATACTGATGGCTCTGTAGGTGCCGCTAAGGGTGCTGGTATCGGTGCTGGTATCTATAAGGACAATAACGAGGCTTTTGCTTCGCTTGACAAGCTACAGGTGATTGAACCAAAAGCTGCTGATCGTGCTGCTTATGCTGAGGCTTATGCTCGTTGGAAGGAAACACTTCAATCTAAAATCTAAATAAAAAGGCCCGCCAAACGGCGGGCTTTTTATTTGATAGTTATGACAAACTGTTTTGATACCATTCAAACAATTTCTGTACACCATCTTCAATTTCAACCTTGTGTGTCCAACCGAGTGAGTGAAGTTTCGATACGTCGATGAGCTTACGCATGGTGCCGTCGGGCTTGGAGGCATCAAACTCCACAACGCCTTCGAAACCAACGGCCTTGACAACAAGTTCAGAGAGTTCACGGATGGTGAGCTCCTTGCCAGTTCCCACATTGATGTGACAATTTCGGATCTCGCCCAGTTTGGGGATGGCACCACCACGCCCTGCTGAGTGGTTGCGATCAACAGCTCCATCGGTAGAGGCACCAAAGTGAACGGATGAATATTTCTCGATACCGATGATATCTGAGAAATTCACATTCAGCAGGATGTGTACGGAAGCATCGGCCATATCCTCGCTCCAAAGGAACTCACGCAAGGGTGTACCTGTACCCCAAAGTACCACCTTATTATTATAGATACCATACTTAGCCAAAACGTCAAGAACCTTCTGCTTCGTTGACGGTTGACAGTTTACTGTTGACAGACCTTCGCCGGTGACACCTTCGACTGGGCGTTTATTGAGATCAATGGCTATTTTGTCCCACTCGCCATCATGAATCAGTTTCGCAAGATAGATCTTACGCATCATGGCTGGCATTACATGACTGTTCTCCAGATGGAAATTGTCGTTGGGACCATAGAGGTTCGTGGGCATCACCGCGATATAGTTCGTGCCGTATTGCAGATTATAGCTCTCGCACATCTTCAGTCCTGCAATCTTTGCAATGGCATATTCCTCATTCGTATATTCCAAAGGAGATGTCAGCAGACAATCCTCCTTCATGGGCTGAGGTGCATTCTTCGGATAGATGCATGTCGAGCCCAAGAAGAGCAGTTTCTTCACCCCGTGAGCGTATGCCTCGGAGATGACGTTGCACTGTATCTTCATGTTCATCATGATGAAGTCTGCGCGGTAGAGTGAGTTGGCCATGATGCCACCCACGAAGGCTGCTGCGAGTACCACAGCATCAGGATGCTCCTCGTCGAAGAACTTTTTGACGGCTACCTGATCCGTAAGGTCGAGTTCTTTGTGAGAACGACCTATCAGATTCGTGTAACCTCTCTGAAGGAGGTTATTCCAAATAGCGGAACCTACAAGGCCGTGGTGACCCGCTACATAAATCTTTGAGTCTTTATTCAGCATCGTCCATGTGAGCTTTAAGGAAGAGCTTCTTGACGAACTTCATATCATGACGAACCATAATCTTTACAAGGTCTTCGAAAGAAGTCTTCTGTGGATTCCATCCGAGTTTCGCTTTTGCTTTTGCAGGATTACCCAGCAACTGATCAACCTCTGCAGGACGGAAGTATTTGGGATCAACTTCGACTAATGACTTGCCTGTAGCCTTATCGTAACCCTTCTCGTCGACACCGTCACCGCGCCACTCGAGCTCAATACCTACCTCCTTGAAGGCGAGGGTTGCAAACTCACGGACGGTATGATACTCACCAGTGGCAATCACGAAATCATCGGGTTCGGGCTGTTGAAGGATGAGCCACATACACTCGATATAATCTTTGGCATAGCCCCAGTCGCGCAGAGAGTTCAGATTACCCAGATAGAGTTTGTCCTGATAGCCCTGAGCGATACGGGCAGCAGCCAGTGTGATCTTACGGGTCACGAAGGTCTCACCTCGGCGCTCACTCTCATGGTTGAAGAGGATACCATTGCAGCAAAACATATTATACGACTCGCGATAGTTCTTCATAATCCAGAACCCATAGAGTTTGGCAACTGCATATGGACTGCGAGGGTAGAAGGGAGTCGTCTCACTCTGAGGAACCTCTTGTACCTTACCATAAAGTTCAGAAGTAGAGGCCTGATAGATGCGACAAGTGTCAGCAAGACCGCAGATGCGAACAGCTTCCAACAAACGGAGCACACCATTTGCATCAGTGTCTGCAGTATATTCAGGAACATCGAATGATACCTTTACATGACTCTGGGCAGCGAGATTATAAATTTCCGTGGGGCGGACTTTAGAAATGACACGAATCAATGATGAAGAATCGGTCATATCGGCCCAGTGAAGATTCACCAAACGGGCTTTCTTCATATCACGTACCCACTCGTCGAGATAAAGGTGTTCGATACGAGCGGTGTTAAAGGATGAGGAACGGCGCATTAGACCATGCACCTCATAACCTTTTTCAATTAAAAATTCAGCCAGGTAGGATCCATCCTGACCAGTAATACCTGTAATAAGAGCAACTTTTTTATCCATATTTGTGTTAATTGTTCCCAGAGAATTGTTTGATACGCTGTTCTTCTGACAATTTGCAGATGAGCAGGACGTCGTCCTTTTCAGCTACGATGTATCCGTCGAGCCCCTGAATGACCACTTTCTTCTCTTGAGTGGTGTGGACGATACAGTTGTGACTCTCGATGATATCTATTTCGTTGCCGATGCACACGTTTCCATAAAGGTCTTTCTTGCTTTGTTCACGCAGAGAGCCCCAGGTGCCCAGATCACTCCAGCCGAAGTCGGCGGGACAGACGAAGATCTCCTCAGCTTTCTCCATGATGGCATAGTCGACAGAGATGTTGTCGCACTCGGGGAAGCGCTCGTTGATAACCTCCTGCTCCTTATCTGTACCATAGATGGGGAGTAGCGACTCGAAGATCTTAGCCATTGAGGGCTGGTAGATACGGAAGGCATTGACGATGGTGTGGACGTTCCAGATGAAGATACCTGCATTCCAGAAATAATTGTTCTTCTGGATATATCCCAATGCGGTTTCGATATTTGGTTTCTCACGGAACGAATCCACTCTGTAAATTTCTTTGTTGCGAAGCGAACTGGTGCTGAGATCTGCCTGAATGTAACCATAGCCAGTCTCAGGACGATTAGGCTTCATGCCCAGGGTGACGATGGCATCGGTCTCGCTGGTGAAGAGCATGCACTCCTTGACAACGCGCTGGAATTCGACCTTGTCAGTGACGATATGGTCACTGGGGGTAACGACGATATTGGCCTTCGGATCTTTCGACTTGATCTTCCAACTGACATAAGCAATACAGGGGGCTGTGTTTCTTCGGCATGGTTCACAAAGAATATTGTTTTCTGGTATATTCGGCAACTGTTCCTTAACGATAGTTGCATATTTCTGATTGGTAACCACCCAGGTGTTTTGGGGTAATACCAAGTCACCAAACCTGTCGACGGTTAGTTGGAGTAGTGTCTTGCCAACACCTAGCACGTCGATAAATTGCTTAGGATTCTCAGAAGTACTCATCGGCCAGAAACGGCTCCCCACGCCGCCAGCCATAATAACCAGATGATTGTTTGTCTTTGCCATAATCACTTTGTTTGCTGATAATAATCGGCAAAAATACACATTATTTTAAAAATAAAAGAATAAATGAGGAAAAATCCCGCTTTTAATACGCAAATTTACTTATTTCTTGCCCATTTTCTTCTTCACGACGAAGTAAACGATGGCAGCTATGACCAAAGCAAGGATGATGATCTTGATGTATTCTGCGTATTCGCTGATTTTCTCATTCAGCTGATCTTCGGGCACTATAGCGTGTAGATACCAGCCCATAGCAGCCAGTACACTGTGCCATCCACCAGCACCGATGGTGGTGAAGAGGATGAACTTGCCATAGTTCATGCGAGCCAGTCCGGCAGGGATGGATATCAGGTGACGGATTACTGGGACAAAGCGCCCCGTCAGTGTGGCTGCCACACCATGATCATCGAAATATTTCTCACTCTTTTCCACCTTTTCCTGATTCAGCAGACACATCTTACCCCATTTGCTGTTGGCAAATTTATAGATGACTGGGCGACCTACATAGAGGGCGACGAAGTAGTTGATACTGGCACCGACATCTGCACCGAGGGTGGCAAAGAGGATGACCAGGAACACATTGAGTGAACCGCTGGCAGCATGATAGGCTGCTGGGGTGACTACAAACTCAGAAGGTACGGGTACTACAGTACTTTCGAGTAACATCAATATGAATATGGTGGGATACCACCCGAGGCTGTTAAGAATATTGGTGATAAAATTCATCTTTCGTCTTGCTTTTCTATTCGTTTCTTTACATAATCATAATAGTCCTTGGGCTCTATATCCTTGGGGAAACAGCTACCAAGTACTATGCGGGCTTCCTTGGGATTCTTCTCGGTTGCCAACTTGAGGTATTTCATGAACTCGTCGTTTTTCTTCAAGTCCAGACAGCAGAGAGCCATATATGAATAGCCGTCTTTCCACTCGTCGTCGATAAGCGAGAAGAATCCTTTTAGTAACTTATACGCTGACTGAACGTAACGGTTGTCGTAGAGTGAGACAATGATGCGCAGCATCGTTCTCGGTGCATTGCCTGATTGGGTCAGGGCCATCCTGAATGCCTTTTCTGCTTCAGACTGTCGCTTATTGGAGAGCAGCACATGACCTTTGATAATGCCAATATTGATATGGTCGCACTCCATAGAGTCGGTCTTGTCGAGATAGTAGATGGCCGTATCAGGCTTGTGCAGTTCACTATAGGCGAAGGCCATCTCCTGATAGATATCTGGCAGGTATTGGGAGTCGGGGGCTGATATGGATTCGCCTTTCTCCAGTGCTTTGATGGCTTCCTCATAGCGCCCCAGGTTGATCAGACAAGTACCCTGATGCAGATACCCGAACTCGTCGTTCTTAATTTTCTCTGAGTATTTCTGGAAGAAAGAGAGGGCTGTTTCGTAGTTCTCGAGATTATAGAGACTATTGGCCTTTGAGAGCAGTCCTTCTGGATCATTGGGATCGATGGCGATTGCAAACTCGCTGCTGGTGATGGCTGCGTTATAGTCTTCTCGCATGAACTGTGCACTGGCCAGGGCATTCCAATAGCGGGTGGAGTAGGGGTTGTGGTCTATCAGTTCGTTGAAGATGCGTTCACTGTCCTGATATTTCCCTAATCCAAAGAGCGTGCGCGCCATCAGCTCCTTGAACTCGTCGGAGTCGTCACCCTGCGATCGCGCAATCCATTCGAAAGCCTTGTCATAGATGTTGTATTCCGAGTAAAGACAGGCCACATCGTAGACATAGTCCATCTGTTCATCGAGCATCACCTCTTTCAGACGTTCGCGGAAATGCTCATCGGCCTCCTCTTCCTTGCCCTCACAGATGAGGATTTCATTCCTCAGATAGAAGGCCTCTAAGGCATCGGCGACTTCGATACGGTCTGCATAGTCGTTGGCGGTTTCGTAATCCCTCAGCGACAGAGCCTCACGAGCTTTATAGAGTAAGGGTCCAACGGCATCGGGGTTAAATTCCAAAGCGAGGTTTACTGCCTCATTGGCTTCCTCCTGATGACCGTTATACTGATACCAATCAGCGATATCAGCCAAATCATCGGCATCCATGTATATCGGATGTCCTGACTTGACTGAATCTTCGTATTGTCTCAGGATCTCTCGGAAATCCTCGCTTTTGAAATATTCGAGATCGTCTGTTTGCATGTGTAAAGATCAAACTTTCAGACCTACCGTCTTGTTGAAGACAGGATGCTCTGGCGTAGAGTCTGAATCTGGTGTGAAGTAACCGATACGCTGGAACTGCAGATAGGTGAGTGGTTTCATATGGGCAGCATAGGGCTCAATGTAACATTCTTTCAGTATGTTCAGTGAGTTGGGATTAATCATCTGCTTCATAGCTGTCACAGCGTCACAGTTCTGTGCCTCACGGATAGCAGCCATCTCGTCACGGGGATTCTCCACCTTCCACAGACGGTCATAGAGACGTACCTCTGCCTTCACCGCGTGCTGGCAGCTCACCCAGTGGAGGGTCTTGCCCTTGATCTTGCGGTTTGAGCCGGGCATACCGCTACGCGACTCTGGGTCATAGGTGCAGTAAATGGTGGTTACGTTGCCGTTCTCATCTTCGTCACAAGGATGCTCCTCATCACATTTGATGATATAGGCGTTCTTCAGACGTACCTCCTTGCCTGGAGCCAGTCGCATGAACTTCTTCTCTGCTTCTTTCATGAAGTCGTCGCGCTCTATCCAGATTTCGCGGCTGAACTCAACAGTATGCGTGCCGTCTGCCTCGTTTTCAGGATTGTTGACGGCTGTCAACTGCTCAATCTGTCCCTCTGGATAGTTGGTGATGACTACTTTCACTGGATTAAGGACTGCTGATACGCGAATAGCGCGGCTGTTCAAATCGTCGCGAACGGCACTCTCCAACAGAGCCATCTCGTTCAAAGCATCATAGGTTGTATAACCGATTTTATCAATAAACTTGATGATACTCTCGGGACTATAGCCACGACGACGGAAACCGCAGATGGTTGGCATACGTGGATCATCCCAGCCACTAACGAGCTTCTCATTCACCAATGCCAGCAGGTTGCGTTTCGACATCAGTGTGTAGCTCAGGTTCAGTTTGTTGAACTCCGTCTGGCGGGGACGGTTGTCTTCAATGTTATCCGTCTCACCCTTCCATTCCTTCATCCAGGTAACGAACAAGTCGTAAAGGGGGCGATGCTCCACGAACTCCAATGTACACCACGAATGGGTGACCCCCTCTAGATAGTCGCTCTGGCCGTGGGTGAAGTCATACATCGGGTATGCGTTCCACTTATTGCCTGTACGGATATGGGGGATATTCAGCACACGGTAGATCAGCGGGTCGCGGAAAAGCATATTGGGATGAGCCATATCAATTTTCGCACGAAGCACGAGGGTGCCCGGCTCACACTTACCGCTGTTCATGTACTCGAAGAGCTTCAGGTTCTCCTCGATGGGGCGATCACGATAGGGGCTGTTGATACCAGGACTGGTGGTCGTTCCTTTCTGCTGGGCAATCACCTCCGAACTCTGCTCGTCTACGTAGGCACGCCCCTGCTTGATGAGCCACACGGCAAAGTCCCAGAGCTCCTGGAAATAGTCGCTGGCATAGTAAATGTTGGCCCACTGGAATCCCAGCCACTTGATATCGTTCTCGATACTCTCGATATATTCGGTATCCTCTTTGATGGGGTTGGTGTCGTCGAAACGGAGGTTACACTGACCACCGTATTTCTTGGCTAGTCCGAAGTCGATGGCGATGGCTTTGGCGTGACCGATGTGCAGATAGCCGTTGGGCTCTGGTGGAAAACGGGTCTGCATCCTGCCTCCGTTCTTACCCTCAGCCAGGTCGTTGATGACCTTCTGCTCAATGAAACTCACTGACTTTTTCTCCTCACTTTCGTTTGTGATTTTCTCTTCCATAAGTCTGCATTATTATATTGTGGCTGCAAAATTACAAAAAAAGTACTGAAAAGCGAAAAGAGGGAAGTGAAAAGTTTCAATTCCTTGTGTTTTTTTCACTTTTCACTTCTCCCTTTTTAATTCTACTTGATTCCCCTCTCATTGAGAGCCTTCGAGTAGCGGGCGGCATTCCGCAGATGCTCTGAATAGCTGACTGCAAAATTGTGCGTTCCAGAAAAGTCCTCCTTGGCGCACATATATAGATAGTTGTGGGGCACTCGGTTGAGCACTGCGTCGATACCTGCGATCGAGGCTATCTTGATGGGACCTGGGGGCAAGCCCGTATTCTTATATGTGTTATAGGGACTGTCGAAGCGGAGCATGTCGTGATAAATGCGCTTCAGGGCAAAGTCTTTCAGGGCAAACTTCACGGTGGGGTCAGCCTGTAGGGGCATGCCTTGCTTGATTCGGTTCAGATACATGCCTGCAATCATGGGCTTCTCGGCGTTGTTGGCCGTCTCCTCGTCGATGATGCTGGCGAGTGTGCATACCTCGTTGGGCGTTAGTCCGATGGCCGAGGCTTTCTTCGTGCGCTCGTCGTTCCAGAAGTGTTGATACTCCTTCCTCATGCGCTCCATCAGGTTCTCGATACTGGTGTTCCAGTAGACTTCGTATGTGTTGGGCACAAACAGACAGGCGATAGTAGCTGTGTCGCATCCGAAGCGCTGGCAGAAGTCGTTGTCCTGCAGCAGGATGGCGAGTGCCGTACTGTCTACCATCAGTTTCCTGCCTAACGAGCCTGCCAGACGGTCCATCGTGCGACTTTCTGGAATCGTCAGCATGACGGGTTCCTGATGGCCGTTCTTCAGGTTACGGAATACGGTGATGGCATTCTCGCCCGGTTTGATGGCAAAGCGACCGCTTCTGATTTTCTCGGCATAGCCACTGTGACGGGCCAGCGTCTTAAAGGCCGTGATGGCAGGCTCCGAAGCGATGGGCAGCAGTTTGTTGCTGACGGAGTCCAGATTGTCGTTGTCATCGATATAGACGTACTGGGTGTCCCCTGATGTCGAGAAACTGCTCATGAGATAATAATAGAACACTCCAACGGCAGCCAGTAGACAGGCTGCGATGGCTATCAGATAATGTTTCTTCTTCATGTTTTGACTTTCTGATTCTTGGTAAATCGCTGCAAAGTTACGAAAAGTCGGGCGCAAAACAAAGAAAGTTGTGAAAAAACTCTCAACTCTTTCCTTTTAATTCTTATTTTTTTGTACCTTTGTGGCAAATTCCTTGCTTATGAAACTGAAGTTTACAATCCAATACGGTACTCAGTGGGGCGAAAACCTCTGTGTGTGTATCACTTATAGAAGTAACGACGGGACAGAAAAAAACAATCACCTGATGATGACTACTATCGACGGCTGGCATTGGGAGCTGGAGACCTCTGCCATCGAGTCGCGCCACCATCCCATCTCCTCCTTCTCCTATTATTATCAGGTGGAGGATGCCGAGGAACGTGTGCTGCGCCGGGAGTGGACTGCTATTCCTCGTTGCTATTATTTCGACTCTTCCAAGAATTATGTGTTGGCTGACCAGTGGCGCGAGATTCCGCTCCAGTATCACCTCTATACCAATGCTTATCTGACAACTACGCTGCGCGCCAGAGACGAGCAAGTTGAGGCTCTGCGCGTACCTCTTTACCGCAAGACGGTTCTTTTCCGCGTGTCGGCTCCCCAACTCCAGGAGGGACAGTCGCTCGCGGTTATCGGCAATCATCCTGCCTTAGGCAGCTGGAACATTGCCCGATACCTGAAGATGGAGTATATAGGCCGCCACGAGTGGCTGCTGTCGGTGAATGTCGATGCAGTCTTCTTGCCTATAGAATATAAATATGTGGTAATCGATGACGAGACTCATGCCTTGCTTGCCTGGGAGGAAGGTGATAACCGTACGACGGCTGGCATGCTCCCGCCTGATCAGATGCAGATCCCGGATGGCACCGTATTGGTGGCCTATGGTGAGGTACTCAGACTGAAAGAACGGACGTGGCGTGCGGCTGGTGTCGTCGTGCCTGTATTCTCCCTTCGCAGTGAGCATTCCTATGGCGTGGGTGATTTTGGCGATCTCCGCAGGATGGTCGACTGGGTTGTAGCTACGGGTATGAAGGTGATTCAGATACTGCCCGTCAACGATACGACAGTCAGTCATACCTGGAGTGACTCTTATCCCTACAATATCGTCTCTGCCTTTGCCCTTCATCCGCATTACATCGATCTTGAGGCTCTGGGCAAGTTGAAGAGCAAAGCCCGTATGACCGCCTATCAGCGCCAGCGCCAGGAGCTGAACGCCCTGGGCTACAGCGATTACGAGGCTGTCGATCGTGTGAAGTGGGCTTATGTGCAGGAGTATTTTGAGGAGCGCGGGCAGCAGACGCTTGATACGAAGGAGTTCAAATCGTGGTTCGAGGAAAATAGGGACTGGCTTGAGCCTTACTCTGACTGGTATGTGGAAAACGGCTTGCTTCCCAATTCCCACTCCCCGCTTATCTACTTCCTCCAGTATCACCTCCACCTCCAGCTGAAGGCTGCGGCTGATTATGCGCGAGAGCACGGGGTGTTCATCAAGGGCGATGTGCCTATCGGGGTCAATCGTAAGAGCGTGGAGACGGCCACTCATCCTGAGCTTTTCCATCTCAACGCCCAGACGGGTACGCCCCCTGACAACTTTTCGCCCGACGGTCAGAACTGGGGATTCCCGACTTACTGCTGGAGTGAAAGGCGACAAGTGGGAAGTGAAAAGCTGACGCTTCCCGGCTGGTTCCATCGGCGCTTGCGCTGGATGGAGCAGTATTTCGATGCCATCCGAATCGATCATGTGCTGGGATTCTTCCGTATCTGGGAGATTCCGGTGGATGCCGTCTTCGGACTTATGGGACACTTCTCGCCTGCCATCCCGATGACTGTCAGCGAGATAGAGTATTTCGGCCTACCTTTCCGCAAGGATTTCTTTACCCGTCCGTTTATCAATGATCGGGTGCTCGAACGCCTCTTTGGCATGCATGCGTCCTATGTCCGCGATAACTTCCTCATTCCCCGGAGCTATGGGCTTTACGACCTTAGGGCAGAGTATGATACCCAGCTGAAGGTGCGCGATTTCTTCGAGGGGAAGAACGATGAGAACAGCCTCTGGATTCGCGACGGACTCTACCGGCTCATCAGTGATGTCCTCTTCCTGGAGGATCCTGAACAGCCGGAGATGTATCATCCGCGTATCAAGGTCATCAACGAACCGGTCTTCGAGGCTCTCAACAATGAGGAGAAGGATGCCTTCATGCGTCTCTACAACAACTACTTCTTCCAGCGTCATAATTTCTTCTGGGGCGATCAGGCGATGCACCGTCTGACGGATGTCTTCGGCGGCAGCCGCCTGCTCTGTTGCGCAGAGGATCTCGGTATGCTGCCCGACTGTGTGGCACCTGTACTCGACAGCCTGCGCATCCTGACGCTTGAGATTCAGTCGATGCCGAAGCAGAGCGGCTTTGAGTTCGCCCACCTCGACGCCAACCCTTATCGCAGCGTGGCCACGATCTCCACCCACGATATGCCGCCTCTGCGGCTCTGGTGGGAGGAGAGTCCTGAGCGCACCCAGCGCTATTACGTCACGATGCTGCAGAAACAGGGGCGTGCTCCCGAACATCTGCCTGCCCACCTGGCTGAGGAGATGATCGCCCGTCACCTCTATTGTCCTTCGATGCTCTGCCTGCTGTCTATTCAAGACTGGTTGGCGATGGACAGCGAGCTGCGCTCCAGGAATCCACGCGAGGAGCGCATCAATGTGCCCAGCGATTCTTACAACCAATGGAAGTATCGCATGAACGTTACTATCGAGGAACTGCTGAAGGCTGATAAATATAATAATAAGGTACGTACGATGATTACCCGAAGTAAGCGATGAACTACGATACATATATTTTTGACTTAGACGGAACACTGCTCGACACGCTGGGCGATTTGGCATCTTCGGTGAACTATGCCCTGCGGATGCACGATATGCCAGAACGCACGGTTGAAGAGGTGAGGCGCTTTGTGGGCAATGGGGTGCGCTTGCTGATGGAGCGGGCGATACCTGACGGGGCTGAGAATCCCAGTTTCGAAACAACCTTTGCCACTTTCCGCCAACACTATATGGCCCATTCGCTCGATACCACCAAGCCCTACGAGGGGATTCCCGAGATGCTGTCTGCCCTCAAGGGGCAAGGGCGTCGTACGGCGGTTGTGAGCAACAAGTTCATGTCGGCGACACAGGAGCTGATCCGCCATTTCTTTCCCGACACCATCGAGGTGGCTATTGGCGAACACGAGGCTGAGGGCATCCGCAAGAAACCGGCACCCGATACCGTCGTTGAGGCGCTCCGGCAGCTGGGAGTAGGGAAGGAGGGAGCCGTCTATGTAGGTGACAGCGACGTAGACATCATGACTGCCCGCAATGCCGGACTCCCCTGTATCAGCGTGCTCTGGGGCTTCCGCGACCGCGACTTCCTGATAAAGCATGGAGCGAAGACTTTCATCTCCGCTCCATCCGAACTCTTATCTCTTTAATCTTCACTCTCTTAGATCTGCTGTAGCCTTGCGATGTATTTCCCAAGGATATCAAACTCCAGATTGACCACTGAGCCGATCTTGATGTCGCAGAAGTTGGTGTGCTCGAAGGTGTAGGGGATAATCGCCACCGTAAAAGTATTCGACGTGGGGTTGCAGACTGTCAGCGAGACGCCGTTGACACACACAGAGCCCTTGTCCACCGTGAAATAGCCGTTCTTGGCCATCTCGCGATCCTCGGGATACTCAAACGTGAAATACGTGCTGCCGTCGGCATCCTTCATGTCGATACATTTTGCCGTCTCGTCTACATGCCCCTGGACAATGTGACCGTCGAGCCTGCCGTTCATCAGCATTGAGCGCTCCACGTTCACCTTGTCGCCCACCTTCAGCAGCCCGAGGTTCGAACGGTCGAGCGTTTCCTTCATGGCTGTTACCACATACGTGCCGCCCTCGATCTTCACGACGGTCAGGCAGACGCCATTGTGAGCCACGCTCTGGTCGATCTTCAGTTCGTCGACGAATGAGCACTTCAACGTAAAATCGATATTCTCGCGGTCTTTCTTAATTGCTACAACGGTAGCAAACTCTTCAATAATCCCAGAAAACATACTTGAAATTTATTGTTTAATCCTTAATGTCTCATGTAAAAAAGGGTACGTGCCGATGATTTGGTGAAAACTCCTGTTTCACACGATGTGGGTGCTCCCTGCTGTTGTAATCCACCGGCATTGCTGCTCTCCTCCTGGAGGATCATCGTGGCCCGCCATTGGCAAGGGAAGCGGTCCCGAAATAGTATTTTAATGTAGAGTATCCCGATCTATGCGGCACGACCCGTTATTGGGTGCAAAGGTAAGCAAAAAACGCTAATCCTCCAAACCTTTTAGCTTTTTTTATTCTTTTGACTGCCTTTGGCGCGCATGCGGTAGTAGACAAGCAGTGCCGTCGCTACTAAAAGCAGTCCGTAGATTATAAGCGCGGGCGTTGAGAGGAGCCAGAACGAGGGCACGATGACCTCCATCGTGCGGATGTCGTATTGGTCGGGCGACTCCAGCAGATAGGCCTTCACCTTAAAGGTGTAGGTGCCTGCCGGCACATTGCTGTAGGCGGCTGTGTGCTCGCCGTCGGCGTTGTGCCAGTCCTCATCGTAGCCCTCGAGCATATACTGATAGTGAACGCGGTGCTGTAGCTGATAGTTCAGCGAGGCAAAACGGAAGGCGAACTCCGCATTGCTGTTTGGCAGCTTTACGCTGCGGCTGCTGGGCACGTAGTAGTCGAAGTCCTTGTTCAGGCGCGGACTCTGCACGTCGCCGTTGATGAGGAAGTCGGTGATTTGTAGCTTCAGCAGCGAACCGTCCGAAGTCATCAGCTTCTTCAGGTCTATCAGGTAGTAGCCGTCGAGCGTACCGAACAGCAGGTCGCCGTTGCCCAGTGTGACGGCCCCGCCCTCTGAGAGTACCGTCTCGTCGACACCGTCGAGATAGCTGAAGGTGGTGATGACCTTCGTGGCGATATCAAACGAGCAGAGGATGTGCTCGGTGGCGAACCAGGGGTTCCCTCGCTGGTCGAAGGTGATGCTGCGTATCTCTTCCGAGGGGATGCCGTTATGCGCCCCGTAGTTGTCGAAGAGCCACGTGTCGCCCTGCTTGCCTGTGGTACATGACAGTCCGCCGCCGTTGCTGCCCAGCCACATCGTGCCTTTGCTGTCGAGCTTCATGCAGATGATGTCGTTACTCATCAGCATCTGGCTGCCTTCCTCTGGCATCTTCAGCTTCTCGATGTTCACCTTATTATTAATATAGGAGAGGATTAGGATGCCGTCGGTCGTTCCTGCCCAGATGTTACCTTCGCTGTCGAGGGCAATAGTCCTTACTTTCAGGTACGAGTTCTTCGGATAGTTCTCCATCCCGTTGGCCGGACTTAGGAAGGCGGGGTTGCCGCTGGCCTCGCGAGGCAGTAGGTTTACGCCGCCGCCGTAGGTGGCTATCCAGATGTTGCCCGACTTGTCTTCGAGGGCCATGTAGGCACCGTTGTGGCTCAGGCTCTTGTCGTTGCCGTCCTCGTGGCGGTAGTTCTTCAGCGTCCAGCCGTTGCCTGATGGGGTCATGTGGTAGATGCCGTAGTCCTTAGAGGCGAGCCAGTAGTTGCCTTTTGAGTCTTTCGAGATGCCGTAGAACCGTCCCAGGGGTTTGCCGTCAGAGTCTTTTGTGATCACCTCGCGGCGCCCGTCGTCATAGTTCAGGAAGAGCGAGCTGTGCTTGTTGCCGATCAGCAGCAGTTTGCGCTGCGTGTCGTAGAGCATGGCCCTGATCTCGTTCTCGGTGGGGTAGGTGGGGTTTTCTACTGGCCTGATGCGCACGATGTTATTTTTCTGCAACTCGAGTTTCTCCAGCCCGCGACGGCTCGTCGACTCCCACACCACGCCTTCGGGCAGTTCGAGGGCGGCATAGACGGTGTTCGACAGGTTCCAGGGGTTGCTCGGGTCGTTGTGGAAGTACTCCACCTCGTCGGTCTCGCGGTTATAGTAGCCGTATCCCCCGTGATTCATGCGGATCCACACCGTACCGTTGTTCTCCGTGAACTTACCTACGCGCCCGTCAAGCTCCGGTCCTGGCACCACCTGCCGGAACAGCTTCTCCTTGCCGGTCTTGGGATTCAGGCACGAGGCACCCGGGCGGGTGTCGCAGAACCATACGAGTCCCTGTGTGTCTACATAGACGGTGATGATGGAGAGTCCGGTGGCTTCCCTGACGGTCTTGGGTTCCTGCCCGTAGGCGCACATGAAAATTTTCCCGTCGGCAGTCGATGCAAATATGTTGAAGCCGTTGGAGTCGAGGCTGGTGATCTTCTCACCAGCGAGGATGCCTTTGCTCTCCAGCTTGAGGTCGTTCTTGTTGAGCTTGTAGATGCCCTTGTCGGTACCCAGCCAGATGTCGCCCTGATACCCCTCTGCCATACTCGTGATGCGCAGCCCGTTGATGGGCACAAGGTCACGCGTGAGACCCTTACGGTCGAGCTTGAAGATGTAGAGGCCGACGCCCTCGATGCTCACGAGCACATCGCCCGAGCTTGTCACCAGCAGCGGACTGTTCGTGTGGTACTCGTCTGAGCCGTCCACGCCCTCGAAGGGATTCATGAAGCAGTCTGTCTGGCGGTTCATCACGAAAACACGGTGGTCGTACATGTCGAGCCAGATGTTCTGGCTTTGGTCGATGGCCATTTCCGAGATGCGGTTGTGCAGGTGCTTCACGCCGCTGCCGTTGCCCGTCTTGTAGTTGAAGAAGTGGTAGCCGTCGAAGCGCGACAGGCCGTTCCACGTGGCAATCCACAGGTAGCCGTAGCTGTCCTGTGCCAGCCCGGAGATGACGTTGCTGCACAGGCCGTCGTCGGTTGAGTAGTGCTCCCGGGTGGCTTTTATCTGCTGGGCGCTGGCGTGTGTCATGATGATAGCCAGGAGGCAAACTGCTAATAGATATTTTTTCATATTTGGTTTTAGTTGTCTGTATTTATTCTGCAAAGTTAGGGAAAAAAAATCAAACAGAAGAATAATTTGCCGATTATTTTTGTTTTTCCCGATATTTTTTTTACCTTTGCATCAATTAATGTAGAATGACTTATGATGAAGAAGATTTGTATTCTTGCTGGTGCACGGCCTAACTTTGTGAAAGTAGCGCCTCTCGTCAGGGCCATCGGCGGTTCTGCTGAGGCTGAGTGCCTGCTCGTCTATGCAGGTCGTGATGACGATCCCACGCTCGAAGCTTCGCTCTTCGACGATCTCCAGATGCCTCGCCCGCAGTTCTATCTCGGGGTTGACTCCGTGAGTCTCAATGAGATTACCAGTCGGGTGATGGCTCAGTTCGATGCCTTCCTCGACGATCATCCCGTCGATGTGGTGATCGTGGTCGATGATCTGGCCTCGACGATGGCGGCTGCGATCGTCACGAAGAAGCGGGGCATCCGTCTGGCTCACCTCGTAGCGGGCACGCGCTCCTTCGATATCTCGATGCCGAAGGAAATCAACCGCCTCGTCATTGATGCCCTCAGCGACTATCTCTTCACTGCCGGGGTTAGAAGCACGGGGGTGGCGACACGCGAACAGTCGGAGAACTCACAGACGTATATGGTCGGCAATATCCTGATGGACACGCTGCGCTTCAATTACGGGCGGCTGAAAAAGCCTGACATCACTGGGCTTGACGGCGTGCTTGGGGAAAAGCGTTATCTGGTCTTCACCCTGAACCGTAAGGCACTGATGGCCGATACGGAGAATCTGGGCAGGATGCTCTCCGCAATGGTGGCGTCGGCGGGTGATATGCCCATCGTGGCACCGCTTCGCGGTTGTGCAAGAGAAGTGGTAGCTGGCATTAAAGCAATGGATTCTGGTAAATTTAGGAATCTTATGGTAATCAATTCGTTATCATACCTTGAATTCGGTTGGCTTACGGCGCATGCGGCAGGTGTGATTACCGACTCGGGTAATGTGGCTGAGGAGGCGACCTTCAACGGTGTGCCCTGTATCACGCTCAACAACTATACCGAGCACCAGGAGACCGTCAGCGTGGGTTCCAACGTCCTTGTGGGCGAAGACCCAGAAAAACTCCGTGCTGCTGTCGCTCAGATGGTGGCTGGCACCTGGAAGAAGTCTGCCCTCCCTGATCGCTGGGACGGCCGCACCGCCGACCGCATCCTCCAGATCCTCCTTTCTTAGATAATAAGAACTTTTTAGATAGAAGAATTTTTTTAGACATAAGAACATAAGAACATATTTTTATCTTTATAAGATAATAAGAACATAAGAACAAAAATAAGGCTACGCCCTCAAAATGCGCAGCCTTAATTTTTTATAGCTATTCTTCCTTAAAAATTTATGTTCTTATGTTCTTCTGTCTAAAAATAAAGTTCTTCTGTCTGAAAACCATCAATAGTTCTCGGCTTTGACTTGGAAGTAGGCCTGGGGATGGTCGCAGACGGGACATACCTCGGGAGCCTTCTTGCCTACGACGATGTGACCGCAGTTGGCACACTGCCAGATGACATCACCGTCCTTTGAGAACACGCGCTCCTTCTTGATGTTGTCGAGCAACTTACGGTAGCGCGCCTCGTGCTCCTTCTCGATCTTGGCTACGCCCTCAAACTTCTCGGCTATCTCGTCGAAGCCCTCCTCGCGAGCCTCCTGAGCCATGCGGGCATACATATCCGTCCACTCGAAGTTCTCGCCGTTGGCTGCTGCCTCGAGGTTCTCGGGCGTCGACTTGATGCTGCCGCCCTCCAGCAGTTTGAACCACATCTTGGCGTGCTCCTTCTCGTTGTTGGCTGTCTCCTCGAAGATGGCTGCTATCTGTACGTAGCCGTCTTTCTTGGCCTTCGATGCCCAGTAGCTGTACTTGTTGCGTGCCTGACTCTCGCCTGCGAATGCTTCCTGCAGGTTCTTCTCTGTCTTTGTTCCTTTTAGTTCTTTCATAATAGTATTTGTTTAAAATATTGAATCATTCTCTGATGAAATGTTATAACGGTATCCACATCCAGAAGGTCGAGCCCTTGTCCTTGCCCTCAGACGTCATGCCGATGT
>CAMHAM010000008.1 GCA_946183415.1 uncultured Prevotella sp.
ATCTTCCGAGCGAAAGCAGACTCGACCGAAAGGTCAAAAACAAATAAGTTAAACTAAAAGTATAATTAGGAGGTATTGATTATGTTGAACGGATTAATGAAAAGCAATGGTTGGTTCCCAACAATGTTTGATGATTTCTTTAACACTGATTTCATGCCTCGTGCCAACAGTACAGCACCCGCAGTCAATGTCAAGGAGAGTGAGAAAGCCTACACGATGGAGCTTGCAGCCCCTGGCATCAAGAAGGAATATTGCCGCGTAGGCATCAATGACGAGGGCAACCTCACCATCGCCATTGAGGACAAACAGGAACACAAGCATGAGGACAAGCACCATCACTATCTGCGCCGTGAGTTCAGCTACTCTAACTACGAGCAGAACTACGTACTGCCAGACGATGTGGTGAAGGATCAGATTTCTGCCAAGGTTGAGGACGGCATCTTGACCATCACCATGCCGAAGACCGAGCCGAAGGAGAAGGTCACCAAGGCCATTGAGGTCTCATAACATGCTGACTCAAAACACAAATCAAAGCCCGACCTGCAATTTGCAAGTCGGGCTTCTTTTTTATGCCAATGACATTATTTCCACGTCCATCCCCATTGGGACGGAGGCGGAAACAAAAGTCATTAAAATCAAATGCTGATAACTATTTAAATCTTGAATATCTGCATGTGGATGCTGATATTCTCATTGTGCTCGTGCAAGACGTTCTGAAACTGGTGTACGTAAGGAATCTGAACGTTGTGGAACACAGGAACATGTTCCTGAAAAGGGAAGAGTCCGTTTGGATCGAAAATCACATGATTTGACGATAGAATGTGATTTTGCTTCGTTTCTGCAAACTGAAAGATTACAATCTTCTTGGTATGAAAGATGCATTTCGTAAGAAAACTTTGCGGCGATTTTGCGGCGATTTTTGCAAAATTAACAGAAATTTAGCAATAATTTGGCTAAATTTAACTTAAAACCCTTTCGCTAAAAGCAAAAAAAACTCCTGTAAGTCATTGACTAACAGGAATTTGGAGAGGGTGCCCGGACGGACTCGAACCGTCGACATTCAGAACCACAATCTGACGCTCTAACCAACTGAACTACGGGCACCATGTTGGTTTTGCGGGTGCAAAGGTAGTCATTTTCTTCCGAACTGCCAAATATTTGGGCAACTTTTTTAAGAAAATCACATTCTATCGTCAAATCATGTGATTTTCGGCACACTTTTCTTCGATAGAATGTAAAATGGAGAGGTGTTACTTGACGGTGATCCACACGGGCTCACCCCTACCCTTTGCCTCCACGATCTTCTGCTTCAGGCGGTGGAGCCAGATGTGGCTGTCAACCACCTGACCAACCAGCTTGTTCTGGCCAACGAGGATGCAGCCTTCGGTGTCCTTGGTGGTGTTGCCAGCATGGATGCGGATGCCCTCGAACTTGGGGACTCCGAGCAGGATGGGCAGCCATGCCTCAAACTTCGGCGAGTAAGAGATGACCACGGCATAGTGCCCTTCGGGGATGGCTGAGCGGCCTTTCACCTTGTAGGCCCCGTTAGCGTAGTCGCGCCATGTGGGTTCCAGCGTGTCGCAGAAATAATGGTCTTCGTAGCCGGGCAGATATTCATCCATCACCTGCTCTCGGATATACAAGCGGCCTATCGTGTAGGTCTTGCGTTTTGCAATTCTTTTCAGTATCAATTCCATATTAAAACCTCCTTAATGTTACATTGTTACAAAGTTACATTGTTACGTTTTCAGTCGTTCACTTTTACCTTACTCCAGTGGTGGCGGTCGGTCTTGGTTATCCAGCCGTCGCGCATCCATCGGGAGATAATCATGCGCATGGCCGTTTCCGAGCAGTAGCCGCGCTTCAGGGCCCGCAGGTCGTCGATGGTGAACGTAGGAGCCAGTTGGTCAAACACGGAGTGATTGGCACCGTATCGCTGGCAATCGTCACTGGCCTCCACATACTGGCTTTGCAAGGCTTCGCCGAATGTCTTGATCTGCTGCATCAGACAGTAGTCAGCCATCATCAGGGCGAAGTCGAGACAAGCCTTCGATTCCTTGGAGCAGCCACTCAGCAGGTGGAAGATGACCCCGCAACGGAAGCCGATGACGGCAGCACGCTTGCGATAGGTGTCCTTCACGTGGTCAATGTCTTTGGCTGCCTCCACGCGTTTCTCCTCCACCCACTGCTCGATGGCCTTCCTCAATCGGGGTGTGTCAACCAATCCTGAGAAAGAACGCAGACGAGTGACAGCCTCCTGAATCCGTGCTTCATCCTCTGCCGAGCGACGGCCAAACTTTGGCATCTTCGAGAAGGAGGCATCGGGCATCTCGGCAACGAGAATTCTCGATGAGAGCCCGTTCTCGATGTTGTCCTGCTTGAAGCACTTGCGCATGGCTCCGTTCGTGCCGAGCAGCGTCCAGTTGTAGGCTACCTTCACCACACCCGATTCTGCGGCATCCGAGTTGTAGTCCTGTCCCCACTCACCCTTATCGAACGAGAGGCGATAGATGTCATACTTCGAGCTCCAACTTCCTGCACCGTTCGTCTTTCGGAGCGTGTCAAGTTCCTCACCAAAGGAATACAAAGTATGCCCCTGGGCATTCTTGAATCGCTTCAACAGCGTGGAGCACGATACCGTCACGGGCACCATGCGAATCAGCACATGTGGGTCTTCGGGAGCCTTCTCATTGGCCTTGCGGCCCTTCTTGCGCTCCTTCCATTCCTCCTCGCGCTTACGGGCAAGGCTGTCCTCCTCGTCAAACTGACGCTTCCAGATATCTACCGCATTCTTTACCACGCTCTTGTTAGAAGCCTGCTCACCACGGATAATCGACATCAGTCCCAGGTGCTGACGGTTACCGTCGCAATACTCCACCTCCACCTGATCAGCGTATGCCGCAGCAATAGGCAGAACGCCGCAGAGCACGGGCATGTGCATCGACACGGGCACACCCACCAACGATTCCTTCAACCCCATCGGCAGGGCCTTGACATTCACCTTCACCCCAGTCTCAGCAGCCACCGCCTCAGCATCCTCGATTTCTTCGGAGGGGATTCCGATTTCGAGGGCACTGACGATTTGCTTCATCAGCTTCGAACCCTTCGTTGGCTCCTTGCAGGCAGAGTGGACGATCTGGCGCATCTCCTGCTCGCCCAAGCCAAATCGAGGCATCACCTCCAGCAGCCACTCCTCAGAATTATCACAGATAGCCCGCAGGTTAGCCGCCAACTGGTGCAGCTTATCATTACGCTCGCCCTCCGTAGGCTCACCACCCATGCGCTGCCAGTACTCGGCGATGATAGAGGTATAGGCGATGCCCTTGAACTCCGAAGGGTACTTGGACTCGGTGACACATGGGGTCTGCCCCTGCTGTTCGAGGCCTGCGGAGCACAGAGGGTCTGCCCCCTGTGTGTCGCCGCTCGATGTAACTATCCCCGTCGCCTCAAACAGCCTTTCCGACACATACCTCGTATGGCTCTCCGGCACCATATAGATGCAGCGGTCATACCCCTTCACCTTCACATCCGGCTCGAAACCCGTAGCCTCCTTCATCGCCTGCTGGGCCTCATCTGCCGACATGCCCGCAGGCAACTCCACCAGCACATGCGTGCCACGACGCACCGATTCCTCTATCAGCAGAACCTCCAGCCCCGAAGGAAGCAAGAACTTCAATTCTTCAATTCTTCCATTCTTCAATTTTTCAACGATCTCATCCGTGTGCCCCTTCTCATCGAAGTCCATCATCAGCCTCGGCAGCGGCTTCAGCGCATCAGCCGCAGCGCGGTGATTATCCTTGAACTCCGCACAACTCGGAGTCCACACCGGCAGGCGATGCTTCAGTTCCTCCTGACCTTTCTCTATACGTGCGCACATCTCGGCCAGCCAAGGCTCGCGGCGCAACCGTTCCCAGTCCTCTCTCCCAGCAGGCAGACAAGGAGCACCATGACCCCTGCCTATGCACGTAAAGAACTTCATCTTCTTCATCTCGTTTACTCCCATATCGTTTCCTCCTTCCTGGTGCTAAAAAATGCCATTACCTCCTTTATCTCGCGCTCAAGACACTCCATCATCATCCACAGATGGTACTTCTTTGGGAACTTGAACGTGACATAGACAAACTCCTCACTCTTGCGCCTGTAGCCGTCACCCGGGCGAACCTGTGGGTGGGTCATCTGCACCTTGCCGTGAGCCGTCTCGTAGAGCACCTCGTACTTCGGGCCGTACTTCCCGTCATTGTAGCGCTTCACCCGGGTGCGCCCGTCAGCATCCACCTCGATGCCCCCGCGATAGCGAACCCTCTCTCCATCCGTCACCTCCTTGCCGTCCTCCCACGGGCACGGATACACATTGATGTCGCCGTTGGTCTGAAAGTTAATACTACCGTCCATCTTGACGTTCTGCAGCAACAGCTGCTTCTTGAAAGTTTGCTTACGCATAATCTGTAACGTTTTTGCGAGACAGGGCAAGTGCTGAAATTGGATCCTTTTCACTCGCGAGACTTCCCTCACCCGCTTCTTCGTCTCAGATTAATAAAAATGGTTGTTAATGAACTCTGTGTACTCTCAGATACTGCTGCTTGCGGCACCATTGCCGTTCAGTCTTGTTCTGATTTCCGAGTGCAAAGTTACAGCGAAAAAAATACGAAAATCCCCTATATAGGGCCTACCGATAGCTCCTATATAGGGGATGCAAATGCTGATTATCAGCCAGTTATGTCAATCCTCGAAAATCCTGTCAATCTCCTTCGAACGCGAAGGCAGCGTGCCCGTCTGCTGGAAGTCCCACTTCTCCTGCGCCAGATTGCTGATGCCCCAGAGCCGCTCAAACGTCTTCCACTTCGAGCCGATTCCCAACCGCTCGGCAAACACCTCGGCTATGTACATCGCCTGCTTGCGCGTGGTCTCAGGCTTCAGTTGGTAACATTCGTCCACGAAGCCCGCCTCTTGCAGCAGCTTCCAATAGCGCATCGCCTCGTCCGATGCCAGCACACCAGTTAGTTTCTCTTCATTCTCCGGCAACGAAACATCGTCGCCCGCGGCTTCCACCTCCTCCACAATCTCAGCCTCCTCGGCATCCGCCGCCCAGCGGCCATCCCTGCCCATACGGAGATTGATGATGCCTCCATCGTGGTTATCGATATTCGTCCCGTAGTTGTTCTTGATATTGAATCCCATTTTGTCTATTTCTTTTTTTGTTGCAGCAGAAAGAACTCCTTCTGCTGCTCGATCTCACGCCGCAGTTCCTCTTCCGTGGGCAAATACGTCAGGTATTTTGCGGCAAACAGCTGTTCATTCCCATTCAATACTGAGTAGCGGGCAATGTCCTCGTCAGTTTCAGCGCACAATAGAAGCCCAATCGTTGGATTATCCCCTTCAGTTCGCTTCAGGTCATCGAACATTCGGATGTACATATCCATTTGGCCTACGTCCTGATGAGTTATGCGAGTAGTCTTTAAGTCAATCAAGAAATAGCATTTCAGCACGACATTGTAAAACACCAAGTCTATGAAATAATCACCTCCTGATGTTGCCAAATGATACTGCTCATACATGAATGCGAACCCGCGTCCCATTTCAAGAATAAACGACCTTAGATGTTTCAATATGGCCTTCTCCAAGTCTGACTCTGTAAAATCTGAGTTCGTTGGCAATTGCAGGAACTCGGCAACTACGGGATTCTTCATCACTTCAAGTTTATCAGCCTGATACGTAGCAGTCAGTTGTTTCATTTCTGCAATCACAGCCTCCTTCTTGGGTGACTGCAACAGGCGGAAATAATATTGCGACCCCACGTTGCGGTCAAGTGTCCTTACGCTCCACATTTCCTTTGCCGCCTCGTTCGCATACCAGTATCTTGCATCGTCATTCGTCACTCGCAACAGCGTCCTGAAATGAGTCCATGTCAGATTTGGTACTCGCGAGTGCCAATTCTCCAGATCCCTGAAACAAAGATAGAATTGCCGGTATGAGCGGAGGTCGCGAGGTGTATATCCTTTCTGGTAGTTCTTCTGTAAATCCTCGGCCAGCCGATTGATTAACTGCGCACCATATTCTGCCCGTTCTTCACCCTGCTGCTCCTCTTCCACAATTCGTTTCCCAACCTTCCAGTAAGTCTGAACGGTTATGAAGTGGACTCCGTGATAAGCCTGACGAATCCCGCTCTCAATAATATCGCGGATGTCGGCCAACAAGCCTTCAGTCCTGTTTCTGCTATCAGCAGATGTGATATTCTTCTCTTCTTCCATATCTTCAAAACGTCCTTTCGTTTCTGTTTATTGTTCCTTATCCCCATCAGATTGTGGTAAGCTATCAGGCACGGCCCCTGAAGGCAGCCCCACCGTCCCGCCGTCATGGTTGTCGATGTTAGGCCCGTAGTTCGTGCCGATGTCAGTCTTGTTGCCGCGTATCAGCTCCACGTTCATCGTAACCGATGGCCTGGCAGCAGCCTTCTTCATATTCGCCTCCATCTCCTGCTGCCGGTCTTGCTGCTCCTTCACCTTACAGAACATCTTGTTCAGCACCTCCTCAGCCTTGGTGCTCCATGAGGTGCCGGTCAGCAAGGTGTTAACCTGCTGGAAAGCCTTATATTGCAAGTCAACCGTTGGCAGGCGAAGGATGCAGTCGGCTATCGTGTCCAGCCGCAAGTGCGACTTGCCCAGCCCGCTCTTCATCTCTGCCAGGGCCGTCTTATACTCATCGGTGTCACGCAGCTGCTGATGCCTGTGCGACTCTTGCCGCTCGTGGCTGCTCTTCTCCAAGCTGCTCACAGCCTCACAGAAGGCGATGCCCGACGCAAACTGCCACAGCACCGTGCGCGGCACGTGCAGGTAGAGCAGACGGCTGACAAAGCGCTCGCGATTCTCCAGCCACACCTGATACATCCCTTCGGGGAATGCCTCCAGCTGCCGACGTACTTGTCCGGCATCATACTCATGGCGCTGCTCCAGCAATTGTCTCACGGTATCGATGCTCTTCAGCACCCCCATCCAGTAATCGAGCACCCTGCCGCCATGCGACTCGCGGCCCGTGCGTCCGAAAGCCATCCTCAGGTCTTCGGTCAGTTCACGGAAACCCTTGTCCTTCAGTGCCAACAGCCGCAGATAGAGCCTGCGGCGGTAGGCATCCATGTCGCCGCTCAGGTCAAGTTTCGACAGTTCGCAGAACCGCTTGGCCAGCAGCATGAAGTCATCGCGCTCCGTAGGGCTCCACCGCTCATACTCGTCAAGCCGCTCCGTCAGCTCTTCTTGCATAAACTCCAGCTTCACCATCTCATCGGTAGGCTTCAGCTGGGGGCCGCTGTATGTCCAGCTGAGGAACGCGGCAGAGTGATACAAGTCAACATCGTCGGCCATCGCCTCCACCTGACATTCAAACACGACACACTTGTGCTCCTCTGTCTTCTCCACGATATGCCCCCGGAGTGAGCGCCGCCCACTGCCGCGGAGTGCCTTCCAGGCCCTTTCGAGATCGTGACCGGCTACGAAACCCACATGCCGTCCCTGCCAGTCATAGGCCCGGATGGCATTCACGTCATGGCCGTTGGTAGGGTCAGGTCGCAGCGTCATGCCTCGGCCTAAAGCCTCGGCATAGAACGCGCTCAGGTTTTCTCCCACCTCATAATAAGGCAGTGCTACGATATGCAGATTACAAGTTTGCATGCTATTTTCCGGATTTTCGAGTCATGTTTTTGATACTTCGGATTTTCAGGCTGCAAATTTAATAAATTCCCTGCTTAATAGGCAAAGAATCGGAGAGGATTTTGAGTTAAAGATTGCAAATCCCTATATTGCCGCCACCTTGTTCAATTCGTTGCGGATGGCGCGGTTGATGAAGTCGTTGATTGTCGTTCCCGATGCAGCCACGAAAGCCGCTACGCGCGAATGTAGTTCAGAGGGCATTCTCAGGTTCAGCTTGCCGCTATAAGGCTTCTGAGGCTCCACGCCGTCAGCCTTGCAGCCCTCGATGTAGCTGTCGATGCCAGCCTCGAAGTCCTGCCTGAGTTCGTCGAGCGTTTGCCCCTCATAAGCTATCAAGTCCTTGCCCATGCCCTGCACCTTACCCACCAGGCAGTTGTCCTCCCGGCTGTATTCCACGCTACCCTTGTAGCCCTTGTACTCTAAGTAATCCATCGTTCTTTTACCTCCTTATTATATTAATCCCTTATTCTTCAGATGCTGATAAATCGTCTTCACCATCCACTCCTTCATGATGCTGCCCGGATGTGGGCGGTGAATGTCGATATAGCTGCCAGTAGCCTCATTCTTGAAGCGAACACGAGAGCCAGACGTAGCACCTTTCTGATGTTCCGCATAGCCGAAATAGGCCAAAAGGCTCACCGTTTCTTCATACGTGAAGTCCTTCGGTCGCTTCTTGAATCGCTCTACCAGTTTCTCTTTCGAACCCATAATTTCCGTTCTTTGGGTGCAAAGGTACTAAATTTAGTACTAACCGCCAAATGTTTCTGGCAAAATTATTAAATCACCCCCACAAATTCGCCAATGACTCTGAAATTCTCTGCAGTACACGTTCCTACCCCCGCGTGTTGCAGTACACAACGTTCCTGACCCCGCGTGTTAATGATTCCTTTCATGATTATTTTTTCTTCTTATTTACTTCCCAGTCAAAGGAAAACACTTTGTCTTCAACAGGAATATTAACCGTCATAGAGATACCTCTCTTTCTCTTGATATTCATGTAGCCAATAATTCCTTCTCCAGGATGTACAGTTGTAATCTTTAGATATCCTTGCGACTTTGTGTTACGGTCATCAGCCATCAATTTGCCAAGTGTCATAATTTGAGTCGTTGCAGCCATGTTTGCCGCCGATGCCGCTGCATAATTATAGGTGGTATGCACTTGTGTATATGGCATGTAACCTGCTCCATAAGTAGATGTGTAGGTTGTCTGGTATCCTGCCATTCCTGCATTCACTCCAGCGGAGAAACCAAAAAGTGCCATTGACAATGCCTGAACATCTTTTACTTTTTTCATATACTCGTCATAAGTATAAACTTGGAGACTAATCGTGTCACCTCGTTTTGTATAAAGCGCGGATGTCACTTTATCTGGGTCAAAGGTTATTGACGATTCGCCAAGGTTCTTGACGAAAATAGCAATCTGATAGTATCTGCCATAATCGTCTTTTTCTTCATAATTCGTCATGCCCACGACAAGATTTCCGATTTGTCGATAAGCCCAAAGTCTTCCTTCGTTGTATTCAGACATCACAGTAGTATCATTCTCTGCTTTCACAAATGTCTGAGCTTTTAATGTTGAAGCAAGACACAACAAGATTACTAAAAACAAATTGCGCATATGTAGACAGTTATATTATACATAGTTTTTTTGGCGTCTTTTATTGGCAACTTCCAAACAACACAGCCTCTCATTTTCAACCGAAGCCATGCAAGCATAGACGGTGCAAAAATACAAAATCTTCCCCGAAAAGAAGCCTTTTTCGGCGAAAAACTTCAAAAAAATGTGATTTTGCTTGCAATCTTCGATTTTATACCTATCTTCGCAACGTGAAAGGAGAAACCAAGTAGAGCCACGATGTGCGGTAATCGACTTTGTCGCTTGCAAGGCAAGAACGGTGGCATCTGTGTGATGATGAGCAATTCGACCTTGCCGCTTAGTTTCCTTCACTCAACACATTCCGGCCTTGTCACTCTGTGGCAGGGGCGGATTCTATTTTTACATAGCGTTCCTCTGATCCCGCGTGTTGCGAATATCCGCCCCTTCGCATCATGAATGATCGCGGCTCAAATGCGCACTAACGGTTCTCCGAAGAAAGTTGAGAGCAATGTCAGTGTGCGGATCGTAAAATTGTGCTGACCGCTGAGCCACTTCGTCACTTCACTGGGACGTTTGCCAAGTGCTTGTGCGAACTGCTGTTTGGACAATCCGCGCTGCACCATCAGGTCATTAATGCGATTGGAGATGGCTACCTCCAAGTCCACCTCCTGCTGAATGTCGGCAGGAACTGCCGCCAGCATCTCTCTGAATGGAGTCTTCATCGTCTTCATAGGTCAAACGTTTTATCTGTTTCTATTCTGTTTTCTGATACAATGATAGTGCCATCTTTTACTCCCTCCCTTATTAATCGGTCAAAGTTCTGAAGGGTCAAAACGTAACCGCTCAATTCTTTACTATCTTCGTACGTCTTAGTGTTCTTTACACCTCCGTTTCCCAAAATGAGAATCCTGTCCGACAAGCGCAGACAATAGAGGCGAAGCTTCGATGGCACAGTTGGCAGTGCCACGACATGATCACTCATCTTGCCCTCTGGTCTGAAATAACGCTCCAAAGCCCCAAAATCAGCTATCTTGCCAAGAAAGCCCACGATACGCATAAGGTCAGGACTGAATTCAACATCGTCCTTGAACTTGTTGTAAAACTGCTCAAACTCCGTATCATCTTCGGAGATGAATTGGATGGTATAAAGTGTGCAATTCCTTGCCTCTTCTACTAACATTAATTCGGCTTCACTCATAGCTTTTCTTTTTTTGTCGGTGCAAATATACGATAAATATTTCACTTTTAAGTAAAATGCTATAAAATATTTGTGCTATACCCCATGTTTTTAACAAATAGACTCCTTTAGCGGAATGGAATTCTTAACAAACCCGGTAAAAACTTAAAAAATGCCGGAATATTTTTTTTTATCACAAATTCCGGAGTACCTTTGTGGAAAAAATGAAGCACCTAATCAAACAAAACGAAATCGTAGATATGTGTCAAAGCATAATAGCAGTCATAGCTGGCAAATATCCGCCCCTCCGCATCATGAATGATCGCGGCTACTACTTCGATTCGTTTCGTCATCCTACTGCCATTTTCTGTGCCTTATCCAATATGAAGCCCGGTATGCGATTCTGCATGGCCCAGGTGATGGTCATCGGGCGGTCACCATGCGATTTCACGTAGTCAACCAGCCCCAGGCAATAATAAGGTGACTTTTGTAACATTGTAACTTTGTAACAATGTAACATTAAGGATTTTCCATTTGCGCAATCTTGTAGTATTAGAATATATAATAATTATAATTATTATATATTTATTATTATAGTACGCTGCGTGTCGGCATGTGCTTAATGTTACAATGTTACATTGTTACAATGTGACGTTTGCGGAGAGTGGGCATGCCCTCCACCACCGAGAAGTAATCTCGCTGGCTCGAAAATTACGGTTTCGAGGCCACGAAATTACGGTTCGTGAAAATTGAGCGAATTCGTGTTGGAAATCGCCCTAAATCTGGGGCGAAAATTTGGAATGTGGCGAAAAATGTTGTACCTTTGCAGAGCATTAGGGAAATGCTCTGCGAGTGTGGGCTGCGGCTCAGCATAGTTCGAGCGAGCTCGGCTCTGCGTTCGCCTTGCACCACCCTTGCACTGTCCGGACAAAAAAAGCGGGAGGCGGCTGCCCGATGTAGTCAGTCGCAAATTAAGTCTAATACCATGAAAGATGCGATTAAGCGAGAGCAGAGCGATGCTCGCATCAGCTCTGCCGAGCGTGAGCATCTTCGATGGTGAAACCATCAAAAACACATTTTAGTTATGGCAAAGATTTTGTATGAAGTGAAGAAGAACCAGAACTCGAAGAGTACGGCATTCGGCAAGTGGTTCGCCCAGATCAAGACGCTCGAGACGCTGAACACGCGCCGGCTGGCGCAGCACATCTCGGAGCACGGGAGCATCTACACCCCCGACGTGGTGTATGGCGTGCTGGAGAAGTTCCGCAGCTGTCTGCTGGAGATGCTGCTCGAAAGCAAGAAGGTGAAGATTGAGGGCCTCGGCACGTTCTACTGCACGCTGGAGAACCAGAAGGGCGGCGCCCTGAAGAAGGAGGACTTCAACGTGAACAAGCACCTGCGCGCGCTCCACATCCGATTCCTGCCCGAGCAGGAGGCTGAGCAGAACATCAGCTCGCGCGAGTTCCTGAAGAAGGCTGAGTTCATCAACATCGAGCAGTGGCTCAAGGGCGAGGACGGCAGCACGTCTGGCTCCACCGAGGGCAGCGATCCAAGCTCAGGCGGCAACGGCGGCGGCAACGATGATTCAGGCGACGCCCCTATAAACCCTTAGCGGAGCGACCCCAAGAGAGCCCTTCACGGGGCTCTCACCCTCCACAAAACCACAAGTTATTAACCCCTAAAAACATCTAATACCATGAAGAACAACAAGGAAACGTGGAAGACTATCCTCCAGATCATCGGCAGCATCATCGCCTCTGTCATCACGGCACTGAGCACTACGAGCTGCATGGGCCACGGGCCGTTTTGAAAGTGAAGAGTGAAGAATATAGGCTACCGCCTTCACACTATCGAAAGGCTGACAGCACTCACATACGGAGTTGCTGTCAGTTTTTTATTTGGCGGCAAACAAGCATCTCAAAAAATTTTGTCCCCTCAGACTACCTGTATTTGAAAAATTATTTGTATCTTTGCAATCAACAAAAGGATATGAGTGATTTTTCAAACGACATAGTGATCAGACAGGCAGAGAAGACACATGCCCAAGAGATAGCACGGCTGATTATGACGGCCATGACGGATGAGTGCTGCCTGTACTATTGTGCTGACGGATGCAGTCTGAATGATTTCCTCAGAATGATGACCTATCTCGTAAATCGGGAAGACTCACAATACAGCTATCTGAACGCGCTGGTTGCAATGGATGGAGATAAGGTGGTCGGCATTTCCGTGAGCTATGACGGCGGCAGGCTTCACGAGTTGCGACGAGCGTTTATCGAAGCCGCCAAGGAGTATGTCGGCAAAGACAATTCTGGCATGGACGACGAGACACAGGCGGGAGAACTCTACCTCGACTCGCTGGCAGTATTGCCCGAATATCGAAGACGGGGCATTGCCCGACGGCTGATTCTGGCTACGAAGGAAAAGGCCGACAAACTGCATCTGCCCTGTGTCGGACTCTTGGTGGACAAGGGCAACCCCGACGGTGAGGCGCTATATTCCTCTGTTGGCTTCAGATACCTGAACGACAGCCAATGGGGAGGACATGAAATGAAACATTTGATATTGTAAATATGTGCAACGGACAGACTCATAAAGAGCCAGTGGTGAGACCTGCGACGCAGGCGAACCGATTCTATACAGGCGATGCCAGGGAACTGAGCGAGGAGGTGGACAGCCTGCTGGCGCTGCATCGCGGCGAGACCATATTTAATAATGTGGCTGCGCTGATAGTGCCCCATGCGGGCTACTATTTCTCGGGCAATGTGGCGGCAGCGGCGTATATGGCTGTGCCGAAGGATAAGCAATATAAGCGGATATTCCTGTTGGGGCCGAGCCACCACGAATGGCTCGACGGGGCTTCGGTGAACACGGAGGCTGACTATTATGCCACACCGTTGGGGCAGGTGAAGGTGGATCATGAGACGGCTCTGGCTCTGACGGCTGCCGACAGCGTGTTCCGATATGAACCCAGAGCGCATGACAGAGAGCACTGTCTGGAGGTGCAGCTGCCATTCCTGCAGCGATTCTTCACTATCCACTCTTCACTATCCACTAAAGACGTGCCGCCCATCGTGCCGATGATCATTTCCACGAACGACTTCCAGAAGTTGAAACGGATAGCGGAGGCACTGAAGCCGTATCTGACGGAGGAAAATCTGTTTATCGTCAGCAGTGACTTTTCGCACTATCCGAACTACGAGGATGCCTGCAAGGTGGATGCGCGGACGGGCAGGGCCGTGGAGAGTGGCGACGTGGAGCAGTTGATCGCTGCGCTGGAAGAGAATGCACGGAGTGGTGTGCCTGGTCTGGCCACGAGTGCCTGCGGCGAACTGGCCATCGCGACGCTGCTGATGATGACAGACAGCACGTACGAGGTGAAGCACCTGATGTATCAGAACTCTGGTGATGCCGATGAGTCGGATCATAGCCGCGTGGTAGGCTATCATGCGTTTGCCATCGTGCGCAAGGCATTGCAGGAGTTCTCGCTCTCAGATGAAGAGAAGCGGACGCTGAAAGAGATTGCGCTGACGAGTATCAAGGACTCGCTGAATCACGGGGACAGGTTGCGGCTGAATCACGGGGACAGGTTGCGTGATTCAACCGGCAAAGCCGTGAATCATGAACCTGTCCCCATGATTCAGCCCATGATTCTCCAGCAGAAGTGCGGAGCGTTCGTGTCGCTGCATAAGCACGGGCGGCTGCGTGGCTGCATCGGGCACTTTGGCGAGGATGTGCCTCTGCATGAGATTGTGGCAGAGATGGCGCGTGCGGCTGCTTTTGAAGACCCGCGATTCATGCCTGTGACTGCTGACGAACTATCGGACATCGATATTGAAATCTCGGTACTCACGCCCATGCGCCGCATTCAGAGTCTGGACGAGTTTGAGTTGCATCGGCACGGCATCTATATCCGACGGGGCTATCGCAGCGGGACGTATCTGCCGCAGGTGGCCGATGAGGTGAATTGGACGAAGGAGGAGTTCGTTTCGCATTGTGCGCAGGATAAGGCGGGCATCGGATGGGATGGCTGGCGGGATGCAGAGACTGAACTATACGTTTATGAAGCCATTGTGTTTTAATAACAACGGATTGCACGGATTTAACGGATTTGATGATGGAGTGCAGGTATTATCATAAGTTGGATGATGGCAGGGTAGAGTGTCTGCTCTGCCCGCATCATTGCCATATCAGCGAGGGAAAGACAGGCATCTGCCGGAGCCGGCGCAATGAGGGCGGTGTGCTCGTTAGCGAGGTGTACGGACGGCCTTGTTCGCTGGCCATTGACCCCATCGAGAAGAAACCGCTCTACCACTTCCATCCTGGCACCAAGTGCCTCTCCATCGCCTGTACGGGCTGCAACTTCCGCTGCCTGAACTGTCAGAACCATGAGATTTCACAGGTCGCACCATCGGAGGTGGGGCATTACGATCTCTCGCCTGAAGCCATTGTAGAACTCTGCATAGAACACGATTGCCCAGGCATCGCCTACACCTATACGGAGCCGCTGACATACCTCGAATACATCACGGACACGGCTCGGCTGGCTCACGAGGCTGGACTCTGGAATATCCTTGTCACGGCGGGCTACGTCTGTCAGGAGCCATTGAAAGACCTCCTGCCGTATCTTGATGCTGCCAACATAGACTTGAAATCATTCTCCGACGACATCTACATGAAGGTCAGCGGAGGTCATCTGCAGCCAGTGCTTGACACCATCCTTGCCATGCGCGATGCAGGCGTGTGGATAGAACTGACGAACCTCGTCATCCCTAGCATCAACGACGACATGGCGATGATTCGCCAGATGTGCCAGTGGATAGCTAGCAACGGCCTCACCGACAATCCCCTGCATTTCAGCCGTTTCTTCCCTCGCTACAAGATGCAGGACATTCCTCCGACACCCGTCCAGACGCTAAAGGATGCCAAGCGAATCGCACTCGAAGAAGGCATCAAGCATGTGTATCTGGGCAATATATAAAAAAGGCTCCTTTACAAAATCGTAAGGAGCCTTTGTTTGATAGCTGTGCTTGCTTACTTGGCAGGCTGAGCAGGGGCAGCTGGAGCCTCGGGAGCTGCAGGAGCTTCAGAAGCAGCAGGAGCAGCAGGCTGTGCTGCATCGTTCTGCTGGCTGGCACCGAATCCAGGCAGGTTGTTGGGGTTAGTGGCAGGTGTCTGATAGTTCTCCATCACCGAGCTGTTGCTGGTAGCCTGAGGAGCTACGTAAGCACAAGCCACGCTGATGATGACCATGAAGGCAGCAAGACCCCAAGTGGTCTTCTCGATAAAATCGGTGGTCTTGCGTACACCGCCGATCTGATTGTAACCTGAGAACTGAGAAGCCAGTCCGCCTCCCTTAGATTCCTGAATGAGCACGATGCCGATCATCAGCAGTGCAGCAATCACGATAAGAATTACTAATAATGTGTACATTTTTTTAACTATATTTTTTTATTACTATTTATAATCAGCTTCTCTAAAAAGCGTATTTGGTCTGCAAAGTAAGCATTTTTTTTCGGAAATTGCAAACTTAATCGCTGAATAATTTCAAGTGCCTTCGTATATCTGCCTTGTTTGATGTAAATTCTGGCCAAAGTTTCTGTAAAATACTCTTCATCGGTAGGTTCGACTACCGTTTCGTCTGTTTTTTCCGCCTGAGGTGTCAGTAGCGGACCTTCATTGAGCACGATGCGACCTCTGTCAGAATTTATGAATGTATCTATCAAGTCCTGTCCCTTCATCTCTGGCACCGATTCCTCGGCCCTGTCTCCTTCAGTCTCAAGCAGGTAGGCCACGTAGTCAACTGCAGCATCGGCAGGTGTCGGCTTACGCTTCTCATGGGTCTGACTCTCCTCCTTGGGAATCGAGTCGAGGAAGTTGTCAATGAGGGTCGCTGTGCGGCTGGCTGCACTCTCTTTGGGAGCGGCAGCAGGAGCTTTGCTGACAGCCGACGCGCGCAGGCGGTAATGGCCTGCCTCAATCATATTGAAGAGCACACGGCGGTCGGTGATATAGATAGCAGCCCGGCGCAACTCCTCGTCGAACGACGGGTCGTGCAGCAGATAGAGGTTCTGCAGCATCAGCAGTCGGGCAGTCTGATAGTATGGATAGAGTGCCAGCGTGGATCGCAATTCGTAGAGCGTGTCGCGATCCAGATACTCAGGGTGTTTGATGAGTTCGGCTATCCTTTCCATTTCTATTACCAGTTGGCCACAGCAGCATTGAAAATCTGACTGACGAGGTCTTCCACCATCTTCGTGACGAGTTCCTCCTGCACCTGATTGAGCGAGAGGGTGGTCTCGTAGCTCTGCGAGGCCGAGAACTGCTGTTCGAAGTCTTCGTTATGGTTTACGTTGTTGGTGAATCTGACATTGACGGTAAGCGTCAGCTCAGTCATGGCCGAGAATCCCTCCGAGCCCACGGCCTTGTTGCGCTGCTCGTATCGGGTGATCTCGCCCTCAAGCTTCAGGTCGCCGTTACGCTTCACCTGCGAGAGCCGTGTCTGAGCAGCAAACTTATCCTTCAGCGCATTGTTGAAGATCGATCCCATAGGAGCCCAGACGTAGCTCGAACGGATGGGGAAATCGGCTATCTGGATGCTTTTCGTCTTCGTATAGTCGATGCTGGCTCCGTTGAACTTATAGCTGACGGAACAAGCGCTGACGGCGGCCATCATCGCCACAATCAGCACTACCTTTAGATATTGTCTACTCCATTCCATATTGTTTAAGTCTGCGATAGAGTGTGCGGTCGGATATGCCCAGTTCCTGTGCGGCCTTGCGGCGATTGCCATGATTGCGTTCGAGCGCCTTTTCGAGCATCTGCTTGCTGATGGCGTTCAGGTTCAGGCTTTCGGGCTCTTTCTCGGGTTCGATATATTCTTCGGCGAAGGCATCCTCAGCCGATCCGACGGACGGGATGGGCGCCATAGGCGTGATAGGTGCCAATTGGGAGCTGTTGGCGATGGGAGCAGCGATAGTCTGCCCGCTGCCCTGCACGTCTTCGAGCTGTTTCTTGAGCTGGCTCACCTCGCGTCGCATGTCGTTCACGTTGCCTCTGAGTTCGAAGAGTATCTTGTAGAGTATCTCGCGCTCATTCTCAAACGAGTGGTCGCCACCGTCCTTATGAATGGCCACGAGTTGCGTCGACTCCTGATCCTGCGGGATAAAGCGGCTTAGCACCTCGGCAGTGATAGTGCGCTCGGATGAGAGCACACTGATCTGCTCGGTGATGTTCTTCAGCTGGCGCACATTGCCAGGCCACTTATAGCGCATGAGCAGGTGCTTGGCTCCCTCATCGAGCACGATGCGATCCATCTTGTACTTCTCAGCCATCTGCATGGCGAAGAGCCTGAAGAGCAGTATGATGTCCTCGCCGCGTTCGCGCAAGGGAGGCATCTGGATGGGTATCGAGTTGAGACGGTAGTAGAGATCCTCACGGAATCTGCCTTCGCTGATGGCCTTGAGGATATTCACATTGGTAGCAGCCACGATGCGCACATCGGTCTTGCGTATCTCAGTACCTCCGACAGGGATATACTCGCCCGTTTCGAGCACACGCAGTAGTCGTGCCTGGGTGGCCAGCGGCAGCTCGCCAACCTCGTCAAGGAACAGCGTACCCTTGTTGGCTACACCAAAGTAACCAGGTGAGTCGTTGATTGCACCCGTATACGACCCCTTAATGTGGCCGAAGAGCTCTGAGTCGATAGTGCCCTCAGGGATGGAGCCACAGTTGATGGCGAAATACTTCTCGCGCCTGCGCGGAGAGTTGTCGTGAATCACTCGGGGGATAATCTCCTTGCCCACTCCGCTCTCTCCGACAATGAGCACACTGAGGTCGGTTGGCGCCACCTGCAAAGCGACGTCAAGCGCATGGTTCAATGCATCGCAGTTGCCCACGATATTGTACCGTTGTTTGATGGTTTGAAGTTCTGAAGTCTTCATTGAGCTGACAAAATTACACATTATTTCTGAAATATCTGCAATTTTGGCAGAAATTTAACGGAAAATCACTTTTCTTTCTTCTCAAGCTTGATTAAAAGCAGTCCGACAGCCGTCCAGATGAGCTCACGCACACGCACGATGAGCGCCACGAAGATACCTGCACGAGCCGACAGACTGAGCCCTTCGGCAGACATCAGGAATCCTCCCTCACGACCGCCCAGCTGCAATGGCATGAAGAAGAGCATATTGGCAAACAGCGTGGTGAAGGCATAGATGAGGATGCACTGCGGAATGGTGACATCGGGCTGGATGACCTGCAGGATGAAGAATATCTCGAGCGTGGAGAACAGACGACACAACAGCTCAAGTACCACAGCAGCCACAAACGTCCGCGGATTCTGATTGTGTAGGGCAGCTATCTGTGCATCGACCTCAGCCAGTTTCTCCCTATTGCGCTCCACGAAGGGCTGTGCCCAGCGTCGCAGATAGGGTATATGGCTCACGATGTTCATGCCTGTCACGGCGATGCCCTTCTTGTAGCCTCGGATGAAGAACCAAATGACGACCATACATACGATGGCAATAATCGGCATCAAGATGCAGGCCAGCGTAGTCATCTTCTGGGTCAGCACATAAAGCCACACCGACAAGAACCAAAACCAGAAGTGGCTGTAGATATGAGTCATCACGAAGAGGATGACCGACGAGGAAGCCCTCTGCGCGCCAATCTTCGGTGAGAGCGCCATGATGCGGTAAGGCTCGCCTCCCATCAGTCCGCCAGGGGTGGCATAGTTGAGCGCAAAGGCCGAGACGGTGATCTTGTAGAGCCACCAGAATCCCACCTTACAACGACGACAGACGCCCTGCTCACCACCGATGCTGTCGATGATGATATACCATGTGGCTGTATTGAAGATATAGAGGAAGCCCCAAAGGGCGATGACAGCGAAAAACCAGTATCCAGCATGCTTCAGTCCTGCCCACACTTCTTGGAAGTCGAGCTGGGTCACCATGATGATCAGCACCAGGAGACCGAAGATGAAGAAGCCGTTCTGGTATTTCTTTTTCATTCGGGTTTCTGCTGTTCCTGAGTTTCCTGCTGCTTGCGGTCCTCACGCTTAAACTGCTCCTTTGGCTTGGGTATCGCGAAACGTATCTTCTCCACATCCTCACGTTTCTCATGATAGAGCTTGGGCAGCGGGTTGCCCATCGGCTCATCGTACTCGATGCGATGACGATACATATCGATGGCCGTGTAGACAGCCTGACGCAAGGCATGCTCATCGGCAACACCCTTGCCGGCTATATCAAACGAGGGATCCTGATCGGGCGTGGTAACAATCGCAGAGATACCTGCCTTCAACTTTACGCCATACTCTTGTGCAAGCGTCTTGAAAGGCACAGAGCCCTGATCATCGTACATGGCTAGCACACCGTCGAACTGCTCATAGAGATTCTCGCCAAAGAACTGATCGGCCACGTAGGGACCAAACGCCTGTATACCTTCCTTCTCGATGATGTCGATGGCAGGGCGGATGATCTCTTTCTCCTCCGTTCCCTCCTGCGGATTCAGTGCCAGAATGGCAATACGAGGGTTGGAGATACGGAAGTCACGCTTCAGACTCTGATGGAAGATACGTGCCTTATCGCTGACCTTCTCGATCGTAATGGCAGCGGGCACATCCTTCAGGGGCAGATGGGTGGTAACAAGACCGATGCGCACCACCTCGCTCACCATCACCGTCAGCGAGCGGTCTTCCTTTGGCTGGGTGTTGGCAGGTTTCACGGGAGCAGTCACGAGCACGTCGTAAAGGTGCTTTATCAGATCCTCCTTTGCACGAGCCATCGCCTTACGGGCAGCCTCTGCCGACTCGTCGGTCGGCTGTCCGAACTCCACCTTCACGTCATCATCAAACGTCGCAAGCAGGTTCAACCGCCCATCGTGTGCCTCCTCGGCACTATTGATAATATTATACTGTGTTTCCAGATGCAAGGCCTTGCGATGGAAGGCAGCCACCTTGGGCGAACCATATATAATAGGTGTACACAATTCGAGCATCATCGGATCCTCAAAAGCCTTAAGAATCGTCTCATAGCCGATACCGTTGGTATCACCATGCGTGATTGCCACGCGAATCTTCTTATTCTCCATATATTATTTTTCTTTTTTACCTTTTTACCTTTCTACCTTTTTACCTTTCACCGCAGTGGACAACAGGCCGCAGGCAGCGAAGATGTCCTGCCCCCTACTCGCCCGGATGGTAGTAAACACACCGTGCTTCGTCAGATAGTCGCGCAACGCCTCCATCCGCTTCTCGTCAGCCCCGGGCAAATCCACATCGGGTATTTCATGGAATCGGATGAGGTTCACCCTGCACTCCAGCCCCTCAAGCAGTTTGACAATCTCGCGGGCATGGGTCGTCGTATCATTCAGTCCAGCAAAGCAGATATATTCAAACGAGCAGCGGCGCTGGTGGGTGAAATCGTACTGCTTCAACAGTTCAACAACCTCAGTGATCGACATCTGACGCTCGGCAGGCATCAGCCGTTGGCGCTGTTCGGGCAGGGGCGAGTGCATCGAGATAGCCACGTGGCATTCACTCTCGTTGAGGAACCGTTTCAGCTTTCCCTTTACGCCCACACTGCTCACCGTGATGCGTTTGGGACTCCAGGCGTAGCCATAGTCTGCCGTGAGTATCTCTGTAGCCCTCAACACATTGTCGAGGTTATCCATCGGCTCACCCTGTCCCATAAACACGATATTCGTCAGCGTATCGCGCTCTGGCAGCGAATAAATCTGGTTCAGGATGTCGCCTGCGGAGAGATTACCTTCAAAGCCCTGTTTGCCCGTCTGGCAGAACAGACAATTCATCTTACAGCCCACTTGACAAGACACACACAGCGTGGCCCGCTCGCCATCAGGGATATAGACAGTCTCAACAAACTTCGAACCGTCGCCTATAGGGAAGAGATATTTGATGGTGCCGTCCTTCGAGCGCTGGCAGTCAATGGGATCCATAGCACCGATGATGCAGTGCTCCTCCAGCCGCTCACGATTAGCCTTTGAGATATTAGTCATCTCATCGAGGCTTCTCACATGCTGCTGATAGAGCCACTTGGCCATCTGACTGGCAGTGAACTGAGGCATACCCAGCTCCTTCACCAGTGTCTTCAGCTCACCGAGCGACATGCCAATTAATATCTTCTTTCCTTCGGTCATGCTCCTTTTTTGGGCGCAAAGTTACAAAATTATCTCGAATTTTTTGGTTTTCTCGGAAAATATTACGAAATTTGCACCTTATAAAACAAACAAAATCACTTCATGAGAGAAAAAATTGATTGTTTTTTGCCTTGCGACGATCTTAAGACCGCCCTACACACCGTTAGGCAACTGAGAGTCAGCAAGACAGTACAGCACATATTCTTGCTCGTCAGCCAGAATCTCTCCGAAGAAGAGGCTGCCGATTTCGCAGACTGCCATCAGATTGTGGTTGGCAATCTCTCGGGCAGTAATACGCTGATGAGCATAGCCGAGAATGCTAAGGCCGACTACACCCTGCTGCAAACGCAACCCCGACAGCTACAGATGGGGCAGGGCGCACTCGAGCGCATACTTCGCGTAGCCTCCGACTCGGATGCGGCGATGGTCTATGCCGATCACTATGATATCGCTGACGGGGTACGCAAAGACCACCCTGTCATTGACTACCAACTGGGCAGCATCCGCGATGATTTTGATTTCGGCTGCCTGCAACTTGTCAAGACCTCACTCCTCCACGAATTTGCCACCCAGGCTGGCGAGAATGACTATCAGCACGCCGGCCTCTATGCCCTCCGCCTGTTTCTGAGCCGTCATGGAGAGATTTTCCATATCAACGAAAAACTCTATACAGAAGAAGAGACAGATACGCGAGCATCGGGCGTGAAGCAGTTTGACTATGTTAACCCACGGAACCGCGAGGTACAAATAGAAATGGAACAGGCTGCCACAGCCCATCTGCAAGAGATTGGTGCGAAGATCGACCCGTCATTCTACCGCCGTCCTGACTTTAAAGAGCAGGAGTTCGATGTGGAGGCTTCGGTGATCATCCCCGTCTTCAACCGCGAGAAGACCATCTGCGACGCCGTCAACAGCGCACTTTCGCAAAAGGCTAACTTCAAGTTCAACGTCATCGTGGTAGACAACCACTCTACCGACAAGACCACCGAACTGCTACAGGGGTTCCACGACGAGCGACTCGTCCACATCATCCCTGAGCGCACCGATCTGGGTATCGGCGGCTGCTGGAACGTAGCCATCAATGATGACCGCTGCGGACGCTTTGCCGTACAGTTAGACTCTGATGACCTCTATTCTTCGCCCAAGACACTGCAACAAGTGGTCGACGCTTTCTACAAACAGAATGCCGCGATGGTAATCGGCTCCTACCGCATGTGCGACTTCGAGCTTAACACCCTGCCACCAGGACTCATCGATCATGCCGAGTGGACTGACGACAACGGCCCTAACAATGCCCTGCGCATCAATGGGCTGGGTGCCCCCCGTGCCTTCTTCACACCCTTGCTGCGACAGATACAGTTCCCAAACACTTCGTACGGAGAGGACTATGCGCTGGGACTTATCTTCTCTCGCCACTACCGTATAGGGCGCATCTTCACCGAGCTTTATCTCTGTCGCCGTTGGGGCGGTAACAGCGATGCTGCTCTCTCAATAGATAAGATCAACGCCAACAACCTCTATAAGGACCGTCTGCGCACCCTTGAGATACATGCCCGCCAGCAGATGCTGCAGGGCAAGCAGGAATTGATGAACGACTCGCCATTGCTGCGTTTCTTCAACCGCCAACTTGAGAAATGGGACGATGCCAGCATTCGCTACCACGACCTGCGAAATGTGCAGACGCGTGAGCTTGTGGTGGGTGCCTCGTCATTTCATGTGCAGTGGAATCCTGCCCGCATGGTGTCGACTGGTGCTAGCATCGACAAGAAGACACTGGCCGAACGTCCTTGCTTCCTCTGTGAGCAAAACCGCCCTAAAGAGCAGTTCAAGAAGTCAATCGACAGCCAATACGACTTGCTTGTCAACCCCTACCCTATCCTGCCTATCCATTTCACCATCCCCAGTGTGAAGCACGAGCCTCAGCTTATCCGAGAGTCTTATGGTGAGATCCATAAGCTGCTAGAGGAATACCCTGAGCTGATGGTGTTCTACAACGGACCTAAATGCGGAGCTTCTGCTCCCGACCATGCCCACTTCCAGGCAGGCACCAGTGGTACGCTGCCACTTCAGAAGTCTTGGAAGCGCCTCAGCCACCATCTGCTAAAGATTGTAGAGCTCAACGAGGGTGAGGACATCTCGCTCATCGAGGAGTACCCCTGCCCTGCTATGCTCATCCGTAGTCGATCGCAATATGGCGACGAGCAGTTGTTCCGTCGTCTGTATGAAGCCCTGCCTCAGAAGGATGACGAAGTCGAGCCGATGATGAACATTGTCAGTTGGCGTTATCACGACGAGTATCTCTCTGTCGTGTTCCTGCGCGCCAAGCATCGCCCTGACTGCTATTATGCCGAGGGCGATTCACAATATATCATTTCACCAGGAGCCCTCGATATGGCAGGTCTTTTCATCACTCCTCGTCAGGAAGACTACGAGCGGCTGTCGCCCGAGCGCGCCCTCAGCATCCTTGCAGAAGTATCACTCAGCAAGGACGAAGTGCAGCAGGTCATCGAGCGTCTGAAGTCGGGCGAAGCCAAGAAGCAGTCTGCACTCAATTCCCAGTTCGCCCTCCGCAAGGAACCTAATGTCACCGTGGGCATCGTCACAGCCGACAAAATTAGCTTTACGCTCAACAAGCCTTACGTGGCCAAGGGTGAAGTAATCACAGGTCCCCAGACGGTAGAATTCTCCGAAGGGGGCATTCTGTGGCGAGGCACGCAGTACCGCAATCTAACGTTCACACCCCAAAGCGACGATGCCTCGTTCGAACTGCAGGATGTCACCATCGGTGTCAACTTTCATTGGGAGCGCCAGCAGACACAGACCTTCGAAGGCACTTTGCGCATTGTCGTAGAGGCCGATAAGATTGTAGCCATCAATGAATTGCCCGTCGAGCGTTACCTCGCCAGCGTCATATCCAGTGAGATGTCGGCCACAGCCTCACCCGAGTTTCTCAAGGCTCATGCCGTCATCAGCCGCTCGTGGCTGCTGGCCCAGATGGAGAAGCGCCGCCAGCACGAGAATGGCAATGACAGTTTCTTCTCGTTTATCAAGAAGGATGACGAGCTCATCCGTTGGTACGACCGCGAAGACCATACGATCTTCGATGTGTGTGCCGATGACCATTGCCAGCGCTATCAGGGCATCAGCCATGCGCGCAACCAGCATGTGGAGGAAGCCGTCAGCCTGACACGCGGACAGATTCTCACTTACGACGGTGACATCTGCGATGCCCGTTTCCACAAGTGTTGCGGAGGCGTCACTGAGGAATTCCAGTATTGCTGGGAGGACACGCCCAAGCCTTACCTCGTCAGTGTTCAGGATCCCTATTGTAATACTACCGACAAGCATATCCTCTCGCAGGTTCTCAATGACTATGATCAGGAAACGCCTGACTTCTACCATTGGATTGTAGAATACACTCAAGAGCAACTCTCCGAGCTTGTCAGCCGTAAATTGAATATCGATTTCGGCACGATTACTGATCTCATTCCGCTCGAAATAGGTAAGAGTGGGCGCATCTGCCGTCTTAAAATTGTAGGTACGAAGAAAAACTTTACCATCGGTAAGGAACTCGAGATACGTCGAGCCCTCAGCGAGACCCACCTTTTAAGTTCTGCCTTCGATATTGAAAAGACCTCAACGGGCTTCCGCCTGCGTGGCCGAGGTTGGGGGCATGGTGTCGGACTCTGTCAGATAGGAGCAGCCGTCATGGGGGAGCAGGGTAAGACCTACGAAGAAATCCTGCTTTACTACTATCGGGGTGCAGAGATCCAATGCCTTTACGATTAAATGGATAATATACAATCTTTAATTTTTAATGTTTAATGAATAAGAAGACTCCTTGGGCATGGGTGCCCACACTTTACTTCGCCGAAGGCGTGCCCTACGTGGCCGTTATGACCATCTCGCTGATTCTCTACAAGCGCCTTGGCCTCAGCAACACAGATATTACGCTCTACACCTCGTGGCTCTATCTGCCCTGGGTCATCAAACCTTTGTGGAGCCCCTTTGTCGACATGCTGCGCACCAAGCGGTGGTGGATTGTCACCATGCAGGTGCTCATCGGCGCCTCGCTGGCAGGTGTGGCCTTCACCATCCCTGCCGATTTCTGGCTTCAAGGCTCGCTGGCATTCTTCTGGCTGATGGCCTTCTCGAGTGCCACCCACGACATCGCAGCCGATGGTTTTTACATGCTCGGACTCGACCAACATGAGCAGGCCTACTTTGTGGGCATCCGCTCTACATTCTACCGCATCGCCACGATTTTCTCCTCAGGCTTGCTCGTTGGACTTGCTGGAGCTTTGCAGGTGCTCACACGTTCCATCCGGTATTCCTGGAGCCTCGTATTTTACCTGATGGCGGGTCTTTTTATCGCCTTCTGGCTCTATCACAACTGGATGCTGCCTCGCCCCTCTGAGGATACTGATCGTGGGCACAAGACTGCCTCCGACATTTTCCGCGAGTTTCGCGACACAGTTGTCACATTTTTCCAAAAGCCTCAGGTGTGGGTGGGTATCTGCTTCATGCTCTTCTACCGTATGCCAGAAGGACTGCTGGCAAAGGTCAGTGCCCTCTTCCTTGTTGATAAGGTCAGCAATGGTGGCCTCGGACTGTCTGATGGGGAGTTCGGACTCGTTCAGGGTACGGTTGGGGTCATCGGACTTACACTTGGTGGCATCCTTGGCGGCATCTGTGCCAGCCGCGACGGACTGAAGCGCTGGCTATGGCCTATGGTAATGGCCATCACTCTGCCCGACATCGTCTACGTCTATCTTTCTTACATCCAGCCCTCCAGTCTCGTTAACATCAGCGTCTGCATCTTCATCGAGCAGTTCGGCTACGGATTTGGATTCTCTGCCTACATGCTATACCTTATATATTATAGTCAGGGTGAGCACAAGACGGCCCACTATGCTCTCTGCACAGCGTTCATGGCGCTGTCGATGATGATTCCTGGGCTCTTTGCAGGTGCACTTCAGGAGAGTGTCGGCTATCCAGCCTTCTTCCTTATCGTGGTCGTAGCCTGTGCGATGACCTACATCGTTACTTCACTACTCAAGATTGACCCTGAATTTGGCAAAAAGAAGGCTTCCGAGTAATGGAAGCCTTCTTTATTTGTTTGATCAGATCCCAGCACCGTCTTGGAATCCTGCATCTACTGCTTTCGACTGCAGAATCCTTGAATTGGGGGGAACGCTATGTGTCAGCCAAATGTTACCACCTATCACTGAGTGGTGTCCGATAGTGATACGCCCTAATATCGATGCGTTCGAATAGATGGTCACATGATCCTCGATAATTGGATGACGCGGTATGTTCAGCATATTGCCGTTTTCATCGTATTTGAAACTTTTTGCGCCTAACGTCACGCCCTGGTACAACGTCACGTGGCTGCCGATGATACTCGTCTCGCCAATCACCACACCCGTACCATGATCTATCGAGAAATATTCACCGATATGCGCCCCTGGGTGAATATCAATACCCGTCTTCGAATGAGCCAACTCTGTGATAATACGTGGTATGACGGGCACGCCCAGCTGGTGCAGCTTATGGGCAATGCGGTAGTGCGTCATCGTATTTATGCTCGGATAACTGAAAATCACCTCTCCATAGTTAGGAGCCGCTGGGTCATTGTCGAACATCGCCTCCACATCAGTATATAGAAGTCGTTTGATTTCTGGCAGCGCATCAATGAACTCCAAGGCCAACTTCTCAGCCTCATCGTACACCTGTGCTTTCGTGCGAATAGCTTCACAATCCTCGCAGAACTGTAGTCCGTGGGCTATCTGCTTCACCAGTTGTGTCATCAGCTCCTCCATGTGTACACCGATGAAGTATGAGCGTATGGCCTCGTCGGGCTGTCGCTTATTAAAATAGTCGGGGAAGATGATGTTCTTCACCAACGCCACGATTTCCTTCACCTTCTGAACCGATGGCAGTGGTGCCTCGGTGGCGGGCATCATCCCTACCTCCTTCTCTGTCTGCTTCGAGAGCAGCTCCACGTTTCTGCGCAGCGTGTCATTTGCTTGTTTCTTGTCCATGATAGTCTTGTTTACAGCTGCAAAAGTAGGTAATTTAGCCGACACAGCCAAATTTTCCGCCTAAAAGTTTCATTTATCAGGTATTTGGTACTCGATGGGCGTTTCCCAAGTGTCATTAAGCGTGATGGTAAACTTCACTTTCGTCACTTTGCCGTTAAACAGCTTTCCCCGACAGGTCGTCACACAGTTCCTGCGTATGGGAATGCTGTCAATGACGGTTGATGTCAGCAGGTCGGTGCCCTCAAAGGCTCCAATGGTAACCTCCAGATAGTCTCTGTCCTGCCATGGGATGGTGTAGATTTCAAACGGTGTCTCGTCTTTGCCGAACCAAGCTGCCTGTTTCGACTTCACGTTACCATAGCCGCTCTGAGCGTCGATTGAGCCCGATCCGCCCTCGTAGTAGAACCGGATGCTGTCGGTCTTTTCCGGGATAGGGTCTTCATTGATGAACCTTACCTTGGCCACCACGCGGTCGAGCCTTACATCGAGATTGATGGCACTATCGCCCACCGTCAGCCGCTTCGAGGTGAAGAAGGTGTCGGTAAAGCCCTTGGCATTAGTAAACGATACTGACTCATTCTTGCTGGCCGTACGCTTGTTCACGCTGGGATTACCATCCGAGCTGTGGGCCACGATGGCTAGCCGATATGTGCCCAACGGCAGCGTAAAACGTCCCTCTCCGAAATCTTCGTCACCCAATTCCTGATTCTTCTGGTCCACACGCTCACCATTGTCATCGAAGACGATGAAATTCAAGTGGTTGCACAGGTCGCCGACCTCCGCTCGTGTCTCCGACTTAAACGGTGTCTGCTCAAAACTCCTGATACGCACCACCACATTAGCGTCGTCATCAATTGAGCCTTTGCCCAAATTCATTTTCTCACACGATGTCACCGTCAGGAAGGTCCCGACACACACAGAAACCCATAATAGGCTGAAAAACTTGCTTTTCATTTCTTACTTGATTTAAAATTGAACAAATAACAATATCGAGAGGCAAAATTAAACCAATTCTTACAAACTAATGCAGGAGCCACCATAGATTTACATTTTCTTAACAGTTGGAGGTGCTGATGTAAGCCTTCAGCGAGGGGGTCACCGCCAGACAGATGGTCTTCTCCGTCCGCGAAACATCAGCCACCACAAGGTTGGTGTCTTAAAAGATTTGCTCATTAATACAACAACCCGAAAGCCCAGAGGGGGATGATGTTGGCCGAGCCGAATTCGATATCGTCTTTGACGACATAGCCTTCTTTGGCTTCGGAAAGTTGTTTCTTGCCCTTATTCTTACCTCCCACCTCGAAGGTCTTCCCGTCAATCTCAAAGTCGCTGATGCGCGAACTGATGACATCTGAAACGACACGCATCTGGTTATAGAAGAATGTCTCGCGGATATTACCGACGTCAGTAGCATTGCCACCAAGCAGGTATGCCATATTAGTATTGTCCAGATATACCTTATCAACCTTCCCTACTCCTCTGATGCCACCAGTATCATCACGCAACTGGCCGATCATCCCCGCCTGCTCCATATAGAGAAAATAATCGGGAAGCACATTCCGACTCACACCAACCACAGCAGCCAGCGAATCCATAACAGGTTTGAACGGTACACTTTTGGCAATGACTGTCAACAGTTTTTTCAGTTTCCTGCCAGTAGAAGCATTCATGTTGGCATATTGCGGTATATCCACCTCCATCGTCTGATTGATAACCTGGAGAAGCCTCAGCTCAAAGTCTGAATCACCAGAAAAAGGATAATAGCCTCTCTGCAGATAGTCGCGGAACAATGGCAGCGGATGGCTGACATCTGCCACGACGGCCTTCAAGTTTAGCACATCTTTCAGCGTGTAAACAGGCACTTCAATATTGTGAAACAGCTGTAGATATTCTCTGAAAGACAAGCCCTGCATCATGAAGACAGGCGCCCGACGGCTCAGATCCGAGAACCCTTTGTAGATATCAAGCACCGACGATCCCGTAAATCCGACCTTCACGTCAGGATGAGAGTCATAGATCTGCTTCAACTCGCTCGACCAGTTTTCGTACTTATGAATCTCGTCGATGAATATCTGTTCACCGCCCTCCTTGGCAAACTCATCCACAGTCTCAACCAGCGTATGCGATGAGAAATACAGGTGGTCGGCACCTATATAGAACATACGCCTTTCATCTCTATGCGCTTTGATATACTGCAGGATCATGGTGGACTTGCCGACACCACGAGGCCCTACGAGACCAAACATCCGAGACTCCCAGCTTATCTGGTCGAACATATAACGGTGAAAGGTAGAAACAGTCTGCTTCAACTGGCCTTCCATAAATTCAATCAAAGAGATATCCATAAGCGTTTATACTTCAATTTGGGTACAAAGATAAGCAAATTGCACTATAATAGTGCAGAATTATTAAGAAAATTGCACTATTTAAGTGCATTTTTAACAAAAACAAGGCACAATTCCTGAAAAAGGCATTCGTACCAATAGATAAATTCTACCTGCAATAAGTGCCCCTTATTCCGCAAAGGAGGCACCTTATTGATCAATAACCACCTTTTATCCACCAAGCCTAAGGCTCAGCATTTATTCCCAAGGTGGGAACGTCATGTTCCCAACGTGGGAACGCCACATTCCCAGCATGGGAACAATTCTTCTCCTTCATAGAAACAATGTACCCAAGGTGTAGCGAAACAGCTCTGCCATCTGAGCCTGTGTCAGCCAAACCGTCTCATTCTCTAAGCGGACATCTATCTGTGTCTGTCCGTCCTCCGTCTGATAAAAAAGCCGCTGACTTTTCGAAAAGTCAGCGGCTTAAATTTAAAATAGTGGTGGAGCTGGAGGGAGTCGAACCCTCGTCCAAACAGGGAAACCATACGCTTTCTACACGCTTATTCCAGCCTTCGGTTTTCGAGCATCAGCAAGACCTGGACCACCAACTGACACCTTAGCTCCTAAATCTCATCCGCACGTCGGAGCCCATACAGACTATTTCCGATTTAACCTGCGCCGCTTGATCCTCAGATTCGGAACAACATCCTTGGAGCGACGTCTCGTTTCTCCGCCTTGCAGTGAAATTAAGCTAGCAATCTACTGTACTTCGATTAAGCAGCGAGAGCATACTCATTGTTGCCAATTAATTTTTCTCTGACTCAGATTATGGAGGGAACCAAAGAAGCCTCCGCGTGCTTACGTACCATCTCGACCCGCTGTCAAATCCAAACAACCCCATGTCGAAAAAAGTCGTAGCAAAATGCGTCCACCGACGATTTCAGGGGCAAAGATACGAATATTTTGGAATTCTGCAAAGTTTTTGGATTATTTTTCGTAATTTTGCCCCCGTTTTCTATAATAATAAGGTGAAATTTGCGTTTTTATTTTAAGTATGAAGATAAAACATTTGATAATGGCGGTATGTGGGACGATGATCATGACCTCATGTCTCACGCCTAAAACCGTGGCCTATTTCCCAGGACTCGCTGACGGTGCATCACTCGAGATGACCTACACGAAAGGCATCTTGCTGAAACCGACGGATAAGCTGTCGATTGTGGTGAATACGAAGTCGGCAGAGTTGAACAATGTGCTGAACCTGCCCGTGACCTCGCAGATCATCGGCTACTCGGAGATGCAATCCATCAACCAGAGCCGAGGCACATCGGGCTATACCATTGACCCTGATGGCAACATCGACTTTCCACTGATAGGCAAGATAAAGGCTGCCGGACTGACACGTGCCGAACTGGCTGAACAGCTGAAGCGCACGATGGAGGAGAAGAGCGTGGCCAAGGATGCCGTAGTGACCATCGAGTACTTGAACCTGGGATTCTCTGTCATCGGTGAGGTAAAGGAGCCCGGATTCTATGAGATCAAGAGCGACCGTACCACACTGATGCAAGCCCTGAGCCGTGCAGGCGACATGACCATCTACGGCGACAGGAACAAGGTGAAGGTGCTGCGTATCAACGACGAGGGCAAGCAGGACACTTATGTGCTAAGTATGATGGAACCTGAGGCGCTGACGAAATCACCCGCCTACATCATCCAGCAGAACGACGTGGTCTACGTGCAGCCAAACAACTATCGTAAGCGCCAGTCGGCCAACGCCAGCGACACCTCGAACGGCTCGTTCTGGGTATCAGTGGTATCAGTGCTCACAACAATCGCCGTGCTATTGTTCAAGTAAATGTCGTACCTCAGTCATAAGATCGGTATCGTAAAGGATGCGCTCATGGGAAATCTCATGAAGCTGAAAGTGCTATATGACATCAGAGTGAGACAGGCAATGAAAAGTCCGGCAAGGAAAGAGAAGGATATCATCATATCACTCACCAGTTACGGGAAACGCGTGAAAGGAAGTGCCATATATGCCATCTACTCACTGTTGAACCAGACTGTAGGAGCAGAGCGCATCGTGCTGTGGCTCGACGAGAAGACCTACAACAGCGAGAACCTGCCCAAAAACCTGAGGCACCTCTGCGACTATGGACTGGAAGTGCGCTACGCCAAGGACATGGGTGCCTATACGAAGCTGATACACTCGCTGAAAGAATTTCCAGACAAGCATATTATCACCGCCGACGACGACATCTACTACACAAAGACCTTCATAGAGGAACTGGCTGAAGCTCACCACCGACACGCGAAGGCCATCATAGCAGGCTATGCCAAAATGCCAACGACAGACGGGGACAACCGGCTGAAGCCTTACACAGAGTGGCCTGAATACCACCATGTGAGTGCCGACTTCGAGTACGACAAGGCCAAGCTTTTTCCGCTGGGTTGGGCGGGTGTACTCTATCCTGCACACACGTTCGACGAGGAGGTGACCAACGAGGAGGTGTTCACTCGACTCTGTCCGAAGGCGGACGATGTATGGCTCTATGTGATGGGGCTGCGATGCCAAGCGGAAAAGTGCCTGCTCAAAGAGTCGCGCATCAGCTACTACCACACAGACCTCATCAGGCAACTGGCAACCAACGACCGGCTGACAGCTACAAACCGCCTGGAAGGTGAGAACGACAAGCAACTGGCTGCCGTGCTTGAGCACTATCATGAAGGGAAAAATGAGATAATAAATGAAAGATAATATGAAGGAATCAATGACAATCGGCGAGTTTGTCAAGACTTGTCTCGCCAAATGGAGATGGTTTGCCATTTCTGTCTGTACCCTGTTGTTGCTAGCCATCGCCTATTTGGTGGTAACCCCTCCCAAATACATCAAGAAGGCGCAGGTGCTCGTGAAGGACGAGAGCGCCATGGGAGCCATTATGGGGCAATTGGGAGGACTGGCAGAGCTGGGTGGCCTCGTTGGGCTGGGTGGCTCATCGAACGTATACAATGAGCTTTACGCCATGCAGAGTCCCTGGCTGCTGCTCAACGTGGTCAACCAAATGCACCTCGATATGAGCTACACCATTAAGGGTATCCAGGATAAGGATCTCTATGGTGAGGATCTGCCCGTAACGGTTAACTTCAAGGACATCACCGAAGAGGACGATGTGCGCATGAAGCTTGACCTGTCAAAGAGCGGCAACGTGAAGGTGTACAAGCTGAAGAAGAACGACGACAAATACGACGACGAGCTGATGGGCAAGGTAGGCCAGACACTGAAAAGCTCTATCGGTGACATTGAGATCAACGCCACACCTTATCTCCAGAAGATGAAGGACAACGAGGTGACCATCACCGTGAAGCGCACAGAGCCGATGGCACTGGTGGAATACATCAAGAAGAAGCAGCTCAACGTGGTCGTGGGCAGTCGCGATGCCTCAATCATCGACATCAAATACAAGGACTTCTCGAAACAGAGGGCTACCGATGTAATCAACGCTATCATAGCCGAATACCGCAAGGAGAGCAACGACGACAAGGATGCCCAGGCTGCAGTCTCGGAACAATACGTGATAGAGCGCATAGCACGACTGGAAACAGAGTTGAAGACTCTCGACCAGCGCGTGGCAGACTATAAGAGCAAGACCCAGATGCCCGACCTCGAGATGATGGCCAAGGCATACGCAGAAGGGGCGATGGAGGTGCAGAAAGCCGACATGGAGGTAAAGAGCAAGCTATACCTCGTAGAGGCTATCCGCGACTATCTGCGCGACGAATCGAAGAAGGACGAACTGCTGCCTGCCCTGCTGATCACCGAGAAGGAAAGCGGGCTTGGAGAATCAGTGACTCAGTACAACACCCTGCAGCTACAGCGACAGAAGATCATCGCCAGCTCAAGCAAGGAGAGTCCGCTGGTGAAAGATCTTGACCAGCAACTCGCCGCCATGCACGACGCAGTGCTGAGCTCGGCAGAAAACGCCATCAAGCAGTTGAAAGTGCAGATGAAGAGCGTGGCCGAAAAGGACAAGGAGAGCAAGCAATGGCTGTCATCAGCACCTCAGAAGGCTATCGGCGGTCTGACCGACGAACGCGACTGGCGCGTGCTCAACGAAGTCTACGTGTTCCTGCTACAGAAGCGTGAGGAGGCACAGATGATGAAGGCGATGAGAACCGACGTCCGCGTGCTGACTCCACCGTTGGGAGTGAAAAAGCAAGCTTCGCCCAACGTTCCCGTCATCATCCTCGGATCGTTGCTGTTTGGTCTTTTCATCCCTGCCTGCAGAATCTTCGTAATGGGTAAAAAGTAAGGGTAAAGAAAGTGGTCATTCTGTTCATAGCAATCACCATTGTATTGCTGGTTCTTTCCTGGAAATACATGTTCAGACTGGAGCCAGCGGGGGTGTTTGCTGTGATCTGGCTGGTTTCGGCCATCTCTGTGCTCCTGCTCAACAATTATATTGAACTGAGATACACAGGAGGGGTGTTTATGCTCACGGGCGTCACGGTATTCGTCATGGGTACCATCTTCAGCGATGCGTTCTATCATCCCGAGCCTACAGGCACAGGCCTCGAGCTCAAGAAGCAATGGGTAGGTCCCGCATTGCTCGTCCTCATAGCCGGAGCGATGGTGAATCCTATTTACTCCATCATCCTGCATGGGTTCAGTCTGCAAGTGTTGCTCGACATGCGCGAGATTATGGAGATGAACAAGGGTATTGCCGGTGATCGCTATTCGGGTTCAGAAGTGAGCAACTTCGTCAACCAGTTCTTCCTTATCTTCTCGTATGCAGCACCGGTGATTGGCGGTTTCTGCTACAGGTTAGTAGGACGATGGAACAAGACACTATGTATCATTACGCTGATTCCTGGTACCTTCATTGCGCTCACACAATCAATGAAGATGGGTATGATCACGTCGTTTATGCTGTGGCTGGCCAGTTATCTGGTCTGTTCGTTCAGCTATGGACTGCCTATCAAGATGAAGGTGAAAGCCATCCTGAGGTTCGCCCTCATCATCGTGGGATTCTTCCTCATCCTCTTTTTATCGATGGTGCTGCGGACAGGAGAAATCAGCGAGAAAACGATACTGGAGATCAGTGAGAAATTCGTGGCTTACTCTTTAGGTCACATGCACTGCGTAGACATGTGGTACACCTCGTATACCCCCACAGATCTGGCCTGGGGCAGTAAGACGTTTATGGGAATCTCCAATCTGCTGGGTATTGAAGAACGTGTCCAGGGACTTTACCCTGAATATCTTAACATCGGGAAAAACGGGTTCTACGGCATCTCGAATATCTACACCTGCTTCCGCCCCTTGGTGGAAGACTTCGGTGAGGTTGGAGCCATCATCATCATGTTTGGCATGGGAGTAGCCGCCAACATGTCGTTCAAGGCATTGAAAGCCCACCAATATATCTTCTTCAATCAAATGATACTCGTGGCAATCTACGGCTATGTGATGTGGTCGTTTGCTGCCTCCTTCTATATGTACACCAGTTATCTGGCAATGTTTGTAGTGGTTTATGTCTTGTTCCACCTGCTACAAAAGGAAACGGAGCCATGCTGAAGTTAATCAGGGAGAAACTGAGTTCAGGGATGGGGCGTGACATGGTGTGGACATTCTCCATCCAGCTGCTCATCATGCTCTGCTCTTTTGCAATCAACAAGTTGCTCGCCAGCCGATTGAGCATTGATGACTTCGGACAATACAACGTCATCAAGCGCTCGGTACAGGTACTCTCGTTCCTAATGCTTGCCGGCGTGGGCATCGCCCTGCCACGTTACATCCCACTCTACCGAAACAGCAATCCTCCGCGTAGGATTGCGCCACTGATGAGTGCCTCCTTTATATATATAATAGGTGTATCGCTCATCGTGTTGATAGTCTGCATGCTCTTCTCGGCGCAGATGGAGGATATCATCATCGGCCAAAGCGATAACATGCATCTGCTGATTGTGGCCCTGGCCTATGCTTTCACGCTTGCAATGGCCCAATACGTATTTGCCTACTATCGGGGCATTGGTGACTTCAAGTGGTATAACGGTAGTCAACTGGCTATGCAACTGCTGACCATCATACCCCTGATTCTGCTGCCTTTACTCACTGTCGGGCATGTGTTCATGGCGTGGCTCGCCATTTCCATCGTGCTGGTGGCTTGTCTAGCGGGAAGGGAATTGAGAGGGAAGTGGCTATCGCTCTTCACTCTCCAGCCCTCACTCTTCGTTACGCTCATCAAGTATTCTTCAGGAAGACTCATAGCCGACTTCTTCCAGTTCTCACTGGCTGCGTTCCCACTCATTTACATCAGCAATACACAAGGCTTGCAAATCACAGCCTATTTCTCGGTGGGTATATTCTTTGTGACGATGGTTACCCCGATCTTCTCCTTCATGGGAATCATCCTACTGCCATACGTATCAAAGGCCTTAGCACGCAGCGAAATGGCAACAGCCAATCGCTTGGTGAACCGTCTGGCCATCACATACATAGGCACATCGATGATTTTTATCGGTATAATCTACATCTTCACCGAATTGCTGACCACCCTACTCTTCTCCAGCGACTATGTAGTGACTAAAGATCTGACGAGGATCATGATACTCTCCATCTTGCCTCAGGCCATCTATATGCTCTATCGCAACACCATCGATGCGGTGAGCATCATACCCTACAATGCCATCTTCTTGGGAGTGTGCCTATTGGTAATGGTTGTAGGTTTCATGCTATCCTCCACTCTCACCCACTATGCCTGGACTTACCTCGCCGTTTCAACCCTCCAGGGTATTCTTGCTTGGGCCGCATGGATGTTGCTCAACAAGAAATAGACTGAATATTCAATTATTATTGGTAATTTGAGGCAAAATACAAAAAAAAGTCGTACCTTTGCGCACTAATTACAGAAAAGTTACGTTTTATACTATAGAATGAACGTTCGAAAGGTATCAGTCATTTGTCCTGTCTTCAATGAAGAAAAGTTCATTGAAGCATGTATCGTGTCTATTATCGAACAAGATTACCCGCAGGACATGATGGAGGTATTGTTTGTCGATGGACGCAGTACGGACAAGACACGTGAGATCATCGAACGATACATGACTCAGTACCCGTTTATCAAACTGCTTGACAACCCTGAACGCATTGTACCATACGCCCTGAATCGCGGTCTGGAGGCTGCGACTGGCGAAGTAATCATGCGGCTCGACGGCCACTGTACCTACCCCACGAACTACATCTCCGAACTCGTGAGATACCTCTACCAGCTGAATGCCGACAACGTAGGCGGCGTTTGGAACACACAGCCTGCGAAAGACACGCCCGTCTGCCAAGCTATCGCCCAGGCTTCGAGCCATCCCTTCGGTGTAGGCGGTTCGATGCACAAAATCGGTGCTTCGAAAATCATGGAGACCGACACGGTGCCCTTCGGATGCTATAAGCGCGAGGTGTTTGAGAAGACGGGGCCCTTCGATACCGATCTGGTGAGAAATCAGGATGATGAATTCAATGGCCGCCTGCAGAACTTGGGCGGTAAGATTTACCTGATTCCACAGGTGATCATCAACTATACTGCGCGTGACACTCTCAGCAAGATGCGGAAGATGTACTATCAGTATGGCCTCTACAAGCCGCTGGTGAACAAGAAATTGGGTGCGCCTGCCACCGTCAGACAGTTCTTCCCGCTGATATTCCTTTTAGGACTGATTGTCGGAGGCGTCGCCAGCATCTTCTCGCCTTTCATCCTACATGCTTACACAACATTCCTGATGCTGTATCTCTTTATCGGCATCGTGGTGGGCAGCATGAGTGCCATCCGTATGCATCAGCCACTTCTGGCGCTGCTGATGCCCTACGTATTCTTCAATATTCACATGAGCTACGGCATCGGCTATCTCGTGGGCATTTTCAACGTGATAGGCAACAGGTCGGCTCAAGTCAAACCCAACAGATAAAGCGATGAAAATTCCATTCTCACCACCAGATATTACGGAGCAGGAAGCTCAGGAAGTGACGGCAGCCCTGTTGTCAGGATGGATTACGACGGGACCACGCACGAAAAAGCTGGAGTCGGATATAGCCAGCCTTTGTGAGGTGGATAAAGCCGTCTGCCTCAGTTCGGCTACAGCCTGCTTGGAGTCGATTCTGCAGATACTTGGTATCGGTCCTGGCGATGAGGTGATTACCTCAGCCTACACTTATACGGCTACAGCGAGTGTGGTTTGTCACATCGGAGCTACCCTCAGGTTTGTAGATACCCAAAAGGACTCGCTGGAGATGGACTACGAACAGATGGCTGATGCTATCAACGAACGGACGAAGGCCGTTATACCGGTAGACCTGGCAGGTATCCCCTGCAACTACGAAAAGGTTCTGGCTGCTGTTGAGAGCAAGAAGCACTTATTCTGCCCCAACAACGATCTGCAAAGAAGTTTTGGAAGAGTCATCGTGGTAGCCGACGGTGCGCACGCACTTGGTGCTCAGTGGCGAGGACAAATGGTGGGTTCAATAGCCGACTTCACTTCATTCAGCTTCCACGCTGTAAAGAACTTCACCACTGGTGAGGGAGGTGCATTGACCTGGAAAAATCATCCTGGCATCGAGAATGAGAAGATGTATAAAGAGTTTCAGTTGTTGACGCTGCACGGACAAAGTAAGGACGCGCTGGAGAAAAGTCAACTGAACTCGTGGGAGTATGACATTATTTTCCCAGGCTACAAGCGCAACATGACAGATATCATAGCTGCCATCGGACTGGTACAAATGAAGCGATTCCCTGCCCTTCTGGCTCGCAGAAGGCAACTGATAGAGCGCTATAACCAGGCTCTGAAGGACGAGAATGTTAGCGTGCTGGCACACTATACTGATGAATACACCTCGTCAGGCCACCTGTACCTCGTCAGACTCACAGGGCGCGGTAGCGAGGAGCGCAACGGCATCATCAACCAGATGGCAGAGCGTGGCATTGCCACTAACGTGCATTACAAGCCGCTGCCGATGATGACGGCCTACAAACGGCTGGGATTCAACATCAAGGACTATCCCAATGCCTACCACTACTTTGAGAACGAGATCACACTACCGCTCTACACGAAGCTTACTGACGAACAGGTGGAGTATATTTTGGAAAACTTTAAGAGCATCATACATTGATCAGATTCTTCGACATCATATTCTCTGCACTGGGACTGATTGTACTCTTACCCGTCTTTGCAGCCATCTGTCTGAAAATCAAGGCTGGTAGCAAAGGGGGCTGTTTTTTCATTCAGGAGCGCATCGGCAAAGACGGCAAGCCCTTCGGACTCTACAAATTCCGCACCATGCGCATAGGAGCCGACAGTGAGGGACTGCTCACCGTGGGAGAACACGATGCCAGAATCACCCGTGTAGGTTATTTCCTCCGTAAGACGAAGATGGACGAACTGCCTCAACTGTGGAACGTGCTGAAAGGCGATATGAGTCTTGTGGGACCAAGACCTGAGGTTAGGAAATATGTCGAACTCTACACAGACGAACAACGGAAAGTGCTCCGTGTGAGGCCAGGCATCACCGACTATGCCTCAATTGAATACGCTAACGAGAACGAACTGTTGAGTAAGGCCGAGGATCCTGACCGCACCTATATCGAGGAGGTGATGCCCGACAAGATCAAGCTGAATATGCGCTATCTGGAACACTATACCGTAAGCGAGTATTTCAAGATTATCTTCCTAACGTTTAAAAGTCTGGTGTCATGAAGCGAGCCTTTGATTTCTGCTGGTCACTCGTCTGCCTCATTCTTTTTTCCCCGCTCTTCATCGCGTGCTACATAGCTGTCCGCCTGGAGGATGGCGGCCCTGCCTTCTTCCGTCAGGAACGCATCGGCAAGGGAGGGAAGCCCTTCAACATCCTGAAATTCAGAAGCATGACAACAAACGGCCATCGCGATGAGTATGCTCTTTTCAAGCATGAGAAGAACGAGAACCTGACGCGTGTAGGCAGATTTCTGAGAGATCACCACCTCGACGAACTGCCTCAGTTGTGGAACGTGCTGAGGGGCGACATGTCATTCGTCGGACCACGCCCTGAACGAAAATACTACATCGACCTGATAATGGAAAAGGATCCTCGCTATGAAAGGCTCTATCAGTTGCGCCCGGGGGTAACGAGCTATGCCACGTTGCACAATGGCTATACCGACACGATAGAAAAGATGCTGATCCGTTTGGAAATGGATCTTTACTATCTGGAAAACCAGTCGCTGATGCTCGATGCCAAGATCCTGGCTCAGACCTTCCTCTACATCGCCTTCGGCAAGAAATTCTGAATGCTACATTTTCTTAAACCACAAACGTAGCACCTTATCCTTAAGTACCATATCACTGCTGTTCAGTGTCTCGATGGTGAAAAGGTCATCCAAGGCGTTAATGCCCAACGGTGCTATGGTCTCAACATTCTCCACAAGAATATCACCCTCAGCACGCTCATGCTTGTGGCCATTATAAAGACGAAGAGTCTGACCCTTACGCTCAAAGTTGAACAAATAGCCATAGTGCCCCGTATCATGATCATGGTCTACGGCTTCCAGCAATCGCATCTCGACACCCCAGAATACACGGGTGTCAGAAAGATCACGACTTACACCTGTGGCCAGAGTATCAACACGTACCAAGTGCCAATAGCCATCAAGATCACCATTGTCGGAGGTCTCTATGTCGCAGCTTGTCAGAAGCAAGCAAATACCTGTAATCAACAGAAGGAAATGTTTCATCGTCGCGTGTTTAGGATTCCTGTTTTACTAAGTGTCAACTGAATGCCGTTGTTATTACCTCGAATGGCACCAAAATCGGCTCCCCAGGCGGCAGTAGCCCTCCAACCCTTTGCGAAGGTCCAGCCTACCTCAGCCAGCAAACTGGTGTTATACTTCCGATGAGTGTAGGGACTCTTATAACGGCCTAACCCGTCCTGCCACGATGCCAGAATACGATAGTGGAGAGTGGGCAGAGGCTGACCACTGATACCCAGGTGCCAGGCCTTAAACCGGTTGTTGTTCACCTCAATCCTGCCATTGTCATTATAGAGTGGAGAAAGATAGAGCGGATTGCCAGCTACCTGTCCCCAATGCTCCCACCCCATTAGGATATAATGATTGTAGAATTCGTCGATGCCGCCGATATGGTCTGAGAAAGAAGGGGTACGGTCATGATAGACAGCACCACTCTGATATTTCGTGTAGAGATACTCTATGACGATATCCTGCAGCCAAGTGCCCTTGCGCAGCTGCAATTCGGCACCCAGCATGATATCCTTGAAGTCATAAAGCAGATAGCGGTTGTCCTTCTTATCATTCCACTCGCTGCCTTTGCCATAGCCGTCATAATCGAGCATAAACATCGCCGACTGATCCTCGAAGAACTTATCGGCATAGAGGCTCACACACCAGTCGCCGAGATCGTAGTTAAGACGAAGCAGCCAACTGCCGAGATGGTTACCCTCTGAGTTCTGGTAAGTGGTCTCATTGACTTCACCACCACCAGGAATCAGTGCATGCAGGAAGGCCTTCAGACCCGAATCGTTGTGATATATCTTGTCACCGTTATCATCTTTCAGATAGGATGTGCCACCAAACTGGCAAGCCAACTCAACACCCAACTCTGCAGAGAAAGGTTTCCCTTCCTTACCGATCTTCAGATAGCCTGCCTTGCTGTGATATAAAGCATGCTCAGTGTAACGATGTTCCTGATAGGTGAAGTCTTTCTGCCAGTTATCGTCAGTATACATACCATAGGCGATATGTCCCTTGAGAGACAACCATTTACGGGTACCGGGAATCGCCCAGTATTCCGGCAAGGCAAGACGTACCTGGGGTACCGGACGGGCATTGATGCCAAGCGTCTGTGAGCCTGTGCTTAGCTCCTGGTTCTTCAGTTCCATCGGCTGCTCCTTGGCGCCTACGGTGAGTACGCCTTTCAGCCAGCGACCTTCGAAATACGCCTGTTGCACTACCAGCGTACTGGTAAAACCTGCAGCCACAGCCAGATCTGCACCATAGCCAATGCCCCACTTACGGCCATCATCAGCAGAAAGGGGGCGCTGGAGAGCACCACGAAGATAGCCATTCGATGTCTTCAGCGAACTCAGGCCATACTTGTTGGCATTGAGCCACAGGGGGGTATGGTCACCACTGGAGAAAGTGGCTTGCATCTCTGCACGATACTGCAGACTGTCGAAGAGCGAACGATTTTGTGCACTGACAGTCTGGTAGCTACACATTATTAATAATATAGAAACGAAATATCTCATATCGGGTACAAAATTACAAAGAAAAAACGAGAAAAGATACACTTATAGGGAAAATCCCCTCCCTGTTTAGGGAAAATCCTTTGCAAACCTGCCGATTTTGTCGTTTCTTTGCACTGTGAAATAGAAAAAGAATGTCGAACAAGCTAAAATGATACGAATATGAAGAAGATGTTTTTCGCACTGATGGTGATGCTGACCACGACAATGGCGGCAAGCGCAATGAGCTACGAGCAGGCCCGCAGCGAGGCCCTGTTCCTCACCGACAAAATGGCATACGAGCTGAATCTGACTGACGAGCAGTACGAGGCAGCTTATGAAATCAATCTCGACTACCTGATGGGAGTAACAGGACGTGCAGATGTATTCGGCACCTACTGGGAGCGCAGGAATCTCGATCTCAGCTATATCCTGCTCGACTGGCAGTGGAGCGCCTATCTGGCAGCTAGCTATTTCTATCGTCCACTCTACTGGGAGGCAGGCTACTGGCACTTCGGTGTCTATCGCCGCTATCCGCACCGTGACTATTTCTACTTCGGGCGTCCGCACTTCTATGCCACCTATCGCGGCGGACACGCCTGGCACGTTTATGGCGGACATGGCTACTATTATGTACACAGAGAGCACTTCCGCTCATCTCCAAGAGCACACTTCGGTATGCACGATCGCTGGAACCGTGGTGACTTCCGTGCATCTCACCACAGCTCTACACGCATCACGGCAGGACCTAATCATGGCAATCACGGAGGTAGAATCGGCAGCAATGCTTCTGGCTATAACCGTCCCATGAATCATGGAAATGGTAACGTGAGTCGCAGACCAAGCAACAGCTTTGGAGGCTCTTATGGCAACAGACCGAATGGCGGTTCCTTTGGCAACAGACCGAATGGTGGTTCTCACAGCAGTAGCTCTAACGTGAACAGAGCACCTTCACGCCTAACTGAGAATTCTCACTTGAATAGCAGCTCGCGCCATGGAAGTTTTAGCGGACACGGCAGCACCCCCATCCGTCCCTCTCACTCTTTCGGAGGCTCGTTCTCTGGTAGCTCTCGTTCTGGAGGTTCATTCTCTGGCGGTTCCCATTCTGGAGGTTCGTTCTCTAGTGGTTCCCGTTCTGGAGGTTCATTCTCTGGCGGCTCTCACGGTGGAGGTTCCCACTCAGGCGGTTCACGAGGTAGTGGTGGCGGTCACTTCGGAGGCCACAGATAAACAAGGCTACAGTTCAAGCGTGCGGACCTCCGCATTCGACATCCTCTGAATATCGCTCATTGACTTTTTATAATATACTGCCTGGATGGCCTTGTTCATGATTCCATGGCCTACAGCCAGCACCTTCTTTCCTGGGAATGTCGCCCTGACATAAGCGATGAATTCGCCAGCCCTGGAAAGAAGGTTTTCTAATGTCTCGATGTCATCAGGCCACACTTCACCCTTCAGTTCTGGGATAAAGCGTCCAGTAAAACTGCCCCAGTCGCGCTCACGTAGCAAAGGGGTCGTCTGCACCTCAAGTCCATGGGGCTCAGCGATTATCCTGGCTGTATCGACAGAGCGTTTCAGATCACTGGCGATGACGGCATCGAGGAGTCGGTCTTTCCACGCCTCACTCAACTGAATAGCCTGGAGAATACCATTTTCATTGAGCTCTCCCTGCGTCTGTCCCTGCATGATCTGACGGGCATTATCCACCGTTTCTCCATGCCTGACTAAGTATAAAGTTGTCATCTTCTTTTAAATTTTGCTGCAAAATTACATAATTATTTGCTTTTTCCACCTTAATTTGCTATATTTGCAGCGCAAAACCAAGATTATTACGTATATGAAGATATTACAAAGTTCCGTTTTCCGTGCCATCTGTGCCATCACCGTTGGTATTCTGTTGATTAAATATCCTGATAATACCGTCACGTGGATTACCGTAGCCATCGGTGTTTTGTTCTTGCTTTCAGGACTGATTTCGCTGATTGTCTATGTGAATGCCCGCAAAAACGTGTCGGAATATAAGATCATTGATGCCGAGGGACGCGTGGTGGCAGGCGAAAAACCCACCTTCCCCATTGTTGGCGTGGGTAGTCTGATTCTGGGATTCCTGCTGGCACTGACACCCAACATTTTTATCACAGCCCTGATGTATATCATTGGAGGCATCCTGATTCTGGGAGCCATCAACCAGTATATGAACCTGATCAATGCCCGTAGGTTTGGTAAGGTTGGCATCGGCTACTGGGTGTTCCCGTCTGTCATACTGCTGATTGGCCTCTATGTCATCATCAAGCCCATGGTACCTGCCAGCATGGCAATGCTCATTCTGGGCTGGTGCTCGCTGCTCTATGGCGTGACGGAGTTGATCAACTCCATCAAGTTCCACTCCGACAAGAAGAAATTCAGGGAGGCGCAGGAGATCCAAGTGGCAGAGGAGGTCGTAGAGAATACAGAGGAACTGACGGTTGAAGAGGTCAAGGACGAAGTACCCGCTGATAATACTCAGCTTTCCGTTCCAACTTCATCGGATAAGCTCTAGAACTGCTGGGCATGCGGTAGAGACGCAACTGACGGCCTTCGAATGCGAAGGTTGTATATTCACCCACTTTTGGAGGTTCAACACCAAACTGGCGACAGGCTATTTCTGTAGCCAGTTGTCCTGCCGTAACGACACTTTCGCATAAAGGGAGGCCGCGCACCATCTGACGGAGATCTGTTTCCTCCACGATCTCCAGATCTTTATCTGAGGCGGTACCTGTTGTGCGACGGATGCGCGTAGCGGTATCAAAGAGGGCGATGCCCTCAGCTTCAAGAAAAGGAACCAACTGCTCCAGACGGAAACACTTATGGGCTGCATCCACAAAATAGTCCTTATCCTGAAAGAAGAGCAATCCGAAGATGCGCCACATGTCATTGATGAAATTCGGATAATAGAACTTCATCGACCAGCGCTTCTCTGGAGGCGGAAAAGTGCCAAGCATCAGCAGCCTGGCACCTTTAGGGAGAAACGGCTGAAAGGGATGACGCTCTACCTCCATTACTTCTTGCCCAGTTCCTCTATCACCTCCTCTGTAAAGCCCTGGATATAAGTCCTCAGAATATCAATACCACGCTTGTTCTCGCGTCCCCAGGGAATGATAAGGTCAGCAAACTTCTTCGTGGGTTCAATAAACTGCTCGTGCATGGGCTTTACATCGTTTTCATAATGGTCGAGCACCATGTCGACAGTACGCCCGCGCTCCACAACGTCGCGGCGGATATTACGTATCAGGCGCACGTCACTGTCGGTATCCACGTAAATCTTCAAATCCATCATGTCGCGGAGCTTCTTATAATGAAGTGTCATGATGCCCTCGAGAATGATGACGGGCTTCGGTTCTACATGAATAGTCTCCGGCAGACGATTGGAAAGCACATAGGAGTAGGTGGGTTGTTCGACAGCCTCGCCGTTTTTCAATTTCTTGATTTGTTCTGTCAGCAGTTTCCAGTCGAAGGCATCAGGATGGTCGAAGTTAATCTGCTTCCGCTCCTCCGGTGTTAGTTCGGTAGTGTCGTTATAATACGAATCCAAGGGGATGACCGCTGCACAATGAGGAGGCAGCGCTTTGGCAATACGTTTCACGACGGTGGTCTTGCCAGAACCAGATCCGCCCGCGATTCCAATAATAATCATAAACTTCTATTCAATTTTCACTTTTCACTTCTCACTTTTCACTTCTCCAAGTACACCACTGTCGGCAGATGGTCACTATAGCCATTGAGCCACTGGCCTCCAGCATGTGTGCGCAGGGTATTACCCTTGTAAGGACCATCCTGTTGTATCAGGTAAGGACGACGGAACACCTGATAATCAGTCAGTTTCAGACCCGTAGTTCCCAAGAGCGATGACGATACGATAATCTGGTCGAACAGATTCCAGGAACCTTGGAACTGCAGGGTACCTTCACCCGCCGCCAGCATATTCCACCAAGGATTATAGAGGTCACCCTCACCTACCTCAGTCTTTTCTCGCTTGGCTCCCAAGCACTTCGCCATCGAAGGGTCCTGAGGGTCGTCGTTCATATCGCCCATAATCAGCAACTTCACCTGCGGATCATCCTTCAGCAACGAGTCCTTTACCACTCTGAGCTGGGAGCCACCCTCCTCACGGTAATAAGAGGTTGCACCACGTGAGGGCAGATGATTCACCACGATTGTGACATGCTCACCTGCCAGTGTACCACTCACAATCAGAAATCCACGACTGGCACGCTTTGCATCCTCTGGCAACTTATATATATAAGGTATAAGCTTCACGTTACGCACACTGAAACGGGCAGGGTCATAGAGCAGGGCACAGTCGACACCACGCTGGTCTGGCCCTTCGATATGTACGAACTGATAATTGCGGGCTCTCAATGGAGCCTCGTTACAGAGATCCGTCAGACATCTGGCATTCTCCACCTCAGCCACACCAATGGCTGCACAACCTTCCTGCAACTTGTCGGTACCCATTTCAGAAAGCACACGCGCCATGTTATGCAACTTGTTGACATATTTCTCGCCCGTCCACTTATAGGTACCCTCAGCCAGAAACTCATAATCGTTCTTGCCTTCGTCATGGCAGGTGTCAAACAAGTTTTCGAGGTTATAAAAGCCAATCGCATAGTCGGCCTTTCCTCCGTCTGGACGGGAGGCGCAGACTGTCGTTGTTGCCAAGAAAGCCCCTACAATTAATAGTAATAATCTCATATCTGATCGTTTATGAGTGCAAATATACCACAAAAATCTGAGCAGACAAAGAAAAAGGGACAAAAAAGTTTGTAGATTCCAAAAAAACTTCGTACCTTTGCACCCGCTTTATGCGAATTTAGTAATTAAACATTAATATTTAACTCAAAAATGAAAAAAGGTATTCATCCAGAAAACTATCGCCCCGTCGTATTCAAGGATATGTCCAACGGCGATATGTTCCTTACGAAGTCTACTGCAAAGACAAATGACACTGTAGAATTCGAAGGCGAAACTTACCCAGTGGTAAAAGTCGAAATCTCTAGCACCTCTCACCCGTTCTACACTGGTAAGAGCAAGCTCGTTGACACCGCAGGTCGTGTTGATAAGTTCATGAGCCGCTACGGTAAGGCTGCGAAGAAGTAAGATTATAACCGCAAGATTTATAAAGGCACGTCCCAGGTAGTTGCATATGCCGAGGATGTGCCTTTTTACTATTAAATACCCAATGACATAAAAATCTTAAAAAATGAAAAGGCTGTCCTATTTGATTCCATTATTTATCTTAGCCTCATGCACATCCGAGGATAATTCAATGTCCCCAGAGCCCATACCAGCCCCGGTTATCGAGCCTGTCGCCAACACCAATCAGAATGACGCATCGGAGAATCCCTATCTGGCAAGACTTGAAATGCCAAAGACAAAAACTGGCAGCCAAGTCATCACTCACGAGACGAAAGACTTCGGGGTGAACTACTCCATAGAATGGGACGGCAAGCTGAAAGCACAGCGCTGGACCTGCTACCAGTTCTACGAAAAGAATTTCCCCCACAATGGGAACAGCCGCAAAGGACTTTGGCCCAATGGCGACCCCTGGGCTTATGACCCAAACGTGCCAATGGAGGATCAGCAGGCAAAGACCAACGAGCTCAGCAAGTCGTACTTCCCGGGCTTCCCCCAGACAACGGCCAATTACTTCCAGAAGGGGCATATATGCCCTTCGGCAGACCGCCTTTTCTCCAGGGAAGTCAATGAGCAGACTTACTACATGACGAACATCCTGCCCATGGCGGGCAAGTTCAATCAGGGCATCTGGGGGGTCATGGAGAATAAGCTGCGGGCGTTCATTGGCGAGACCATGGACTCCCAGACTTTTGCCATGAACAGGACCTGGAACGGTTTCTGCGACACACTCTTCGTTTGCAAGGGCGGCACCATCGACAATGCAGAGCAGATACTTGACTATACCGTCGAATCGGCCAAGACGTCTGGCGAGACAGAACTGCATCCTGGCAAGCATATCATTCCAAAGTATTTCTTCATGGCTCTGCTCGCCAAGAAGGGGAATAACTACAAAGCGCTTGGCTTCTGGGTGGAGCACCTCAATGAAGACCATTCGAAAGATCCGCTTGGCGACTACGTGGTCAGCATCGACCAACTGGAGAGCTTGACAGGCATAGACTTCTTCTGCAACCTGCCTGACGACGTAGAGAACAAGGTAGAATCAGTATCTTCTGAACAGATAAAGAATGATTGGGGACTGAAGTGAAAAGTTAAAAAAAAACAAGACACCACAACTTTTTCACTTCTCACTCCTCACTTTTCACTCCTTTTTTGTATCTTTGTACCCAAGAACTTAACATGTCTATATTATAAGAAATGAAAACCGTTTACGATTTCACTGTCAAGGACAGAAAAGGAAAAGACGTATCTCTGAAAGAGTACGCCAATGAAGTGTTGCTGATTGTCAATACAGCAACCAAGTGTGGATTCACCCCGCAATACGACGAACTGGAGAAGCTCTATGAGAAGTATCATTCACAGGGCTTTGAGATCCTCGATTTCCCCTGTAACCAGTTCGGACAGCAGGCTCCTGGTACCGATGAGAGTATCCATGAGTTCTGCAAGCTGAATTTCGGTACAGAATTCCCCCGCTTCAAGAAGATCAAGGTCAATGGCGACGATGCTGATCCCCTCTACAAGTTCCTTCAGGAGCAGAAGGGTTTTGCAGGATGGGACATGAACCACCAGATTGCTCCACTCCTTGAGGATATGCTCTCAAAGGCTGACCCCGACTACAAGCAGAAGCCCGACATCAAATGGAACTTTACCAAGTTCCTTATCAACAAGAAGGGTCAGGTAGTAGCTCGCTTCGAACCTACAGAGAATATAGCAAATATTGAGGCTCAGATTGAAGAACTGCTGAAATAAGGATTCCTTTTATACATAATCACATCAAAAAAGGCTCGTTTCACAACGAGCCTTTTTCATAAAAACTTACTTAAAAAACTAAATTAATCAACCATAAACCTTAACCATTAAAATCTTATCTGCTGCAAAGGTACATTTAGATTTAGAAACTTATGTTCATATAGCGTTTTTTGATGTTTAAAATGCGCTATTTGGCGGATTTTCCACTTAAAATCACGTAATTTCAACATTTTTAGCCTGAAATCATTACTTTTTCATCAAAAAATGATGGTTATTCACGGAAATTATCTAATTTTGCACATACAAATACTGACCATAAATGGATTATCGGATTCTATTAACGCTGGCCATCATGGCGATGATTATCATTTTCTTCCTGATAGGAAGGAACGCCTATCTGCGCAGTATACGATTCCGAGAGCGTACACAGCTCAATGCCATCTTCACCAATATCACCCACGAACTGCTCACTCCCCTCACCGTGATTTCCGCCTCTGTCGATAAGCTCAGGGACGAGGAGCCTGACTATAGCCGCGACTACGATCTGATGCAAGTCAACATCCAGCGCATGGTGCGACTATTGCAGCAGATCCTTGAGGCCAGCAAGTCAGAGGCTGGTGAACTGAAGTTACTGGTAACACAAGGCGACGTCATGCGCTATATCCGTGAGACAGCAGAATGCCTGGAGCCGCTCCTCCTCAAGAAGAAGATGAAATTCACCATCACCTGTCAGCCTGAGAGTATGATGGGATGGATAGATACTGACAAACTCGACAAGATTATCTATAACCTGCTCTCAAATGCAGCCAAATATTCCAGCGAGAATGGTGAAGTAAGCATCAAGGCCACCACGAACTACACCTATGATCACATCCGCATCATCGTCAGTGATACTGGCGTTGGCATCCCACCCGATAAGCTGCAACACCTCTTCGAACGCTTCTATATAGGTGATTTCCGTGAGCAGCGCACCATCGGAACAGGTGTGGGACTGGCCCTCACGCGCGACCTTGTCTACCTGAATCAAGGCACTATCGACTGTCAGAGCGAAATGGGCAAAGGTACCACATTCACAGTCACATTACCTATATATAAAGAAGCCTTCAAGCCTGAACAAATTGATGAACAGCACAAGATCGATTTCAATATCCCCAAGAATACCATCGTCGACTTCCAGAGTATCGTTCCGGACATCAACGCAGACACAGGCAACAGCCCCGACGACAAGTATAAGCTGCTGATTGCCGAGGACAACCTCGAGTTGCTGATGCTCATGCAACAACTGTTGAAGGCATACTACAGAGTCTACATCGCCAAAAATGGTGCTGAGGCACTGAAGATAGTCCAGACCAAGGCACTCGATCTGATTGTCTCCGACGTCATGATGCCAGAGATGGATGGTTTCGAACTCACACGTACCATCAAGGGCAACACCAACTACAACCACCTGCCTATCATCCTGCTCACAGCCAAGACAAATGAGGAAGACGAGGAACAGGCACTCGAGGCTGGCGCAGACGAATTCCTCACCAAGCCTTTCCGGCTGAAAGACCTCAAGCTGCGCATCGACAACATCATCGAGAACCGTAAGCGCATGCAAATCGAGACCAGTCAGGAGGGCAGCGAGGAAGTCCGCCAGAAGGTAGCCAAGCCTCTGCCCCCCGAGGAGATTTTCGTGAACCGTGTGCTCGAGTTCGTACACCAGCACCTGGCTGATGAAGATTACGACCGCGATGCCCTGGCTGCCGATATGGGTGCCAGTGCTTCCACCTTATATAATAAATTAAAGGCCATCACAGGCATGAATGTCTCGACTTTCATCCGCGATGTCCGTATGAAGGAAGCCCGCCGCATGGCTGAGGAGAATCCCACCCTCCGAGTCAGCGACCTCGCCTACAGCGTCGGATTCCATGATCCACGCTATTTCTCCACCTGTTTCAAGAAACAATTTGGCATCCAACCCAAGGAGTTTCTCGACAGCTTGTTACAAAAAACATAAAAAACATATCAAGTTCGGTATTTTTTCACCTTTCATTTTTCACTTTTCACTTTTATTTTGTAACTTTGCACGCGGATATCACCAATCCTAAACTTTATAATTATGGCTAAACAAAAAAAATTCATCCTCCAAGAGAGTGAAATTCCTACACAGTGGTACAACATTCAGGCAGACATGCCCAACAAACCCATGCCACCGATTCATCCAGTAACCAAGCAGCCGCTCGGTGTCGACGATCTGGCACACATCTTCCCTCGTGAATGTTGTGTACAGGAGTTGGATACCGAACATGCATGGATCGACATTCCTGAGGATGTACTCGAGAAGTATAAATATTATCGTTCTACACCATTGGTGCGTGCATACGCCCTTGAAGAGGCACTCGGCACGCCTGCACATATCTACTTCAAGAACGAGAGTACCAACCCACTGGGTTCACATAAGATCAACTCTGCCCTGCCCCAGTGCTACTACGCCAAGCAGGAGGGCACCACGAACGTCACCACAGAGACGGGTGCAGGCCAGTGGGGCGCTGCCCTCAGCTATGCTGCCAAGATCTACGGTCTCGACTGTGCTGTCTACCAGGTGAAAATCACCATGCAGCAGAAACCCTACCGCTCCAGCATCATGCGCACCTTCGGTGCCGTTGTTGAGGGTTCTCCCTCCATGTCTACCCGCGCAGGAAAGGATATCCTGACAAAGGATCCTACCCACTCAGGTTCACTGGGAACGGCTATCTCTGAGGCTGTAGAGCTCGCCACCACCACACCTAATTGTAAATATACCCTGGGCTCCGTGCTCAACCACGTAGGTCTCCACCAGACCATTATCGGTCTTGAGGCAGAGAAGCAGATGGCAATGGCTGGCGAGTATCCCGATATCGTGATTGGCTGCTTCGGTGGTGGTTCCAACTTCGGTGGTATCTCATTCCCCTTTATGCGTCACAACCTGAAGGACGGTAAGACGACTGAGTTCATCGCAGCTGAGCCAGACAGCTGTCCAAAGCTGACACGAGGCCAGTTCCGCTACGATTTCGGTGACGAGGCTGGTTACACGCCGCTGCTCCCCATGTACACCCTGGGTCACAACTTCAAGCCCTCCAACATCCACGCTGGCGGTCTGCGCTATCACGGTGCTGGTATGATTATCTCCCAGCTCATCAAGGACGGTCTGATGCACGGTGTCGACATTCCGCAGCTCGAAACTTTCGAGGCTGGCATGCTCTTCGCTCGCACTGAGGGTATCATCCCTGCCCCTGAGAGCACCCACGCCATCGCAGCCACCATCCGCGAGGCCAAGAAGTGCAAGGAGACTGGCGAGGAGAAGGTGATCCTCTTCAACCTCTCAGGCCACGGACTCATCGACATGCCGAGCTACGAAGCCTTCATCAAGGGCGACCTGCAGAACTACACCGTCACTGACGAGATGATCGCAGAGAACCTTGCAGAACTCGACAAGCAATAACAATCGGACATCTATACTAAAAAGGGCCCATCGGTTGATGAGGCCCTTTTTTAGTGGATATGGGAAAACCTCATTACACATTTTGTGTTACACATTTTGTGAAATCAAAAAAAGTCGTATATTTGCAGCGGAAAAAATAAGTGGTAGCAGTCTCTCTGTCTATTTCAAGACCTATGCACCCCATTTCCGCATACGTTATTCCATGTTGAACCTCCAGTACAATGAGGGCTTGCTAAGCTGTCCAGCCCCTATGGCAGGCTGGCTCGACAAATGGATGCCAATAATAAAGCAAGACGTCAGTTCGGGATAAGAAAGTCGCAAAAAAAGTTGGTAATCTGAGATATTTTTTGTACCTTTATATCTGAATTCCAATCACTTATAAAGTGAAACAAAAGAATACACTCATGATTACCGACGACAAAATTACAGAAATTTTCTGTGCTACGGATGAATTTAGTAAGAAATTTGATGAGGAGATTGAAAATATGCCTCTTCTGAGCACTGACGGTAAGTCCCGCCGCAGGCGTGCTGCCAGCATGTCCGACAGCGAGATTATGACGATCCTGATTATGTTCCATTTTGGCACATTCGACAATTTCAAGCACTACTACCTGCACTTCATCCGCATCCACCTCAAGCATGACTTCCCTGATGCGGTGTCCTACAACCGCTTCGTGGAACTGGAGAGCAGGGTGTTCTTCAAGATGATGTTCTTCCTGAACCTCCACTCTTTCGGGCGGTGCACTGGTATCACCTTTGTGGACTCCACCATGATACCAGTATGCCACAACTTGCGCAGGTATGCCAACAGGGTCTTCGCCGGTCTTGCCACTGATGGAAAGGGGACGATGGGGTGGTGCCACGGATTCAAGCTGCACTTCATCTGCAACGACCGGGGAGAAATCATAATGTTTTGTCTTACAGGGGCCAACGTGGACGACAGGGATCCGAAGGTATGGGCTGTGCTTGGCAAGAGAATCTACGGGAAGCTCTTTGCCGACAGGGGATACATCTCACCTAACCTGTTTGATGCGCTCTTTGCCGACGGAGTACATCTGGTCACTGGAATCAGGAACAACATGAAGAACAAACTGATGCCACTATGGGACAAAATTATGCTCAGAAAAAGGTACATCATCGAGTGCATTAACCATTTGCTCAAGGACAAAGGAAATCTCGTACACTCCAGACATAGGTCTGTCAACAATTTCCTGATGAACCTTATCGCTGCACTTGGAGCATATTGTTTCTTCGACAACAAACCTGAGGCTATTCAGGGGTATTGTATTGAGGACACTAATCAACTCTCATTGTTCTAATCTTATCCCGAACTGGCGCAAAGCAAGCCAAATAGCATTGCCCAACCAACTGCATCTATGGGCAATGCCGTTCGTTGTTACCATGACAAGATGAAGGGTGCGCTTGCCTTTCGACAGTTCCCATTATGCATCAATATAACTGTCTTTGTCATAATCCGCTGAAAACAAGGGTTATTTAACAAATAAGGCTATTTTGAGTGGGGTTCTTTTTTCTCTCTCCTGATTCTCTGTTCATCCATATAGCCAGCAGTAATGATACCTGATGGTAAGGCGATAATGGCAATTCCCACCATCGAGGATATGATACTGATAACCCTACCAATACTTGAAATGGGATACAAATCGCCATATCCAACTGTTGTAAGCGTACATGCAGCCCAATAGAAAGCTTCAAAGAATGTCTCAAATAGATATTTCCCAGTTTCTGGATTTATGTCCTCTTCTGCATTAAACATGATGAGAGCGGTAATAAAGATGTAGAAGAGTGCTAATGACAAAACTGTCAGCAAGATCTTTCTTTGGCTCCGAATGACAGATAAAACGATTTCTAGCGGTTCAAAGTATCGGATAGCCTTAAACACTCTCAATGTCATTAAAAGCCTTGTTAATCGCGCAACTTTGAAGGTTGGGTTCAGCAAATTAAATACAGGCAGAATTGAAAGCAGATCAATGATGGCCATTGGCGTAAATGGATACCACACAAAAGATTCCCATTTACGGTACTTCTTCATCTCAAAATCTGCAGTCATCCACCGCAAAATATAGTCCAAGACAAAACAAAAGCCAGAAAACAGATTTAAATACCAAAAGGCCTCATAATGATATCTGAACATCAGGGGTAAGATACCAACAGCAATAGCTATTAGCATCACTATATCGTAGATACGGGCATATTTTTTCCCGTGCCAGGGTTTAATAGCCCAATAGATCTTTTCACGCACTGACATCATCGTATTAGTCATCACTCTTCTGGCATTATATCATTCTAATGTTTCGGGAATAACAAGCAATTCAATCTTATCTCTGACATATACATTTTTATTTTCCTTTCTATTCACATATTCTATGGAGAGAGTAACGTCCCGAGGCTCCAGAACTTTGTCACCAACATGGAAAATCGACTTGTCAATAATAACATCACCATTCTTATAGTTTAATCGATTGACGATCTTGGTATCCCCATACATATAAGCTGCGGTAAAATAACAATCATCCGAAAGTTCCAAATCAGTAGGAACCTCTATACTATCCAACAGCTCATACTGGCTTTTAAAAGTATTATACAACTTGGCATGAATACTATTTCCAGATGCCTGAGTAGAAGCATGCTTGATATAAACAAGTGCGTCAGCACCTTCAGGTCTCACATAGTTTCTACCTGTGAACAAGGCCTGCCGCTTAGTTGACTGGTTGATTACTTTTACCGCCTGTTTGGCTTTTTCCCATTTGATTGAACTTGCATCGGGGATAACATCACCTTTCTGCACTTTCCTACCGTCTTTATACGTTAAGTTAGCGTCATTAACATAAAGGACCTTATAACTATCGGCAACGATGAAATTAGCCCACAGGCTTAGAACTACGATTATTAATAACTTTTTCATATTTCTTAGTTTTGTATAAATTACGTTTCTGGATATAGGTATCTATCAGTGAATAAACTGTTGTTGGCACCCACATATTGAACACTACACCATTCCATTTGGCAACAGTAGCAACAACGAAAAACAATGTTGCAGTACTGAAAAACGACATCAGTACACCTAACCAAGGATTCTTGAACAAGTACGAAAATGATTTTCCATTCAGATAGAAAGAGCCGACAATACTATAGATAAGGAAAAACACCAATACATATCCCCACTTTATAAGATGATCGCCATTCATGAGAGCTATGTATGCATTTACACAGATGGCAGAACCAGGCTGATTTCCCTGGTAGGTCAGGTGAATATCATTCTTGAAGTCACCTATTACGAGTATTTTATCGTCTATCTGCTCTTCTACAGGATAGTCCTCCTCCAGAAGGTCTGATCCCAGATAGATGTAATTCCGCTCTCTTTCATGCCCTTCTTTATCTATCAGACTCCCATAGACTGCCACTGGCATCATCAAGGTGACCCCATTCTGACACAATCTGCCACCATCAGAGTACCATAATCCACCTAAGTGCTTTTTGATTCCACTGCCATTCAAATGTTTCCTGTCAACATACATCTTCAACGGCACAGACAGCTCGTCATCATGCAAGAACAGATAGCGGCTGAACGAAACCACTTTCCAAGTCGTCGTATAATCCGCATTAGCAGCTTTTGGCAATAAAATACTGTCTTTCAGATTGGCATCTTTATGCGATGGTATCACTATTCTGTCCATCGAAGCTATTGTACGGAAAAGTGCAGAATCGAATGGGGTCTCAAGACTCTCATCAAAATGCACATCCAAGAAGATATATCGGTAATTATCCGCTTCCTTAGCTATAGTAAGCAACCTTAACAACTTCTCTCTGTCTGTAATAACGGTTTTCCCTACAGGCATACCATTTTCCTCATAATCGACCAATGCCTTGTCATAGCAGACATTGATCAGGAGAATACTATCTGGCACGTTGCCACGCTGCTGCCCCGTCAGCTCCTTGAAGTCATCAAAATCCTTCAGAATCTGAGTCTCACCAGGTAGCGGGAGCATGGAGTTACCCATAATGTAACAGAACAAAGTGATGACCAGTCCTGTTAGAAAAGAGAGGCTTACAATGCTCTGTTCCTTTTTAAGCCATGCTTTGTGCCTATTGAAAAACTGTCTTATCATAATCTCTTTAAAGGAATCACTTTTGCCTTCTGATTATCCATCCGATTTTCAGTATGACCAACAGGTGCTCCATAGCATGTAGGATCGGCTATGATGAATTTCCGACCATTAACAATAATATAATCACCTTGAACTGAATCGTCGTCAAAACAAACTGCCGTATACATGTGTTGCGGTTCATTAGGATAATACATCATAACCACATCGAGGCCTAACAGGTCGCGTACCAAATAGGAATACAGTATAGACCGGTCTTCGCAGTCGCAATAGGGATAATACAATGTTTCTTCTGCAAAAAAAGCGCGGTCAGAACCCCACACCCGTTCGTCAATAGCATAGTCTAAGCCCCACTGCACCCATGCCAACAGAGCATTGGCCGCCATCAACTTGCTGGCATTAGCGATTTGAGGCCTTAGTTTATTATATAAATCTTCTTTTACCTCTTTTGTCAGAGGAGCATTGGCGTAGTAGGGCCAGCGGGTGGTTATATCATTATCCCTAAAAGAAGCAGGATAATCATTGAAGAAATCTATCATATTCTTATTGACAGAAGCCTTTGCCATCATTTTTGGTTCACCGGAATAGAACTGACGTTCATTGGACAATACCGTATTGAGTTTCGGTAACTTTGGAATAGAGAAAGTCATGGATTGCTCCTTAGGATAAGGGACATCACAAATTTCAAGATTCTTGGGTTTACTGCCGTCCATTAAGAAGAATACGCGCTTATTCCCATCCTTGTCGTCTACAATCCAATGAGAACGATCATAAACCGTTCCATTCATACGAGAAAGGATATGAAGCTTCTGGTTATTATCAAGTCCGAAGCGCATCATATAGCCAGATTGCTGGTAGAGAACACCTTGCAGAAGCACAGCCTCATTAGTTCCCTTGCCGCAGGCAGCCTCAGCCATATTCTGCAACATTTTGTAGTAGGCCCAATCACAAAGATCTTTATCTTTACGTAGTGCCAGACAATCGTGAAGAAGATTGTCATATCTGCTCCCCGTCAATTCAAGATATGCCTTGGATATGGACTTCTTGTCTGTACCTGCCAACTTAAACTGGCTGGCATTACCCCATCTCACCGCCATTGGTGTCCCATAGAACATGAAGGTATTTTTATCTATCGTCTCCTTATTCTCCTTGATGGGCACAACGGGTTCGGGCTGAGGTTTGACATCTTCTTTGATGATAACCAATTCTGCATCTAATGCTTTTCCTTGCTCCAATTCCTTCTTTTGCCTGTCTATTTCTTTTTGCAGTCTCTCCTGTTTAGCTCTTTCTTCAGCAAGCAGTTTGTTCTGCTCTTCCTGTTGTTTCTTTTTTTCATCTAAGAGCTGCTGCTGCGCCTGTTGTTTTTTCACGCTTTCATCTAATTGCTGCTGTTGCGTCTCCAATTCCTTTTTCTTGGCTTCGGCGACTTTCTGCAGGTCTTCCTCCTGCTTCTGTCTTTCGGCCAAGAATTGCTTGCGCTCATTTTCGAGTTTCTGCCTCTCTGCTAAAAGTTTCTGCTGTTCTTCTTGCAGTCTCTTGTTTTGTTCATTCAACTGCTGCTGACGTTCTGCTTCCTGACGCTTCTGTTCTTCAGCAAGAAGTTGCCTTTGCTGCTCCTGTTTTCGCTGTTCCTCATCCAGTTGCGCTTTCTGCTCTGCCTGCTTCTTGATACTGGCATCAAGCTGTTGCTGCTTTTCAGAAAGCTGTCTCTCCTTTTGTTCTACCAGAGATTTTTGTTGCTGCTTTTCAGCTATCAAGAGTTGTTGCTCTTGCTCTAATTGCTTTTGAGCTTTCAGCAATTTATTTTGTTCTTCCGCAAGTTTTCGCCCTGCATCATCTCTTTGCTGCTGGCTCTTCTTACTGTTCTCTGCCAGATGCCGTTTTTCATCATCCTGCTGGCGCTGCTGCTCTTGCAGCTGACGTGTTTGCTCTGCCAGTTGCTTCTCCCTCTCATCAGATAGCTGCTGTTGTTTCTTCTGCTCAGCCTCGAACTTTTGGCGATCAGCTTCAAGTCGCTTTCTGTCTTCCTCTAGCTTCTTCTGTTCCTCAGCGAGTTTTTGCTCTACATCTTTCTTTTGCTGCCTATCTATTTTGCTACTCTCAGCTAATCGCCGTTGCTCTTCTGTTTGCTTCTGCTGCTGCTCTTGCAATTGACGAGTTTGTTCTGCTAGAGATTTCTCCTTTTTAGCTGTTAGCTGTTGCTGCCTTTCTTGCTCAGCTTCAAACTTCTGTCTCTCAGCCTCAAGTTGCTTCATGGCATCCTTGAGTTTCTTTTGTTCTTCGGCCAATTTCTTCTCTGCTACATCTTTTTCCTTCTGATCCTTTTGACTGTTTTCCTCTAAATGTCGTTTTTCATCATCCTGCAGACGTCGCTGCTCTTGTAGCTGACGAGTCTGCTCTGCCAACGACTTCTCTTTCTCATCTGAAAGCTGTTGTAACTTTTTTTGCTCCTCTATCAGTTTCTGACATTCTGCTTCAAGCATCTTTTTACTCTCTTCGAGTTGTTTTTGCTCTTCGGACAATTTCTGTTGAGCTTCTTGCCACTGACGCTCTTTTTCTGCTAATAGTTTTTTCTGCTCGGCCTCTTTCTTTTCCTTTTCATCGCTGAAGAGCTGCTGCTGTTGTTTTTGACAGGCAATCTCTTCATCTATCTTTTTTTGTTCAGCTTCCTGTTGCAACTTTCTATCTTCAATCTGCTGTAACTGTTCTGCCAACTTCGCCTTCTGCTCATCGGTCTGCTTTTGTTGAATACTCTGCTGTTCCAAGAATGCCTGACGTTCTTGTTCAAGGTTTTTCTTTGCCTCTTCCAGTTTTCGTTGTTCTTCCGAGAGCTTCTGCTGAGTTTCTTGTTGCTGGCGTTCCTGCTCCGCCAGTTTTTGCTGCTGCTCTTCTTGTTTCTTCTTACTCTCTCCCAAGAGCCTCTGCTGCTCCTGAAGTTTCCTTTTTTTTGCTAGCAACAAGTTCTGTTCCTTAACTTTGTCATACTTAACAGGATCCATTTTTATCCTCTTAGGTATTTTTATAGGATCCTGGATTCCATAGCTTTTCCATGCTTTTTCCATAAACTCAGCATATTCCTTATTCGCTCTCTGACGAAATTTATCGTATGAATCTTTAGATTCTTTTTTGAAGCTATTGTATTCGTCCATGAAGTCATCTTGAGCATAAACTGTTCCAACACCCCATAATAACGACAAAATTAAACAAACTTTCTTCATTGCTCTTTTTTATTTATTGTTTATTGTTGTCAAAAACAACTCATCTGCTATATTATCAATATCTCTGACAAGAATAGCTACACTCAACGTCACTTCATAATTGCCATTTGGCAATTTCCTAAAAGCATCAAAAATGACGAGAGGATTCCCAATCCGCTGACCAACAGATACTGCCTTTATTTTAATGGCTGCCTTTGCCAAGGATTCTGCCTGGTCTAACGGCATCTGTTGATTCTCTGAATTCGCAACATATTTCCCGGTAAGGCATTTTGTAACCATTCCTGTCAGTTCTGCCTTTGCCGATGTCATAGCTCTCATTCTCGCGGCATCGTAGAATCTGCCTATACTACTGGCAACGCCAATATGCCACTTGGGACTCCCCTCGCCATCTTCTTCCTGCTGCACTTTTCTACTTCTTATGAGTTGCTCTTGTAGAGACAAAGTCCCTGGCAATGTCTTCCATCCTTCCTTCTCATATTTCTTGACCTCTTTCTTGACTGCCTTCATCTCATTCGATGATAAGGTCTGAGCACAGACCAACATGACAACAGAAAGGAATAATCCAAAAAGAATCAAACGTGCAACAGATTTCATATCAACCAGATATCATTATTCTTCTAATGACACACCTTCGGCTTCAAGCTCGGAATCAATGGCATCCAAAGCATCCTTGATTCCTTTCTTTTTGTCATAAGCCAATCGTATCTGTACTTCTACAGAGCCATCACCTTTAGTTCTGAATAATTCAATCAGTGGTATAGTGGAGCCTAACTTCTGAGAAACTAGAGATTTTCCTTTCTGAATAATCTCTGATGCAGATGAGGCTTTATCTGCACTTATCTGTTGGTTACCCAACTTCAAGTTAACCAATGTGGTCAAATCAGTTGCGATATTACCTGCAAGTTCTGCCTTAGCTAACTCCACAGCCTGCATTTTTGCAGCATCATAGAAACTACCTCCACTGATTGCCTGTCCGATGATATACTTTGGATGATAGTCTGCATCTGTCTCTTCCTGCAGCATATAAGCTTTGGTGAGCTGCCTTTCCATAGAGAAGGCTCCGGCTGGAACCTGCCAGCCTTCTTTTTTCAGTTTTTTAGCCTCTTTCTTTGCTTCTTTTGTAATCTGCTTCTCTTGTTTCTCAGTCAATTGAGCAGAGACTGGCATACCAATAAAACCAGTTAATGCTATAAGCATCATTACCTTTTTTAGATTCATAATCATAGACATTTATATTAATTAAAACCTTATTTCAAGAGTCTTAGAACTTGAATTTGCGCCATTTATCAGCTATTTGCTCTGATACATTCGTCGAAGGCGTTTGTTTCTTGTGCATTTTCATTTCTAAAGCCTGGGCAGATACATTTTTTTCAATTGTCTCAGAAAGTGTACCATAACTGAGTTCACCGCTGGTATCTTGAAGAGCCTTCAGCAAATAATAAGTGAACAATCCGTGCCCTTGCTCAGGATATCCCTGAGCGGTCTCATTACCTTTTGCAGCAGAGAACACAACGAGTGAACCTCCACCTCCCAGAGCTGTATCTTCTGCATCAATTTCAACAGCCCGAAGTCCCTCTGCGACTCCCTCATTAGTACGATTCACACCACTGAAACATGCATCCAGGAATACTGAAGTCTGTTTGAAATTTAGTTCTCCAAGCATCGTGTAGAATTCGTCAAGAGCTATTCCGCGCTTAGCATTCGTTCCACGAACATCTGTAGGAAGAATGTAAGCCTTATTCCTATTTTTAACATCAGGGACTCCATGACCAGCATAGTACACAATCAAGCTTTTTTCTTCACGGTCTGCTATATTTTTCACCCAATCTTCGAGCTCTTCCTCAAGAATCATCTGTTTGGTTGCATCTTCTGCAATATGCACATTGCCCGCAGGAATGCCCAGTGTCTTTTTACAATATTCCCCGAAGACACGAGCATCATGAATGGCGTAAGGAACGTCAGAAGCAAAACGATAGTTTTGATTACCGATAATAAGGGCATAAGTATTATTACGAATCAGGTAGCTTGTAGGAATCATTGAATCCACATCAGATGTCATGTAATCGTAATCCAACTCCATCTCCCTTCCCTTGACACATTTTTCAACGGATGATCTTGAAAGGCCAAATTCATGACTGTTGTCAGCATTAATATATGACGGAATGCGGATGATCTCACCTTTATAAAGAGAGTGCCTTACCTTATTATTTATATTAATTTCACTTGCAAATGCATGATGTCCTATTATAGAGGTAGCACCTAACTCTATCGACTTCAGATTATCGCATGAAACGAAAGCCTGAACGCCAACTCGGCACTGATTTGGTATATTAACACTAATCAATGAATTACAGTTAGCAAATGCGATAGTCTCGATTTGTGAAAGATGCTCTGGAAAAGAAATGCTTCTCAGACGCGAGCAATTCATGAAAGCACCCCAGCCTATCTCACGCATGGCTGCACTTTGAAACACTACTTCTTGCAGGCTCTGACAGCCAGCAAAAGCGCAAGAGCCGATTCTGGTGATACCGTCCTCGATTTGTACTTTTCTAACATCCAACTTCTTCTTAATCCATGGAGCAATTTTGCTTGTCAGATCATAATCATCCATAGCCACACTAAATGACTTTTTTGACACATTTGTCAAAATAAGAGTATATCCATCAAAAGTCCACATGACATCTTCTCCACAAGTGCCGCTTGATTTGTAAACAGACTGTGAATTAATTCCTTGCAAGCATAAAACAGTCATCATGACCATCAAAAAATATCTTTTCATACGTTTTAATATCTAAAATGAATAATAATTATTAATAGTCTCTCATTTCACTTCACTAAAATCTGAGCTGAAGATATACACGATTCGTGGATGCCTTAAAGTCATATTTGTCCTTACCAAATGTACTGGTGTTCATGGCCTTGTACTTCAAACTGGCAGATCGATATTCATAGCCGATACCAATGACTTTCCAAGATACATTTACCCCAAAACTGTTTATCAGTCCATGGCCCCATTGCATCTTCAAATTGTCAGCCATCTCATCCTTACCCTTATAATTTGGATCTGACTTTTCCTTTGCTTCATTTAAGTCAGCATCTTGGTCATTTGGCGAATACAGAAATGAAATATGATAACCAATATGATAATAGAAATTAAATTTCAAATAGTGTAATCCTCTGCTACTTGTTGAGGTAAATGGAGCAAGCGTGAGAGAGGGACCAAGAGACATTCCAAAATTGAATTCATATTTCTCCATATTCCATGGATAATAGTAATATGTATTCGTTTTGTAACCATCTTTTACCTCTATTGTTTGGCGACTATCATATATTCCCCTACCGTTTCCTTCTGCCTTATAATGATTCACGTTCAGGTCTATACCTGTAAAATCAAAATAGAACTGCAGAATGTTAGAAATTGGCATTTTGTGAAGTCTATAGTTACGGCCATACTGGATAGATGCGCCCCAATCTGTTTTCATATCCCTCACTGTTCCATTTTCAACTCCCGATGGTATTGTCCCTTTGGGGGAAAGCGTCGTACTATTAAATGTGAAATTAAAATAACTCCTTCTATCCCAAACCTCCAGGAAATGTCGTTCGGTATCATGAGTTGAAGACACCTTCTGCTGCTGCTTCACAATGTCTTGAAGTGTCGTAACTTCCATAGAGTCCTCACTCAAGTCTAAATCAGGAATTTGGTCATCTTTATGCTCGATTTGAGCATGAGCTGACAAGGCAAATAGACAAGCCAATAAAAGAATCGTTCTTTTTTTCATAATAAAAATGTTTTGTAGTTAGACATTAATTTTCTTTTTCTGAATTATTCTTCCTTATAGTCACCCACTTTTTGGCAACAACCATATCCCGATCCGCACGCTGACATTTTAGGAGCCATTTCTGAAAGTCGTGAGTGCTTAACGAATTCGGATGACGAGCATCGCCTGTAATATCAGTACATTTAGCAAAAGGATTAGGCGAATAAATAACTACAAGCTGGTTCGCTTCTTTTTCGTGCTGAGTACTTAGTTTATAGAACGAAGCCCTTGGGTCTTCATCCTTATCAAAGAAAATATACTCTTTACCATTTCTGACTTTAAACATACCAGAAGGATCCTTTCTGTATGGAAGCAGGCACGAGGTTTCGTCATCACCTACTATAAGATAAACCGCCACATAACCATCAGAGGGAGAGCGAAACCTAACAAAGATACGCTCTCCACTAACAAAAGAAGTTGTCTCTGATTTTTGTCCTAATATCTCTTTCATGATATTCCATTTCAGGTCAGTCTTTGCTTGAACGATCTCACGAACTTTTCCCCATACCTCAGCCTTGAAAACTAATTTACCATCCTTATATTCGATGTCTAATTCAGGAGATTTTGTATCACCCAGCCAGTCACCCTTGGCCATCGCCACGGTATTCTCCCAGAAAAAAGAGCTGGAAGCTTCACCGTTAGTTTCCAAATTGGTATCAATCACGTCAGATGTAATCATCTCTCCGAATTCTGCTTTGATAGCCTCAGCCTTGGCAAGTTCAACACACTTGACTTTGGCTTCTCTTAAAGAAATATCATCATTATCACCAACAATATATGTATAGGTACCATTTACAGTGACAGTACGCTGTGCTACTGCAACAAATGGCATCATTATGCACAAACTTAAAAACAAACGTATATATGACATCATGTTAACATTATTATTATTTGCTTATTAAAAAAAGCATTTTCACTTCAACATTAGCGTTACTTGTTTTTCTAATGAGTGTCACCTCTGGACGTAGTGACCTGATCTTCTGATCTACCTTTGTCTGAACAGTCTGATCAAACTCTGAAGAACTTTTAAATTCATCCACCACTTCATTAGAAACAGTTATATTGACATCCCTTGAAACATACGTTTCTTGCTGTGCTGCATATTGAGCATTAGCCCGATGTTGAGCTTTCTGCAAAGCAACATGCTCATCATTGCCCACAGCCTCTACAGTCAGAGATTGAAGATTTCCTTTCTCCAGTTTCAGATAATAGTTCTTAATGGCAACATCAAGAGGCTGATTACTATCATATACTTGCCACTTTTCTTCTTTTAGCTTCTTTGATAATTTCTTGGTCTCTTTTGCGAATTCTTTTCCCTGATATAAAGGAGAACTTGCAAAAACGCCAATAGGAATGACAGATAAAAGCATCACCCCCAAGATTGTCTTCAATAGTTTTCTAGTCAAAGCACTCATATAGAGTCAGATAAATAGTAATTATTGTAAATATATGAGTTGTATAGGTGAATATAATTTCTGACTAACAACAGCTTCACCTTCTTTTATTATCTCCGATGCAGAATTAGCCTTATCCGAACTAACCTGATGATTCTCCAGTTTAGAACTGACTATAGTTGTTAAATCTGTCAGAATGTTGCCTGCCAATTCTGCCTTTGCCAATTCCACTGCCTGCATCTTGGCTGCATCATAAAAACTACCTCCACTAATGGCCTGTCCAAAGATATATTTTGGCTGCATGTCGTTGTTTACTTCAGCTTGTAGCTTATATGCCTGAGCCAATTGCATTTCCAAAGGAAGATTGCCAGCAGGAACGCTCCAACCTTCTTTCTTCAACCTCTTTGCCTCCTTCTTTGCCTCTTTAGCAATCTGTTTTTCCTGTTGTGCTGTAAACTGAGCATACATATGAAATGGGGTGATACTTAATAGCATTACACTCATGATAGTCTTTAATAGTCTCATATTATAAATTGTTAATAACAGTAATCATTAATAAACTTATTAATTTCGATAACATGCTTAATTATTAAAATGCAAGCTCTCTCTATTCTCGTCATTTTAGTTACCTTTTAATAATGCTTATTCTTTCTTAGATAAATTTGATTTACGTATCTTATCTCATCATATTTAGATCTTATTGACAAGATATTAAACTCATTTTGACTCATACCTGGTTCTATCCCGTATGTTGTACCGTCTTTGAATACATCATAGAAATGCTGTTTTATATATGACATATCCTCAGAAAAAGAAACACCTTCTTTATAAACCATTGTTATTATCGTTATTTCCTTCGTTATTTCATCGTAAATATACACTATCTCCTGCAAACCTTTGTCTCGTATTGTTGATTTAGTATTATAACGAACTCCCATATTGGATATGTTAGCTGTATTAAAGTAGCCTGAATAATCTGGCTTTCCGTATTTTTTTAAAACCATGTCTATTGTTGAGAAGAGTTCTTTTTGATAATAAGGAATTCGGAGAACATCAACTCTTGCATAGACCTTTTCCAACTCTGAACTTGCACAAACGAAAGTTGTACCCGCAGTTTTTGTAAAAACATTCCCTCTGATGTCAACATCCGCAATTGCAGTGTTAATCACAGAATAAGAAGACGGGGTAAAGTCACCAGCATTAACTTTAAAACTTTCACCAATGGGAATGATTCGATTATCAACAACTCTATAGTAAGTGTATAACGTATTTAGCTCCAAATCTATGAGATCAAGTCTATTTTCTTCAACCTTAATAATTTTATAGTCTCTTGTCTCAACAATTTTGGATTTTTCATACTCAACCCGCATTCTAAGGATATTGTTAGAAGGATAATACGTCCATGTTCCTGTCAGATTTTCTCCCGTCGTCGGTATTTCTTCTTGAATTGTAAACACCGAACCATGGAAAGAAGTGTTAGAGATATTAAGGAATGTTGCATTCTCGAGACAGAACCAAGCCCCTTCAATATCCTTCGCCTGAAAAACCGTTTTCTCTGCATGATCGTCATCTGAACACGACAACAACAAGAAAGCAACAGTCAGCATAAAACAAAACAAATATTTATTCATATCTATTTCTTACTTAGTAATATAATAACTCACAACCAATAATCCAAAATCTGTATTTTGATCAAACCTAACATGCAAACGTGGAGTATCATTCATATAGCTATGCTCTTTTGTCATGATATAGTGCTGTCCATACCAACTATCAAGATCATCCATACTGACACTGTCTTGTGTCAAAAGATCAATTTCAATAATTTTTTCTTTGGCAAAGTCAAAATAGACAATCATATGAGTAAAAACCTCATTATATACATCATATATGATTTTAAAACCTTGGTTTCTATCTTCATCTGTAATACCGTAATTAGAGTCAAATTCCGTAATGGTCATAGCTGCCACTTTTTTTACTAAATTATCTACTTCTGCAAACGGATCATAATCAGATGCATAGTAAAAATGTATGATACCAGTTTCCTCATCTATTTTAATTTGTACCTTTCGAGCTGTTTTTTCAGAGCTATAAAGGCAAAGATAACCAACTTCTTTCTCATAGAGATAATGATCATAAAAAGCTTTTTTAACCTGTTCCACATCTTGATAATAACGCAATTGCAACATGATATGATTTATAATTCCATCCTGATCATAAAGGAAAACCAATTCGCTGATTAAATCGTCAATTAAGAAATACCACCGTTGGTTTAGGTCGTCTCTACCAAAAGGTCCCTCATAATACGTATTTACACCATAAGCATTTGTTGCTATCCTGATGTTTTCTCCCATATACTTTACAAAATTTTCAATATATGTATCTGCCTCAACAACAACTCTTACAACTGCAGTTCCTATTGATGAATGTATCAATATATAAGCTGTCCCCTGACGTAGCGCATGAAAGGTACCTCCTTTATCAACTTCGACAACTCTTTCATCATCGGATTTGTAAGAATCTGGTATAAATTCTGAATCACTGATTAAAGCATTGGCGATCTCGCCTACCTTCATGTATTTTGTCTCAATAATACGATAATCGATCTCTTCTTGCTGAATAGAAGGTAAGAAAAGATGCATATCATACTTGCCAACAGACCTTATAATATACTCGTCTGTTTTAGACGTTTCGTACATTTTATATGACAATTTCATGGATTTGCCATTGAGTGTATAAGAGCCAGATCCATAATCAACCGCCCCTTCGCGTGTTACTTCAGCTTTGCAAACCAAATAAGATCCATCCCTTTTGAGTTCAAAGTAAGTTCTCCTTTGAAGATTATCGGAAATGCCCTGATACATATACCACTCCCCAGCCACAGGTTCACTGGATTCACTGTGGTTTTGGGGTATGTTTTCATCGTTATTACAACTAATCAATAAAATGACAGCAAAGACTGCAAAGAGTTTTACCATTGTTTGATAATTCGTGTTCATAGCTAAATATATTTAATATCTTAGAACATAGCCAACATTTATTTCCAAAGAATGTAAACGATGTTTGTAGCCACTCATCGCATTTTCACCTGTTTGATAGTACAAAGGTATACGGGTGCTTTCCCAAAACTCGTTATTTGCCATATTAGAAAGCTGAATAGCATAATTTGCACTTACTTGGAAACCACGCAATTCGTATGTCAAACCAAACTTCAAACCATAATTAAGGCGTTTGAAAGGTGATTTCTCAAACACATTGTCTTCGTCCCAACTATATCCTAGACTTCCACTTGCCTCTACCGTTTTTGTTAATGTTTGCCATTTCTTAAACAAATCAATATCTGCAGACGCGTGATCAGAACCAGAGAAGGAGCCAAGAGGTGTATCAAAATAAATGGAATTATCATATATATTCTTGGCATATGTATTGCCGCTATATTCTGATGATCCATAGAAATTCATCTTAGCCGACATGTTATACCGTAAGAAAGGGCCTGCATTAACATGTAAACTGCTCTTCTTTGTTAGTACAAACCTATAGGAAGCCATAACAGTTAGGTCTAACATATGATGTGTGTATTTTTCCTCATAACTATTATTATAAACCGTGGCATAATTCACCTCACTTGAACTAGACGATACAACTCTGTTTTCAAAAGGATTACTGAAGGTGTTTTTGTATTTGTAGAGCGTATAGTTTAAACCTGCTATCAAATAAAGGTTTTTATATAGTCTGATGTCAGCAAACATACCTGCTGTAAATCCTGACAGAGATGAATAGTTTGAATTCTCGCGTGAATCACCTAATGAGTAGTTGATTGGGCTTCCGGAAAAAGACCCACTAGCACTTGCTGAAACGAAAGGTACAATATATCCTGCTGTAATACCGAAAGACAAGTTTCTTCCACCAAGGATCCTGTTATAAAATAACGAATCATCCTTGGAGGTAAGTCTTACGGTATGAATTTGGCTATCTCCTTTACTTAAACGTATAATAGTGTCTACAGGATAATATTTATTTTTTTCAATATGAACTTTGTAGCTTCCAGGTTTTAATTGATCGCTCTTATAAGGCGATGTACCTGAAAATTGTCCATTGACAAAAATGTTAAAGTTGTTATCTGGGAGGGTGAACAATGCAAACATTCCAAATAATGGTTCAAGTTTAACATTCTCATTGACTTGATGGTCTCCTAAAATAAAGTCCCCTTCCTTATCTTCGTATTGTGAAGCCTTAACTATGTAGTGATGTTCACCCTTGTTCATCATAGAAGCGTAGACCCCATTCTGGGTCTGAACTTCCATACCGTCAATTATGACTGTAGCATCTTCAGGGTTATGGGTCAGAACAAACAATTGGGTCTTTGTATTTATTACATCTGTGGGAGGCGTGTCATAATACTTTAACTTGAGTTTATAGACCACACCTTCTTCGATAGGTATCTCATACTCATACGTAAGAGAATAGTAACCATCGTGATAAAACTTTAGACTTTTTGCGCCATAGGGGACATAGAGCCAAACTTCACCAGGATGTTCTTCCTTCTTTACGATGCCAAGCATATCAGGTTTCACTTCAATATCCTTTAATGCTGTTTCGACACGAATGAGTGCGCAGAGTTTTCCTTCATCATTGTCTCGTACTGGACTTGTTGCACGGGCAGTTAAGTCCGCATCATCTCTGTTGAAATCCAGCACGTCAATTGTCTTCTGAGCATTCGCAGTTAAGGATAGCCCCCCAAACAAAAATACCATCACAAACTTAAATAGTTTTCTTTCCATAATCATCATATTTTTAGTTATTGAGTTATTCTCCCGTAAAGTCAGTTATTTTCAAACGTCCGTCTCTTACATTTGGATTATTGTCAGGTTGCCATGCCCTAACATGAATTAGCGGTTCTCCAGGTTTTGAGAAGTCAATTAGTAGGAATAAATACCCAGTATCTCCATAAGTAGAGGAATAATATGTTTGATTTATCTGAATACCGTACATATTGGTATAAGTACCTGAACGTCTAATCTTATTGTCAGCAAAATGAATATTGATATACTCATTGCTCATAAAGCATCGTTCTAAGTTCCTTATATATTGTTCCTTTGTCTGGCGGGTATATTTCACATATTCCGTCCTCACTGGAAATTCCCTCCGACCAATGCTTTTCACGATAGAGCCAGTTATTATCAGAGCATCATCGGAGAAAATGCTTCTGATATAATCAAGTCGTTTCAAGGCATAGGCAGTCTTATATGTTTCAAGAAAGTGAACCATTACCATCCGCGCCTCTTCACTCCACGGACCTCGTTGCATAATGTCATCTACAGCCGTTTTTTCTAATCCAAATGCCACCTCACAGACTTTTCCGTTTTCATCAAGATAGAATACAACGTTTTCAACAAAGGTTCTCTTGTTTCCCCCGAATGTAAAACTCATGGGAAAGCTACGACAGACCATTCCTTTGCCGTTAGGGGTGAATTGTACTTCTGGAGATCTGAGAAGTTTAGCATCACCATATTTTATAAGTTTGGAAAACATATCCCATCCTTCTGAAGTGAAATATTGTTCCAAGCCAGAATAGTCTCTATTAGCTATTCCTTTCTCAATGGTATCCATCGTCGAAGAATAAACATGTATTGACTGTCCTGTTGTAGCAAAGCCTTTCAAGGCTGGGCTTGGTTTTTGAATAGATTCTCCTTCATATACGACCATAGCATACTCTCTACTATCAGAATTTACACACTGGCTTGCATCTACATCTAGCATAGCTGCCCTAAAGGGAACGGGGTCTAAAGATTCTATCACACTACGGAGCTCTGGCTGTATGTTTGCCTCATCGCGAAATTCGTATTCAGCTTTAATCTTGAGTTTTTTCAGTTTTGCATTAGAAGGCACTAATAGTTCACCAACTCCATCCTTTGCCGAGAATAATTCTGAAGAAATCTTTCCGTCTGTATACTTGTAATTGAAATTAGTAACTGGCTTATCTTTGTATAGAACAGAAAGATACAAACGTTGTGAATGACCTTCTTTTTCTAAAGAAACTGCTTTAACTTTCACATTCTCCAAGATATTATTTACTCTCTCACGAACATCAATCATCATATTTTGCTCTTCATAATCTTTAGTGATTGTTTCCAGGTCTCCGTCTGGACAACTACGAAGAAGAGCCAGTGACCAATAGAAATCTTGAAGTGCATCACCTATTTTGCCTTCTTTTTCGCGATCAATGGCATCCTTTGCCCATTTCTTTGCCATATTGATACGGCGCTGGAACATTTTTTCCAAATCGCTATTGCTTATATAACGATATATCACATACTTACCATGGTCTTTGGCTACATATTCTTTAACATTATCAAGTCTAGTGGAGGAATAGGTTTTAATTATCTTCTCCATCTGCCCCTTCGACTTCTTTCCATCTTTATTAGTGAGGACAAAGTCGAATCGGGTTTCTACATCTGTTGAGATCTTGCCAACCAGATCACCCATCGCCACTTGACGTGCATGATCCATCGACTCACTCATACCCATGCCGATGATATAGTCGCCGCTTTTCTGAATCTTAGCCCATTCTTTAGAAGATAATGCCTGAGAAAACACACCTAAAGAAGAAGCCAACAGCCAAACAGTCAGAGATAACCGAGTGAAAGCATTTTTGTCAAAAGATAGTATTTTAGTTATCATTTCTGCTTTTATCATCTTGCTTGTGACACCTCTCACAAACCTTGTTTTAGATTAGTTCTCCTTAGTATACAAAAAAGGCGTAGGTGCTGTTCTCTGCCCATCCTGGACTCACAGGCCTTCGCATTGCCCAAATCACACAGGATAGACAACGCAGTTAGCCCACGCCAGAACGAACTATATATAATAAGGTATATAGAAACGCTCCACGTAGACGCTTCGGTTGTCATCTGCCTGCTGTGATTTTACGGAGTTGCGAAGTTCGTGAGTCACAACGACAGACGTTCGAAAACGTCTTTCTCATATATAAGACCGCCCACCGCCCATAGCTGGACTAACTGAGCGATGTTGCAAAGATAAAGAGTTTTTGGGAAATAAACAAGAAAATATTAAGAAAAAAAGAAAAAACGTCCAAAATTGATTATATCGTGGACAAAAACTGATTCCATATACGCGCGCACCTTAAAATATAAGTATATCTTGAAAAAACAGGAAGATGCAAGTCTGTGGTAATGTTAACTCTTCATCCTACCACAGGTAATCCTCAACATACTCGAGGAATCTGGGTTCCTCTGTCCAACCGTAGTTTTTCAGAGTCTGACGGACATAGCGTTCTACGTCAGGGGTGAGCGGGCGAGTGCCGTTGTGGTATTCGTAGTAACGCTTGCGGGAGTAGACATTAATCAGGTGGTTCTTGATGGCGCGTTCCATACGGCCTGGCATGTCGTAATAGATCGTAGACAACTTGACGGGCATGCGGATGACCTCGTCTTTGCGAAACAAGGGACAGCCTTCACGCTGCATCTGCGGATTGCAAAGGTTGACGCAGGTGATATAGAGGCGCTCCTTTGGTTTGTAACTGGCGAGTAGGCTGTGGAGACAATGCTCACGAAGCGGACAAGTCGTGCTGAAGCAGGCCTCATAGTTGTCTGCCTTCTCTGCGAAGATCTCTTCGCGGGTCTTTTGCGTATCTTTCTTTTCCATGGGTGCAAAGGTAATCATTTTGTTGGAGATAAACAAACAATTCTCAATAAAAAAAGTAAAAAGCACTATACATTCCTACATAAATCATGTATCATGCTTAATTCCAAAAACTTACACAATGTATAGAGCATATATAGTATGATGCATCTATACATCATTTCCATCAAAAGCAGGCAATTTTAGACAACAATTACATCTAACCATCTGAAATACAATATGTTTCTGTTTTGTTTCTTTAATGGAAACAAATTGTTTCATTAAGGGAAACAAGTTGTTTCTATTAGGGAAACAAAATGTTTCCACATGTGATACATCTAGCGAAACAATCACATTTAAGTTTATCCAAAGCGCATATTTCAAGCCAAATATGGGGTGATTCAGGGGCAATATGCCGTCAGTTGTGTATAGACGATGTATAGCTATAGCCTCTATACATTGTGTATTTTACTTATTTTCAATAGCTTATAGAGATAATGTAGGAATGTATAGGCAAATTGCAATTTTCAAACGAAAAAGTTTCAAAAACATTTGGATAACATCGATATTATTTGTAACTTTGTAGCCGTTTATAATGCTTACAACGAAAATGACGAAGATTACTCTTATCAAGAACTATCGCAACACGATGACACTCAGGCAGATGGAGATGCCAGAGGTGGTACAGATGATTCAGGAAGAGGCGTACAACGAGCAGTGCAAACAGCTGCGCGACGTCTATCCGTTGGTGGAGGTGCGCCAGATGTACGACGCCATGGATGGCCTGCTGCATCTCTACACGAAGGACATCCCCAAGGTATGCTTCTCGTCGCAGATGGAGAACAGGAACAAGCAGCGCATCATGAGAGCCTACAACGGACTGGTGCTGCTCGAGGTGAACAACCTCGCTGGTTTCGAGGAGGCTGAAGCCGTCCGTAAGGGAGCGGCCCAGATTCCCCATACCCTTCTGACGTTCGTTGGTGCCAGCGGACGCAGCGTGAAGATCGTCTGCCGAGGAGAGCTGTTCGATGGCGGACTGCCTGAAAACGATGATGACATCAGCCGTTTCCACACGAACCTCTACGAGAAAGCCCGTGTGGCCTACAACATGCAGTTGGGCGTAACCATCGAGAAACTGGAGCCCACGCTCGACAGAGACTGCTATGTCAGTTGCGATGCGAACCTATACTATAATTCTTCGGCACAGCCCTTCTACACCGATTGCTCTGATGTGACGAAGGCCGTGCAGCCTGTGACGCTCTATGCCGAGAAGCAGGACAGGCTGATGCCTGGCATCGACAACTCACACGCGATGAACCTTATCTATGAGTATTGCCTCTCGAAGGCCTACGACGACGTGGTGGGCATCACTGAGGAGGAAGGCCGCACGCATCTGATACTCACGCGACTGGCAGGGTATTGTCAGGAGTCAGGGCTCGCGATGGCTGTGGCTCAGCGTTTTACGATGTTCAGTCATTCGCTGGGTCGTGAGCCCGATGTAGTGAAGAAGGTGTTTGAGAATGCCTATCGTGATGAGCACGAGAAGAAATACCGTCAGCGCAAGAACATCACCCACCCGATGAAGCACATCCCGGCAGAAACACTGATGATGATGAAGGTGGACATGTTCCTCAATGCCAACTACGAACTGCGCAAGAACGTGATGCGAGGAGTAGCGGAATACCGTCTGCGCACGGGCTACGGCTTCAGCTATCAGGATCTGACGGAGGAGGCCCGCAATTCCATCACGATGAAGGCACTATCGCAAGGCGTGAAGTGCTGGGACAAGGACATCAACCGCTACGTGAACTCCAATGACATCCAGCTCTACGAACCCATGACGGATTTTCTGGACCATCTGCCCAAGTGGGACGGTAAGGATCGCGTGGAGCCATTGGCCCGTCGCATCAAGACTGATTACAAAGAGTGGCCTTACCTTTTCCATATCTGGATGCGCTCAATGGTGGCGATGTGGCGAGGTAAGGGACAACTGACAGGCAACGCGCTCGTACCTATTCTTATAGGGCGTCAGGGCTGTGGCAAGACCTCGTTCTGTCGCATCCTGCTGCCCAGAGACCAGCGTGAGTATTACAACGACCGCATCAACTTCAAGAACGAGCACGACCTGAATCTGGGACTGACATCCTTCGCGCTGATCAATCTCGACGAGTTCGACAAGATCACCCAGCGGCAGCAGATTGTGCTGAAGTATCTCGTATCGACCTCCGATCTGAAGTATCGCCCGCCCTACGGCAAGGCCTATTCGAGCCATCGCCGCTATGCCTCGTTCATCGGCACCACCAATGAGAGTACGCCACTAACGGATCCCAGTGGCAGCCGACGGTTCATCTGTGTGAACGTGGAGGGTGACATCGATTTCGAGACACCCATCGACTATCCTCAGCTCTATGCGCAACTGGAGTACGAGGTATCGCAGCAACGGCTTCGTTACCATCTGACTCGCGAAGAAGAGCATGCCCTAATGGAACATAACCTCCGTTATCAGAAGCTGAGTCAGCTGGGTGAGCAACTGCTTTCACTCTATGAGAAGCCTACAGGCACCTCAGAGGCCAACCCAGACGGCGGCAAGTGGATGACGCTCAAGGACATATCAGCCCGATTGAAGAAAGTCTTCAAGAGTGCCTACACAGAAGACGAGGGTGCCTACATCAAAATCGGCAACTTCCTCAATCGCCCCGAATACAAGTTCGAGAGCGACCGCAAAGCCTTCGGCATGGTGTATTGGGTGAAGGAGAGATAAAGAGCGGATGTGTCGCATTGGGGACACATCCGCTCTGAATTAAACCAACCCAAAAAACTTTCAACTTATGCGATGTCAATCTGGCGCGATACCTTGACTTTCTCTTCGACGATCTTCGGGAGCTCTACGGTGAGAACACCATGCTCGACCTTGGCTGAGATGTCCTCCTTCTTTACATCGTCAGGCAGAATCAGCGTCTGCTCGAACTTTGAGTAAGAGAACTCACGACGCAGATAGCGGGTGTTCTTGTCCTCATCCTTCTTCTCGTTCTTGCTCTCCATCTTGATGATCAGGTTACCCTCATCATTGATATGCACATTGAAGTCCTCCTTTTTCATGCCCGGTGCAGCCAACTCTACGGTATAGGCCTTGTCACTTTCTTTCACATTGATAGCGGGAGCCGTGCAGTTTGCCTTCGGCATAAAATCTGTATCAAACAAATCATTGAATACACTGGGAATCCAACTGTTACTTCTCATTACTGGCATCATAATCTTTACCTCCTAATTCTATCTTTAAATGGTTATACATGTTATCTTTTTTAGTGATTACCTTTCGGCTTTCACACGATAACATGCAAGTAAAATGCCAATAGGAATTTTCGTGTCAATCTGTCGCAATCTCACGACAAATTGTCAGAGCTAAAGCAACAGAAGGCACAGAAGAGATGACCACAGAGCGTTTGCCGTTGGCCTCACGGAAGTTGCACTGACGGGGATGGCGCGACACATAGTCGAGGATACGACCAAAGGCTTCGCTTTGGAAATAGGGACTATCGGAATTGCTGACGAAATAGAGGAACATCTTTCCCTGTTTCAACATGAGTTTCTCGATGCCCAGCTGTTTGCCCAGTACTCGGAGGGGCACCACATTGATCAGTTCCTCGCCCACATCGGGGATAGCACCAAAACGATCGACCAAGCGTCTGCGATAGGCCTCAAGATCATTGTCGAGATGGTTGCTGCCAGCCAGATTGTCGAGCTCACGATAGAGCAGCATGCGCTCAGAGTCGCTGGGCACATACTGATCGGGGAAGTACATCTCGATATCGGATTCCAGGGCGCAATCGTCGACCCAAGCTGAGGAAGGAGGAAGGAGGAAGGAGGAAGGAGATTTGTCTGAGGCAGGAGTATTCTCTTTCCTCTTACCTTCTTCCGAAAAATCCATCTCATTCTTCAACTCCGCCATAGCCTGGTTGAGAATCTTCTGGTAGGTTTCGTAGCCGAGATCGGAGATGAAGCCGCTCTGCTCGGAACCCAACAGATTGCCAGCCCCTCGGATGTCGAGATCCTGCATGGCGATATTGATGCCTGAGCCAAGATCAGAGAAATTCTCAAGGGCTTCGAGACGACGACGGCTATCAACAGGAAGAGCAGCAAGCGGAGGTGCCAGCAGATAACAGAAAGCCTTGCGGTTGCCACGTCCCACGCGTCCTCGCATCTGGTGAAGGTCCGAGAGTCCGAAGTTATGGGCACCATTGATGATGATGGTGTTGGCATTGGGTATATCGATGCCGTTCTCGACAATCGTCGTAGAGAGCAGCACATCATAGTCGTAGTTGGAGAAGTCGAGAATAATCTGTTCGAGTTCTTCGGGCTTCATCTGTCCATGTCCGATAGCCACACGGGCATCAGGGATATACTTATGGATCATATCAGCAATCTCCTGCAACTGACTGATACGGTTGTTGACAAAATAGACCTGCCCATTGCGTGACATCTCGAAGTTGATGGCGTCAGTGATAATCTCTGCACCGAAAGTATGTATCTCAGTCTGAATGGGATAGCGGTTGGGAGGCGGTGTCTGAATGACACTAAGGTCACGGGCCCCGACGAGCGAAAACTGGAGGGTACGAGGTATAGGCGTTGCCGACATCGTCAGTGTATCCACATTCGACTTCAGCTGGCGCAGTTTCTCTTTCGTAGAGACACCGAATTTTTGTTCCTCATCGATGATGAGCAGACCGAGGTCCTTAAACTTCACCGTTTTGCCGATGAGTTTATGCGTACCTATTATAATATCTATCTTTCCGTCGGCCAGATCTTTCAGCAGCGCAGTGGTCTGTTTGGCACTGCGGGCACGCGTCAGATAATCCACCCGCACAGGCATATCCTTCAGACGACTGGTAAAGGTACGGAAATGCTGATAGGCAAGTACCGTCGTAGGCACGAGCACAGCCACCTGTTTACCATCGGTAGCAGCCTTGAACGCAGCGCGCACAGCCACCTCGGTCTTGCCGAACCCCACATCACCACAGACCAAGCGGTCCATCGGCTTGGCCATCTCCATGTCAGCCTTCACATCCTGCGTGGCCTTCAACTGATCAGGCGTGTCCTCATAGAGGAAACTGGCCTCGAGTTCATGTTGCAGATAGCTGTCGTGGCTAAAGGCGAAGCCCTTCTCGCGACGGCGCTTGGCATAGAGCTTGATGAGATCGCGGGCGATGTCCTTGATATGTTTCTTAGTGCGCTCCTTCAGTCGTTCCCACTGGCCAGTACCCAACGTAGAGAGACGAGGTCCCTCGCCACCATCCTGCGACTTGTACTTCGACACCTTATATAAAGAATGGATAGAGACGTAGATACTGTCGCCATGCTGGTAGAGGATCTTGATCATCTCCTGATAGGTCTCCTCGCCCTTCGCATTGGTAACGGGCATACGGACCAAACCACCGAACTTTCCGACACCATGATCGACATGAACCACAAAGTCGCCAATCTCAAACTGTTGAATTTCCTTCAGGGTGAGCGCCATCTTACCGCTACGGGCCTTGTCGCTCTTGAGGTTATACTTATGGAAACGGTCGAAGATCTGATGATCGGTAAAGAAACAGATGCGCAGATCGTCGTCGGCAAAGCCCTCATGAAGGGTGTTTTGGACAGGGGTGAAGATCGAGGAGCGAGGAGGGAGGAGTGTGGAGGGAGGAGTGAGGAGTGAGGAGGGTGGAGTGTGGAGGGTGGAGGGAGATATGTTGGCTTCGAGGATTTCGCGCAAACGTTCGTTTTGCTTCTGGCTATCGGCAAGGATAAAGATCTGATACCCCTGCAGCAGATAGTCTTCGAACGACTTCGTGAGCAAGTCGAAGTTCTTGTGGAACAACGGCTGGACGGAGATATTGAAGTGAAGCGTGGAAAGTGAAGAGTGAGAAGTCGTGGGGCGGTGGCCGAAGTCGATACGACGGAAGGTCTCGGCATCGTTCATGAACTGTACACCCGTAATGAGTTGTGACTCCTTCTGCAGCTGGCGCTCAATCTCGCGCTGCTCCATCTCCGTAGCCTGTTCCATCTGTTCCATCTTCGCCTGGGCAGAGAAGCCTTCCTGATAGGTGCGGTCGATGGCATCGCGCACATAGAGGAAATCCTTCGTGACCAGCACCACATCCTTAGGTACAAACGAAAGGAAAGGTTCTTTCTCTTCAGCCGTCACAGCCAGTTCGGGTACAATCTCGATGCGCTCACGCTGGTCTTTGGAGAGCTGATCCTCCACCTCGAACGTACGGATGGAGTCGATATCATCGCCAAAGAAGTCGACACGGTAGGGATATTCACAACTATAGGAATAGACGTCGAGGATGGAACCACGAAGGGCAAACTGTCCGGGTTCATAGACATAATCCACTTCCTTGAAACCAAAACTGCGCAACGTCTTCTCAATATCTGATATAGCGATGGTCTGGTCTTTTTCAAGCACAAGCGTCCTTGTGTCGAGTGTCTGCTTCGACACTACCATCTCGGCCAATGCTTCCGGATAAGTCACGATATAAATCGAGGAGGGAGGAGTGTGGAGGGAGGAGTGTGGAGGGATGGGGGTGGAGGGAGAGGCGCTGAGCTGTGTGAGGACTTCTGTGCGAAGGATCTCTGAGGCAGCATCGCGCTGGGCATACTTCACAGCACGGCGATAACTGCTGGGGAAGAAAAGCACATCACGACTGCCCATCAACTGCACCAAATCGTGGTAGAAATAACCAGCCTCTTCAGCATCCTGAAGGATAAACAACAGGCGGCAAGGGCACTTGGTGGCCAGACTGCTAAAGAACATCGGGGCACTGGAGCCCAACAAACCATCGAGGAAAATCGTGCTATCCGAAGATTTCCCTAACTCCTTTGCCAGTGCCGACACCTGCGGCAACTGTGCGTATAATTTTACTAATTCTTGTATATTCATCGCGAATTGTGTGCAAAATTACAAAAAAAGCTACAGAATAAACAGATTATCGCAGATTTTTTATTAATTTTGCAGCGTAATAACTGAGATTATGCATTCGAGCGACAGTATTGTCATCATACCTACCTATAACGAGAAGGAGAATATCGAAAAGATTATACGTGCGATATTTGCCCTCTCAAAGTGTTTCCACATTCTCGTCATCGACGACGGATCGCCCGATGGCACAGCTGGTATCGTGAAAGTCCTGATGGCCAACGAATTTGGTGATCGTCTGTTTATCCATGAACGCTCAGGCAAACTGGGACTGGGCACAGCCTACATCGAAGGATTCAAGTGGTCTCTGGCACACGATTATGAATATATCTTCGAGATGGATGCCGACTTCAGCCATGACCCCAACGATCTGCCACGACTCTATGGCGCCTGTCACGACGAGGGTTACGACATGGCCATTGGCTCACGCTATGTATCAGGTGTCAACGTGGTGAACTGGCCCATCGGCAGAGTACTCATGAGCTATTTCGCCTCGAAATACGTGAAGTGCATCACAGGATTCAAGGTTCACGACACAACTGCAGGTTTCGTCTGCTACAAGCGTCGGGTGCTGAAGACCATCGAACTGGACAAGATACGCTTTAAGGGCTATGGTTTCCAGATAGAGATGAAATACACGGCTCACAAGATCGGCTTTAAGATCAAGGAGGTGAGTGTGATTTTCGTGAACCGTAAGGAAGGCACCAGCAAGATGTCGGGCGGTATCTTCGGTGAGGCGTTTTTCGGTGTGATACGGCTCCGCTGGGACGGTTGGACGAGAAAATACCCGAAGATCCAGACATAAGATTTTTTGCAGACATAATAACATCAGAACATATTTTAAGACTGTGAATATTCTCTATAAGATCTATCAGATTTTTATTGCTTTCCCCGTGATGATCATTATCACGATTATCACCGCATTCGAGGTGGGCATCGGAACCACCATCGGCAACGGTCACTACTGGGGTTACTATCCTGGACGCTGGTGGGCAAAGGTCATCATGCGGGCTTTCCTGCTGCCTGTGAAAGTGGAGGGGAGCGAGCATCTGGAAAGTGACCAGAGCTATGTGTTTGTGGCCAATCATCAAGGCATCTTCGACGTCTTTCTGATCTATGGCTATCTTGGCCGTAACTTCAAGTGGATGATGAAATACCAGCTTGGCAAGATTCCCTTTGTGGGCTATGCCTGCAGGAAGTCGCACCAGATATTTGTAGACAAGCGTGGTCCGAAGAAGATTCAGAAGACCTATGAGACTGCCCGTGAGATTCTGAAGGAGGGCTACAGTGTGACGGTGTTCCCCGAGGGAGCCCGCTCGTTTACAGGGCACATGGGTAAGTTCAGGAAAGGCGCCTTTGCTCTGGCTAACGAATTGCAGCTGCCCGTTGTGCCGCTGACCATCAACGGCTCGTTCGACGTACTGCCACGCACGAGAGGATTTATCAATCTCATCGACTGGCATCCGCTGTCACTGACCATCCATCAGCCCATCTACCCTGTAGGACAGGGACCTGAGAATGTAGATGCTACCATGCGCCAAGCCTATGAGTCGGTGATGTCGGCACTCACACCCGAATACCAAGGATATGTAGAAAACCCAGACCAATGATTGCAAGAAACATCATTTTATTCCTATTACTTCTCGTTCTACCTTATTTATATATAGACCTAAGGTATTTCCGCCAGAAGAAAGTATGGTGGAAGCGCTTGTTACTATATGTGCCCTGTGTGGCGATGGTGGCTTATGCAATCTATCTGGCGATGGGGCGCGACTTCATCCCAGGCAACGACCACATCTTCGTGCTTTACGCCTTCCTGTTGCTGTTAGGCTTCATCATCATTCCACAGTGGACATTCATTCTCTGTTCGCTGATAGGCAAGGGGTGTTCCAAACTCGTGCGCAAATTCAAAAGTCCGGAACAACTGTTACGCCCCGCCAAGAACTACGGTAATCTGGCGGGCATTGCCAGCATTCCACTCATCTGGGGGATGGTTGGCTGGGGCTCGTCCTTCGGATTCAACAAGTTTGAGGTGAACCACATAGAATATGCCTCTTCCGAATTACCCAAAGCCTTCGACGGTTATAAGATTGTACTCTTCTCTGATGCCCATGTGGGCAGTTACCAGCAGCACAACAGCGACGTGCTGAAAAATGCCATCGATAGCATCAATGCTCAGAATCCCGATTTGATCGTCTTCACTGGCGACCTGCAGAATATCCAACCTTCGGAGCTCTATCCCCATCGTGAGGTGCTGGCTTCACTCAAGGCCAAGGATGGTGTCTACTCCGTGCTCGGCAACCACGACTATGCCAACTATCTGGGATGCGACGAGGCTGTGAAGGCAGCTAACTGCAAGGAGATCATATCGCTTCAGCGACAGATGGGCTGGACGATGTTGCTGAATGATCACTGCACCATCAAGCGCGACACAGCCAGTTTCATCCTGGCGGGTATGGAGAACGACGGCGACGGTAAGCATTTTCCTCAGAAAGGTGATATCACCAAGACATTAGAGGATGTACCCGACGGCAGTTTCATCCTGATGCTCGAGCACGACCCCTCAGCCTGGCGCCGTAAGATCATTCCCGACGGCAGAGCCCAACTGACGCTCAGCGGCCATACCCACGCCATGCAGTTCAACATCTTCGGTTGGTGTCCGATGTCGTTATCTGGCAAGGAGTTCTGGGGATGGTATGAAGAAGGACGACAGAAACTATTCGTCACAGCAGGTCTCGGCGGACTGATTCCTTTCCGCCTGGGTGCTACTGGCGAGATTGTAGTCCTGACACTCAGGGCAAAATAACACAGAATAACTTAAACCCTAAAGATTATGAGAAAGAATAGCTTTAAACTGGCCATGATCCTTGTGGCATTGTTCATTTCCACAGCTTGTTTCGCACAGGCAGGAAAAGTGAATAACTTCCGCATCAAGCGCGGTACAAACATCAGTCACTGGCTGTCACAGTCAGAGCAGCGTGGTGAGGCAAGGCGACTTCACATTCAGGAAGACGACTTTGCGCGTCTTGAAGAACTGGGATTCGACTTCGTACGTATTCCCATCGACGAGGTACAGTTCTGGGATGAGCAGGGTAACAAACTGCCTGAGGCCTGGGACTTGCTGAAGAACGCACTTGACTGGAGCCTCAAGCACAACCTCCGCGCCATCGTAGACCTCCACATCATCCGTTCGCACTATTTCAATGCCGTCAACGAAGACGGACAAAATGCGAACACCCTCTTCACCTCAGAGAAGGCGCAGCAGGATCTGATCAACCTGTGGTACCAGCTCTCAGACTTCCTGAAAGATCGCAGTTGCGACTGGGTGGCCTATGAGTTTATGAACGAGCCCGTGGCTGATGAGCACGAGCAGTGGAACCAGTTAGTGGCTAAGGTACATAAAGCCCTCCGCTCGAGAGAGGCTCAGCGCACACTCGTCATCGGATCAAACCGTTGGCAGGGTCACGAGACGATGAAGTATCTGAAGGTGCCCGAGGGCGACAAGAACATCGTGCTCTCTTTCCACTACTACAACCCGATGATTCTCACGCACTACGGTGCATGGTGGGCACCCATCGGCAGATATTATAAAGGCAAGGTACATTATCCAGGCGTGCTCGTGACAAAGGAGGATTACGATGCCGCCCCCGATGAGATCAAGCCCGAACTGAAGCAGTATACCGAGCAGGTGTGGGATATCAACAAGATACGTGAGCAGTTCAAGGATGCCATCGAGGCTGCGAAGAAATACGGCTTGCAATTGTTCTGTGGTGAGTGGGGTGTCTACGAGCCCGTTGACCGTGAGTTGGCCTATAACTGGACACGCGACATGCTGACGGTATTCGACGAGTTTAACATCGCCTGGACCACTTGGTGCTACGATGCCGACTTCGGTTTCTGGGACCAGCAGCGCCATACCTATAAGGATCGTCCGCTAGTAGAGCTCCTGATGTCAGGCAAGCCACTTGAGAAATAATCAGAGATTAGCCGCCAGGAACTTGCGGCATACTTCTATGGGAAGACCACGACGGCGCGCATAATCGCCAAGTTGGTCTTCTCCTATTTTTCCTATAGAGAAATAATGTGCTTTAGGGTGAGCCAACATCAGACCACTGACACTGGCATGCGGTTTCATGGCACCACTCTCAGTCAGTCGGATACCAATCTGTTTCATATCAAGCAAATCATCGAGAATGAAGTTCAGACTGGCATCGGGCAGAGAAGGATAACCCACAGCCGGACGGATGCCCTGGAATTTTTCAATCAGCATCTCAGGTATGGTCAACTGCTCATCTTTGGCATAACCCCAAAACTCTTTTCTCACTTGTTCATGAATGCGTTCGGCAGCAGCCTCAGCCAGACGATCGGCTAAGAGTTGAACCAGCATCTTCTGATAGTCATCCTTCGCGAAATCCGTCTCAAGTCCCATATCCACAGTCGTGGCGAAAACTCCTATTTTCGAGGAAGGAGGAACGAGGAAGGAGGAAGGAGATATCTCTTTAGGGTAAATAAAATCAGCGAGACAAAGGTAGGGCGGTTTGCCTTGCTGCTGGCGCAGGCAAGGTATTCTCGTTCCTCGACACACAACAATATCATCCCCGTCTGAATAAGCTTCGAAGAGTTCAAAGAGCGCGTATGCACGATATCGCCCTTCGAGTTCTTCCAACAATCGTAAGGCTTCCTCACGCAGACGATCCTTCTCCGTCTGCTCCTTCACCTGCCAGGCGAAGAAGAAGTACGGCCAGTTGATGTAAGGCGTCAACGCTGAGATATCGTAGGTGAGTTTCAAAGTGAAGAGTGAAAAGTGAAGAGTTAGCGGAAGTAAACGGATTGACCGATGTAACTGGTATCCACCCTACCCTGCTGATAAACGGTGTGTCCATTACAGATCGTCCGCTCCACGCGCCAGAGGTACATGTGATTCTCCATCGGACTCCATCCGCAACGGCTCAGAATCACATCCTTTGTCACCATCCAACCAGCACCAGGGCGAACCAGTACGATATCAGCCTGATAACCCTCACGGAGGTAACCACGCTGACTCACTTCGAAGAGACGGGCTGGATTATGGCACATCAGCTCCACAAGACGTTCGATGGTGAGCACACCTTGATCCACAAGTTCGAGCATCGTCACCAGTGAGAACTGAATCATCGGCATGCCACTGGCTGCCCTTGCACAGCCGCCCTCCTTCTGTGAGAGCAGATGAGGCGCATGATCAGTACCAACGACCGTGATTCGTCCGTCGTTAAGTGCTTCGCGCAAGGCATCACGGTCGCGCTGCGTCTTGATGGCAGGGTTACACTTGATACGGGTACCCAGTGCGTTATAATCCCTGTCGCAGAAATACAGATGGGATACTGTGGCCTCAGCGGTAATATGAGTATCGTTGCCAAACAACTGTAATTCCTTTTCCGTCGTCAGATGGGCCACATGCAGACGGGCGCCATACTGCATGGCCAGTTCCACCGCCAGTCGGGTGCTCTCATAACAAGCCTCCTCACTGCGGATCTCAGGATGATGAGTCACCTTAGGATCATCACCGTACTTCTGTTTGGCCTCAGCCATATTGCGGTTGATAATAGCTGTATCCTCACAATGGGTCATGATGGGCAACGGTGATGTCGAGAAGATACGCTCGAGCACCTCACGACGATCAACAAGCATATTCCCCGTCGAAGAACCCATGAACAGTTTGATACCAGGAACCCGATGAGGATCGAGCTGAGCAAAGAGCTCCGTATTGCTATTCGTGGCGCCAAAGAAGAAAGCATAGTTTACATGACTCTTCTCGCGAGCCAAAGCCTGCTTCTCCTCCAGTGCTTCGATAGTCGTTGTCTGCGGCACGGTGTTGGGCATATCGAAATAGGTGGTCACACCACCTGCTGCTGCCGCACGACTCTCGGTGTCGATATCAGCTTTCTCCGTCAGACCAGGCTCACGGAAATGCACATGATCGTCGATGATACCAGGTAAAACGAAACATCCCGAAGCATCGATTATTTCATCGAAAGATGCTTCGGGAGTCGTATGTCCTTGTAAAATTAGCGAAATCTGTCCATCCTCTACGATGATGGAGCCCTCGAAGGACTGTCCTTCGTTGACGAGTGTTCCGCCTTGTATCAGGGTCTTCATTCCTGTGGCAGATTGAGTGACGGCACTTGCAGGGAGTCAGGGGTGGCCTGAGTTTCGGGCTCCGGTGCAGGCTGCGTCGCAGTCTGTGGCTGACTGTCATCAATCAGTCCGTTCTGGCGGGCTTGGATTTCCTGCGCTGTCCTATAGTATTCCTTCACATAGGGATCATCCTTGAACTTCTTCGTCGCCTTACTCATGATGTCCTCAATCTGCGGGGTGAGCACAGGATACTGATAGCCACTGGTGACCATCATAAAGACGCCAGGCCCCAGTATGTTGTCGAAATTCTCTACGATGAAGTTCGTCACCAAACTATCTTCCTGCTGGGTGAGACGGGCGGCCTCGATGGTGAGCTGACGATTGATGGTATTCTCATCGATGCCATCGAGCAGCATCTGACTCTGTTTATGGGCCAGTTCATTCATCTCATTACCAATCTGATTATGACGATTGATGAAATGATAGAGCTTGTCATTCAACGGCGATCCGCTGACAGTACGACTGGTATTATCGATGTGGATTTCTATTTCACCCTGCTCGATGACGACTGGCATCATCAGCGGTTGGTCGTCCATATACAGATTTGCCAGCTTTACAGTGTCAAGCAGACCTGCAAAGCGGAATTTTCCATGCACTACATCGCACGAGTCAATGTTTTTCAGTTCCTGGTCTTTCACCGTCTTCAGATAAAGTTTGCTGCCATCAAGAGACGACACAGACGATGAGCCTTGAATCGAATACGACTCTGCACACGATGTGAGTGTTGCTATGATTACAAATGCGTATACAATCTTATTCATAAATAATTCGTTTCGTCCGGCAAAAATACAACGATATATTGAAGAATAAAAAAAAATTTGCGCATTTTAAAACAAATGCGCAATCTTTTATAGTTTTTTTGCCTCTTTCTCGAGTTCATGACCGATTCTATGGGTAGAATAGAGTTGTAACACGGCTGCAATCAGCAGGGCAATCACCCACTTATTGTATATATATTCAACATAGGTGATTTGGCTCAGACCGAACACATTTCCCATATTGGCAAACATCAGCACAGCTGCCAGAAGGAAGCACACATCACTCAGAATCATGATACGGCGCAGGCGACGGATGGTGAAATTCGTACCTTCATAACGCTGCTGAAGTTGCATCGACACGAAACCGACGGCTCCTATACTATATATATAAGGTGAACCACCCCACCCCAACAGCGAGGTGCCGGCTCCTACCACCATCAGCAGTGCTCCCAATACGAGCACCCAACTCTGAACCTTACTCAGCTGTCTCATCAGTCTTTACGATTGGTTTTGCATCACGATCGTCGTCGCTCAGGATAAAGATATCCTCATTATCCTCTTTCATGAAGTAACGCTCGCGGGCAATCTTCTCGATTGCCTTCGGGTTTCTGTCGAGTTCACGTATCTGGGCCTGATCGCGCTCAAACTCCTTCTGATAGCGCTCCGTCTCCTTGGCCAACTCATCGATGCGCTCCATATTCTTAAAATGGCTATAGAAACTGCTCTCATCGAGGAAGCCCACGATGAGCACACCGATGATACACACCACAGAATATTTGAACAGCTGTGAGCGCCAGACGCGGAGCGCAAAACCCTTAATACTTGTCAATACCTTCATAATTCACCTATTTGGCTGCAAAGTTACAAAAAACTCTTAATTCTTAATTATTTATTCTCAATTATTTTGTATCTTTGCACCACAATTCATCTAAAAGACAAGTATGGAATACATCGTTTCAGCAAGGAAATACCGTCCGCTGACCTTCGACACCGTCGTGGGACAAGCGGCGCTGACCACGACACTGAAGAACGCGGTGAAGAGCGGGAAGCTGGCACATGCCTACCTCTTCTGCGGTCCCAGAGGCGTGGGAAAGACCACTTGTGCCCGTATCTTCGCCAAAGCCATCAATTGTCAGAACCCGACGGAAGATGGCGAGGCTTGTAATGCGTGCGAGTCGTGCCAGTCGTTTAACGAGCAGCGCTCCCTCAACATCTTCGAGCTCGACGCTGCCAGCAACAACTCCGTGGAGCATATCAAGACGCTCATGGAGCAGACACGCATCCCGCCACAGTTAGGCCGCTACAAGGTGTTCATCATCGACGAGGTTCACATGCTCTCCACCGCAGCCTTCAATGCATTTCTGAAGACTCTTGAGGAGCCGCCAGCACATGTGATCTTCATTCTCGCCACCACCGAGAAGCACAAGATTCTCCCCACCATCCTCAGCCGTTGCCAGATCTACGATTTCGAGCGCATGACCATCCGCAACACCGTCGACCATCTGATGCATGTGGCAGAGCAGGAAGGTATCACCTACGAGAAAGAGGCTCTCGGTGTCATTGCCGAGAAGGCCGATGGCGGTATGCGCGACGCCCTCTCCATCTTCGACCAGGCAGCCTCGTTCTGCCAAGGCAACATCACATACGACAAGGTGATTGAGGACCTGAACGTGCTCGACTCCAATAATTATTTCCAGATTATCGACCTGAGTCTGGAAAACAAGGTCAGCGACATCATGGTGCTTCTCAACAAGGTCATCAACAAGGGCTTCGACGGCGGACTGCTCATCCAGGGACTGGCCAAACACGTACGCAACGTGCTCATGGCAAAGGACGAGCAGACACTGCCCCTGCTCGAAGTGAGCGACCAGCAGCGTCACGACTATCAGGAGCAGGCCAAGAAATGCCCGACGCCCTTCCTCTATCAGGCTCTCAAACTGATGAACCAGTGCGACATCAACTATCGCCAGTCGTCCAACAAACGCCTGTTGGTAGAACTCACACTCATCGAGGTTGCACAGATCACGCAACCCGACGATGCTGATGCCAGCGCGGGGCGCCGCCCCAGAAGATTAAAATCCCTGTTTAAGCAATTGATGCAGCAGTCTCAGCGCACGACAGCGGCCCCACAGGTAGCCGCCGCCCAGACCAAAGCATCGCCAAGCCAGACAAACATGTCGGGCCAAGCACCAAAGACCAGTCATGACAGTCAGATTAAACCTGCCAATCCTGTCAGTCCAGCTCCTGCTGTGAAACTCGGCGGACTGGGATTCTCATGGAACAATCTCAGTTCTCAGAACAAGAAGATTAACATGCAGATCATCCCAGGCACCATCGCAGTACCCAAGGAACAGGACAATGAGACCGATGCCACCTTCTCGCAGACCGACCTCGAGTTCCAGTGGATGTCTATGTGCAACCGTATGCCACAGAAACTCAGTGGCATTGCCACCCGCATGAAGAACATGAACCCCGTCATTACCGATTTCCCCAATGTGGAGGTCATTGTCGACAACGATCTCATCAAAAAGGAGATGGAAGATATCCATAAAAGCATCACCAAGACACTTCAAATCTATCTCCACAATACCAAGATTTCCCTTTCCATTCGCATTGCCGAGCATCAGGAACGTATAAAAGTCCTGTCCCGCCGCGAACAGTTCGAGCTGCTGAGCAAAAAAAATCCTGCCGTAGAGAAACTACGGCAGGCATTCGACCTGGAATTAGCCTGAGGGGCTATTCTCTATTCTCCCAAAAATTTCTTGATGGCTTTCAGACAGGCCTCACTGCTCACAGGCTTGGCAAGAAAGTCATTGCATCCAGCCTCCTCCGCCAAAGTACGGTCACTGTCGAAGGCGTTGGCTGTCAGTGCGACAATAGGCAGTGTTTGTCCATTAGCCCTGATTTGGCGTGTAGCCTCCAGACCGTCCATGATAGGCATCTTGATGTCCATCAAAACCAGATCGTAATTACCACTCATCACTTTCTCGACAGCCTCCTGACCGTTCTTAGCACGATCATACTCATAGTACTTCTTCAAGATGTATGACATCAAGATATAGTTACTGTCATTGTCTTCTGCTACTAATATTTTCTTCATAATGGTCATAATATTTAATTAATTCTTTTTCCAAAGCTTACTCATGTCCTCCAGTGTCTTACCCTTGGTCTCAGGGA
>CAMHAM010000009.1 GCA_946183415.1 uncultured Prevotella sp.
AGTTTTGTTGACAGTCTTCGTTCTCTTTGTCACCCATCGCATCAACATGCGCACTGTCAATCAAGAACGATGATGTACGACCATTATATAAGGGAAGATATACTCTATCTGATGTTTTACGCGGGTGTGGCCGTGTTGAGCCTGATTGCCAGCTGCTACCTGCTGTTCCGTCGTGCCAATGCCATTGCTCCTGACGTCAGATCGTCTGTACGCTTGCGGCGATGGACGGCGGCCTTCCTGGGTGCCGTTACGTTAAGTCACCTGTGGTATACGCCTCTCCTTTACCTGACCAAGTGCTACGGCTTCTGATCAGTCGCAGAACATCAAAACCTGTCAAGGCTCACGAAGGATATACCCTTCGTGAGCCTGTTCCCACTCGCATGTTAAAACTCCATAAACAAGCTCAAAAATCCCTCCTGTTTCGCATAAAATACAAAGATAACCCGTATATTTGTAGCAAAATTACTTGTCAAAGGATACAGAAGGTATGATTCATTTCAAGAACAACAAGATACTGAGCCCCTGGGGGAAGGGATTTCTCACCAGTGTATTGGGCACTACGATATCTATTTTGCTGACGTTCGGAACGTCGGCACTGGTCGACAGCAAGATGCAGGCCGACATCCAGCGGCAGACGGCTATGATGGTGATTCACGATATCGACGTGTGCGTCAAGAAAATGGAGGAGATGGCCAAGGATGAGGAGAAATGCAATGATGCAATCCAGTATGTCCTGGCGCATCTGGATCAGATAGAGTCACTGCCTGAGGATACGCTTAAACTGGCGAAGGATATGCTGACTGAATACTCCAGCGACCATTCCTACTTCGATGATGCCAAGGAGAATATTTTCAAAAGCAGCCAGGAAATCTGGGGCAATCTCGACAACATGGCCTTCATTGACAATATGGAGCGATTCTATCGTGAAAGACGTGAACTTGTAAACGCATTGAAGACCGATCCGGTGTTCCTGCCACCTATATCCTATCAGGAATATTGCCAGATGAGGATAAACGCCACATCAGACACCTACTTTGTTGACCCTGCAGCCGTACTGAAAGAGAAGTTGAAGGAACCCAGAGTGAAGTATTGCATCGACTTTTCTACAACCCGAACAATGGTATACCGAGAATATGCACAAAAATGGAGGGATATCAGCGACCGCAACAAGTTCATCATGAACATCAGCGACGAGGAGCTGGCTGAATATATCAAGAACAGCCAGCGGAGTGGCAGCTCAGTCAGCAAGCGTGACTTGATAGGACAATGGGAACAGAAGTTGGACGGCACGGAAGACAATTACTATGAATTCCTGGAGAATGACTCGTTCTGCAAAAAGCGAATAGCCCATATACCCTATCCGGTATGGAATGGTGAAATCATTGTCACCCATGAATATAACGGAACGTGGAGACTCAAGGACGACACGCTGTTCATGATGTGCAATCCCAACTCGGCAGAAGTCCAAATGGACACGACGCATATTTCATATAGACCGGAGATGCGCGACTCTGTAAGGAGCCTGATTGCCAGATACATCAATGTAAAGAAACTGAAGGAAGAACTGCGGAAAGACATCGAAGAGGATTTGTTGGACACATTCCCTGTGACAACCAACAGGGCCAATGACAAGATTGAAATGATAGTGAGCCGCAGCGATGACAATGTGAGTACCCATTATCTGAGGCGCATCAAAGAAGGTAACTAATTTACGGTTTAATAGAAGAAAGGTACAAAAATCTGCTGACATAGACAAACATTTCGGGCGGAACCTATTTGAAAATAATAGGTTCCGCCCGATAACTGTTTTGTCTTAAACCTGTTAAGGCATATAATAGTTGGTCAGGAAGTAGCTTCTCTCCCAGTCAACAATCTTCAGCTCTGACTCTCGGGCCGGATGGATGTCCTGCTCGTCGAGCACCATCACCTGTTTATCCTCCGTGTTGTAGAGAGGCCACTCCTTGGCCTTGCCGTCGGGAGACATGTCAGCCGTGAGCGACGGATTGCCAGTCTTGGCGAACTGCACCCACATGCGGCGCATGGTCTTGCAGAAGGTCTCGTCGTAGGCTCTTCCGGTGAAGTCGTCTAACTCCGGATGGTTGAATACGACCGACAGTTCTGACGCGTGACCGCTTTTGATCATGGGCAGGGAGGATTCCACCGTGTAGTAGTAGGTGTACGACTTGCCTCCAGCCTTGGCCTGTTCCTCTGACAGTCTGATCTGCGGAGCGATGAACATAATCTGGCTGAAGAGACGGACGGTGGCCTCATAGCGCGGGCCCTCGATGTCACGGCAGTAGCTCTCCACCAGTTCCTTTTCCTTGTCGGTCAGCTGGGTGAGCTTCTCGGCCAGGCGCCCTTCGGCCCAGGCATTCCACACATCCTCTCCGATTACGCCCAGGAAGGTGTTCATCTCGTCCTTGTTGCAGCCCTGCAGGAATTCGATGTCCTTCGCAGCGCCATTGGCGTAGGCCTCCCATGTGTTCAGAGGCAGGTAGCGGCCGTCCCTCTCAGGGAATGTGCGTATGCCGAGCTTCTGGTAGAATCCGTACAGGTCTGTCCATACTTCCGCCAGTTTCTCAGCGCTTACCTTCTTCAAATCGGCCACGGTCTTGCAGCCGAGGGCCTCCATCACCTTGTCGGTACATGTGATGGCCTGCTCCGGACTCCTCGTCTGTCCGGGAGCACCGCTCTGCGTGATGACACGCTTGAAATACTGATGCGAGCCCTTGATGAGCGGAAGGAAGGTTGTGCTGGCGCCGCCTGCCGACTCGCCCCAGATGGTCACGTTGCCGGGGTCGCCGCCGAAGGCTGCAATATTCTCGTGAACCCACTTCAGCGCCATCATCTGGTCCATGAGGCCCAGATTAGGCGCATCCTGATAGTCCTTGCCGTCAGACAGATGCGACAGATGGAAGAATCCGAAGAAGCTGACTCTGTAGGTGATGGTGACAAAGACGACGTCAGGGTTCTCCGTCACCAGGTTGTGGCAGTCGTACTGCGGGTCGGTCGTTCCGCCAACCTCGAAGCCGCCACCGTAGATCCACACGATGACCGGCTTCTTCGGCGTAGCGTCGTCACTCCGCCAGATATTCAGATAGAGGCAGTCCTCGCCCATAGGATAGAGGGAAGCAGGGTCGCCAGGTGCCTGTACAGGGCTTTTGCCATAGTAACAGGCCTCATAGATACCGCTGTCGGGAGTAACATCTACAGGGGCTTTCCAGCGCAGGTCGCCTACGGGCTGCTGGCCTACAAAGGGAATGCCCTTATAGGAAATGACGTTCTCTTTCTTTTGGCCTACAAAAGTTCCGTTGACACACTTGACAGCTAGCGACTGATCGTAATTCCCGTCGGTAATCTGCTGATTCTCGCCGTATTGCGGCATCAGTTTTTCTTCTACCTCATTCATAGCTTTATTCTCCTTTTTACAGTTGCAAAGATGATTGTCAGAGCGCATAATATTTGGTAAGGAAATAGGTTCTGTCCCAATCCACCACCTTCACGTCGGCTTCCTTTGCAGGATGGATGTCGAACTCATCGAGCACCATCACCTGCTTATCCTTCCGGTCATAGAGCGGCCACTCCTTGGCCTTGCCGTCAGGCGACTGGTCGGCGGTGAGGGAGGGATTGCCCGTCTTGGCGAACTGTATCCACATCTTGCGCACGGTCTTGCAGAACGTCTCATCGAAAGTCCGGCCTGTATCAGCCGACATCTCCGGATGATTGAATACTACAGACAGTTCTATCGCATGTCCGCACTTCATAACCGGATCGGGTGACTCTGGCGTAAAGTAATAGGTGAAGGCTTTGCCGCCTGCCTTGGTCTGCTCCTCCGACAGACGGATGATGGGTACATTAAACCAACTCTGGCTCAGCAGACTGGCGAACGGCTGGAAATCGTCGCCCTTCACATCCTTCATAAAGCTCTCTACCAGTGCTTTCTCGTCAGCTGGCATCTGGGCAAACTTCCCCTTCTTGCGGCTTTCTGCAAACTGGTCCCATCCTTCCGGGCCAAAGCTATATACGAAGAAGTTCATTTCATCCTTGTTACACCCTACAAGAATATCAATGTCTTTTGCCGCACCGTTGGCGTATGCCTCAAATGTGTCTGTCGGCAGGTGCTTTCCGTCTCTTTCCGGGAATTGGTGCAGGAAGTTCACGGCAGAAGCTTCAAAGACTCTCTGGGCATCAACCTTCAAAAGGTCGCCGACAGTCTTGCAGCCAAGCTCATCCAGCAGTTTATTGGTACATTCGATGGCCTCTTCCGTAGATCTTGTCAGGTTGACGGAACCGCTCTCGGCAATGAGTCGCTTGAAATATTGGTGTGAGCCCTTTATCAGCGGGAGCAGGGTGCAACTTCCTGCACCAGCCGACTCACCGAAGATGGTTACGTTGTCGGGGTCGCCGCCAAAGGCCGTAATGTTCTCATGCACCCACTTCAGGGCCTTCACCTGATCCAGCAGCCCCAGGTTCTGAGAGTCAGGATAGTCCTTGCCGTCCGGCAGATGTGAGAGATGCAGGAAGCCCATCACGCCAAGTCTGTAGGCAATGGTGACTACTATGACATCTGGATTCTCTTTCACGAAGTTGCAGCAGTCGAACATCGGGTCGATGGTACCGCCTGCCTCAAAGGCCCCGCCGTGAATCCATACCATGACGGGCTTTTTCACATCATCAGCCTCGTCAGCCTTGAATACATTCAGATACAGGCAGTCCTCGTCCTGATAGTACAGGGAACCCGTCTCCAGCTGCCCGTTGCCGAAGGCACTCTTCGCATTGTAGTAGGCCTCGTACACGCCGTCGTCGGGAGCGACGTCCACCGGAGCTTTCCAGCGCAGTTCCCCGACGGGCTGCTGGCCGACGTAGGGGATGCCCCTGTAGCTGATGACATTCTCCTTCTTCCTGCCGACGAAGGTGCCGTTAATACACTTGACGGCCAGAGCCTTGTCGTAGTTGCCGTCTGTAATCTGCTTGTTCTCGCCGCCAAACATGGCGTGCAACGCTTCTCTAATCTCTTTTACATCCATAATGTTAGTTTTTTAGCTATTATTTATTCAAGTTTCGCAGTCGCTCAACTTCTTTGTAGTTAAGAAGTTAAGTAGTTATCGCTTTGCTCGTCCTTTCGGACTGTAGTTAAGCCATCACTTCTACAGGCTGCTTTCCGCCACAAGACATTTGGCTTAACTCCTTTAACTTCTGACTACTTAACTACTTCAGAAAGTTGAATTATTAATTATGATAAGTATTGCTTGTAGTAATATGAATCAGCTATTGCTATTCCGTCTCTTTTACGAAGCAGGCCACAAGTCCATAGGTAATCGTGGGCCGAATCCAGATTTCCGTCATCAGATATGGCTTAAGTTCGCCTGTTTCCTCAATCATGATGTCATAGTTGTAGAGCGCAGCAATGATTACATCGACGATGAAAATGAACCATAGGTTGGCCTTGGAATAGCTCTTCCAGTCCTTGCGCGCATAGAAGTAAGTGAGCATGAGTATGAGGTACACCGAGAGCGTAAGACACGCCAGCTGAAGGCCATAAGTAGCGAGCGGTGGTGGGAACAGGATGTCGCGTAGCAATATCGTCACGCCCACGCACACAGAACTCCAGTAGTTGAACCGTTGGGTGGAGAGACGGTTGAAGAAATACATCCACATCATGACTATACAGGCTACGTAAAACATGTTAAGGATGATTTCTTCCCCAGCCTCATATATACCAAAGAGGGTTACGGCATAAATCAGGACACCTACAGATAGCATGGCGGACACTGCCGTCATGACAACGTTGAAGATGTCGGCTTTCTTTTTAAATCTTGTTTCCATATGCGATTTTCGTTATTTTTTAACTGTAGGGTATCTGTATATTCTGCAAAGTTAGTCAATTTCCTTTGAAATCACAATATGCAAAGCCCTGCAAACAGTAAGTTTTGCAGATTCTGAAGCGTTTTTTACGATTCTGAAGTCCGCATCCACTCCCCCGCCGTCATTCCCATGTTCTGCTTGAAGGCGGCATTGAATGTGCTGTAGCTGCGGAAGCCACTCTGGTAGGCCAGTTGCTTGGTTGACGCAGACTGATGGGCAGCGGTTGTCTCATGATAGAGTTTGACGAAGTGCTGGATGCGCAGACCGTTGATATAGGCATTGTAGGTGATGCCTTGCAAGGCAAAGTACCTGCTGAGATAGGAACGATTGGTACCTATCTGCTTGGCTAGCTGTGCTACAGAAATGTCATGCTGTAGATAGAGTTGTGGCTCCTCGCAGTATTGTTTCAGTGTCGACTCAATGCTGTTGCAGACGGACTGAGAGTGGTTGTTGTCTTCTGTCTGGGCATGAAGTGTAAGGTCCTCATGGCTCTGGACAGCGGGTATGCTCAGGTCGCTCAGCGTCTCCACGCGCCATAGGAGGTAGCCGATCAGCACGACGCAGATGGTCTGCATGATGTACGGATAGGTAGGGCCCTCGTCACTGGACTCATAGAAGAAGAACACCAGCAGAGTAATGACCAGCACAACGAAGCTGCTCCACACCTCCTTGTGTTCCAGGTCGGCATAGTTGTCGCGCAGCCAGCGGCCGTAATGTCTCACCTCGCGTACCATATATATTATTAGGGCGACAATCAGCGACGCTACATAGACATACATGGCCGGGTAGAGAGTAGCGCTATGCCTGACGGCGCAGACCGCCATTCCTAATGCTATCGGCGCCGTCATCACAGCGATGGGCCACAGCGGTCGCCTACGGTCTTGCAGCATAGCAAGCAATACGACTATCGACAGGGGAAAGACCGTCAGGTTGTCCAACATTCCACCGATAAGTTCGGTCATCAGGATATCGTCGTGTGAGGTCGCGAATAATATCGGCATATACCACACATGATTCAATGCTATTGAGGCTATGAACACTCCTGTCCACTGGCGCAGGCGCGCTGGAGGCGTTACGCCTGGGGCAAAGGCATTGCCCCGGCGTAGCAGCAGATAGCAACTTGCTATCATGGCCATGAACAGCACACCTGAGTAGAGTATGATAAAGAGAATATCTTCCCGAATATGGTCGTACATGTATTTGTGACTATAATTGTGTGCAAAGATACTAAAATCTGCTGAAATTTACAAATAAATATGGCTAAATCCTATCTCTATAAGATGGATTCCGCCAATATTTTTAATAATAGGTAAATTTCTGATACAAAAATATAAATCAAATTTGTATAACATAACCCCGCCTTTTTGTATTTATTAGCAAAATAATCTCAGACCAGTAACTACTCAGCCATGTACCCATGACTGAGTAGTTACGCACGCTTTTGGGAAGTGTTAACAGGTTTAACACACGAAGGCGTTTGTCGGAGAAATCTAACTAATTTACAGTTTATATTTTACAGATGATCACTCGTCCATGAATCATCGTGTTATAGTTCTTTCTCCTTGATCAGCTTGGGGTTGGTCATTTCTACTTCAAAGGGCTCTATGTTGCCTTTCATCTTGTAAGTCAGTACGGCGCTCTCGGTGGTCACGTCGAGTGAACATGGTGCCCCCTCGATCAGTGGAATACAACTGTTACTGCCCACAGGGAAGCCGCAGCAGACGGGTATCTCGTATCCTTGAAGATGCGCTATGAGCATTTGCTCGACGCTGTCATGCTGGAGATCGTACTTGATGGAGTTGAACGTGCCCAAGATGATGCCTTTCACCTTGTCAAAGTTGGGCTGCAGGGTGAGTGCGTAGAACAATCGGTCTATGGCGTGCAGCGACTCTTCCACCTCATCTATAAATAATATCAGGTCATGCTCGGGTGGGAGATTGAAGCGGGTTCCTGTAACGGCGCAAAAGCTGGAGAGATTGCCACCGACGAGGATGCCTTCAGTATGCCCGATGCGATTGTTGGGATTACCTGGGATCTTGTACTGCGGCAAGGTGCCGAAAAGGATATTTCGGGTGATGCTGGTAGTAGGCTCCTGACAGCCGGCAATCTGGAAGGCCATCGGCCCGTGGATACTCATCAGACCTGCTCCTGCAACGGTATAGAGCAGGATGGTGATATCGCCATGACCGATCAGCCATTTCGGGTGTTGCAGAAAGCATTCTTTCGGGATGCGGTTCAATAGGTGGATGGATCCATAGCCGCCTCGTGAACAGACAATGGCCTTAATACTATCATCCTCGAGTGCCCAGAGCATGTCGGCAGCACGTTCGTCGGCTGTCCCTGCATAGGCGTTTACATTTAAGTTGTTGGTGTTAGGGCCTATCACAGGCTGCAGGCCCCAGCTCCTGATGGTCTCTGCTGCCATCTGTAAGGCCTCCTGGGGCACCCAGTAGGCAGGTGATACAAGGGCTACCTTGTCGCCTGCCTTTAAGTAGGGTGCCTGAACAATCTTCTTACCTTGATACATTATGAAGCAAACTCATTATTTAAAACATTTATTTGTTATTCTGGGAGTCGAGCGCCTGACATCGCATCCACGAGGTGACGGTTTGGCCGTTAAACTGTTTGAAGGCGGCGGCGAAGGTGCTGTAGCTCCTGAACCCGCACTTGAGGGCCAGCTGCTGGGCTGTAAACGTGCGATGTGCTTCCACATTCTCGCGGTAAAGATGCTCGAAGTGAGTGATGCGCAGGCGGTTGACATAGGCGTTGTAGGTAATGCCTTGCTGGGCGAAGTATTGGCTGAGGTAGGTGCGGTTGGTACCTATGGCCTCGCCCAGTTGTGTCAATGAAAGGTCGTGCTGCAGATAGAGCTGCGTAGCTTCGCATCGTGTCTGAAGCATGGTGCCGATGTTCGTGTAGATATTCGTGGGGATAGCGGCATTGGTTGTCTCTTTTTCCTCATCCTCCTCCTTGACTTCCAGTTCCTGCAGTGTTTCCACGCGCCAGAGCAGGAAGACGATGATGATCAGCGTGTTCACCTGCGACAGATACTCTCTTGGCATATCGCCAGGGTTCGTCGCATAGATCTGATAGATGATGAAAAGGACGACAGCAAACAGCAGGCTCTGCCACACTTCCTTGTGGTCGAGGTCTGCATAGTTCTCGTTTAGCCAACGGTTGTACTTGACCAGCATGTATACAAAATAGATGATGAAGATGATGATGATACCTATTTGGCAGGTGTGCATCAGATCAAGACCTAAATCGTTGTGTGTGGCTATCCCCCATGCAGCGCCCCCAATGACTATCACTTCTGTCGCAGCCCAGGGCCATATCTTGCGCTGGCGGTCCTGCAACATGCGCAGCAGTAATGCCATCACAAGTAGCACCAGCGTGATGTGGTCGAGCAAGATGCAGATGATATTCCGAACCAGTCTGTCGTCAGCCAGCCAATATGTGCCGAGTACAAACCACCACACGTGGCTCATTGCTGCCGTGACGAAGAAAGCCGCCGTCCATTGGCGCAGTGCCTTCGGGGGATTCACGGATGGCGCGATGGCGTTGCTGCGCCTCAGTCCAAGATAGATGCCTGCCATCAGGGCGAGCATGGCAATGCTGCTATAGAACATTAAAAAGAGAATATCCTGGAGGCTCTGAGGTGCGTACATTTGATTTAGGAACAATAAAAAATTTAAACATCTTCTTCAGGATCTTCGGGGGCGATGAGGCCTGCGCGGTATTCGGCGGGGGTGATGCCATAGCAACGCTTAAACTGTTCGCGCAGATTGGGAGCGGTGAAGCCTACCTCGCGGGCTACGTCGGCGATGGACATTTGGGGACAGTTGGTCAGAAGGTCGTAAGCCACCTCCATGCGGATGGAGTTGATATACTGGGGAAAGGACATACCGTCGGCAAAAGTGTTAAGCTGGTCGTTCAGACGATGGCGGCCAATGCCGAAACGATTCATGATGTCCTCGCGCATCAGATTAGCTTGTGCGTAAAGACGTTCCTTGCGGATGATGGTGTCGATGGTTTTGAATAGTTCCTTATCCATTGCGGTTTCTGATTTTCGTTTGCAAAATTAAACAAAAACCGACTAATTCGGAAAAATTTCATGCACGCATTTGGTAGGTGTCCCAAATGCGTGCATCAGAAACGGTGGTTTTGTTTGTTTTGAAAGTTTTTTGTATATTTTGAGAGTGCCTGATGAAATAAAAGAAATCTGTTTTTTTACTGATTCTGACGGTAATCAACAGGTGTCATACCATATTTGCGCTTGAACTGCTCGCGCAGGTTGGCGGGGGTAAATCCCACTTCTGTAGCGATAGCGGATACGGTCATCGTGGTCTCATGGCGTAGCAGACGGAGTGCTTCTTCCAGGCGAATATTGTTGACATATTGCGGGAAGGAAAGCCCGTCGGCGTGTTCTGCCAGCAGGCTGTTCAGAGTGTGGCGACTGATGCCGAATCGGTCGCAGATGTCCTGGCGCTGCAGATTGACATTCTTATAAAGTCGCTCGCTACGAATGGCGATATCGATGTCATGGAACAAATCCGCGCTTTCGTTTTTGTCCTCACTTTGATCCTCAGGCTCTTCTTCCTCCTCGGGCTCTTCCTCGGGCTCAGGAGGCGTGCCGTTGATCATGCGTACCAGTGCGCGGTTTTTCTCGCTGACGATGCGTTTCTGACGGAAGAAATAGATGGCGAAGGCGATGGCCAGCAGGGCGACGATGGCCACAGCGAGACTGACGATGTAGGAGCGCTCTGCCTCGGCCTGCTTTTCTTGAATCTCCAATTGCTGTTCCTGGGCGTGATAACGGGCGGCGTAGTCGTGAGCCTCACTGGCATGGAGGCTGTCGCTGACGATCTTGGAAAGATTGGCGTAGCGCGTCTGGAAGTCGAGGGCTTCTGCGATGTGGCCTTTGGCACGGGCGGCTATCGCTCGATGGCGTAGAATGGTGGCATAGTCTTTGTTGAGCGTGTCGCCAGCCATGCGGCGCTCTATCTCGTCGTAGGTCGTCAGGGCTTCGTCATACATGCCCAAGGCCACCTGCGTAGGAGCAATCATACGTCGGGCCATGAAGGTCTTGCCATACCCGCTGTTATCAAAAAGCGCCAGATACTCTTTTGCTTTTTGAGGTGAATCGCTATGTGCATAGGCGTGCGCCAAGAACCCCCAAGCCTGTGCACGGCTGAAGTCGAGATAGCGGTCGCGGTCGCTGGGATTGTCGCTCCACGACAGGCGGTAGCTGTCCTCGGCATAGTCCTTGGCGTGCTGCTCGTAGTGGTCGAGGCGCTCGAGGATGCGCTGTGCCAGCGGGATGACGTCGGTATAGCGATACAGGTCGTTGAGGGCATTGATTTTACGCTTGACGGCGACGATGAAGGCATCCATGCGGTCGATGCTGCCAGGAGCATCGAGGCGACTGATGGCTTCGTCGAGTTTTGCCAATCCTTCATCAATCTGCCCCAGTTGCGTCATCACTAATCCTATATCAGCCTCCGTGCGCCAGCGCTCGTTCTCTTCGCCTTGCTGCTGACAGAGTACCGCCTTCTTTGTGGCCCATTGCAGATAGGCTTCGAGGTCGTACTTGATACGGCTGGTGCTAATGAGCATGTCGTAGATGTTCATCTGCTCCGTAGCGTTATTGCGCACGGAGTCGTGGCTGAGCAGCGACTTGCAGATGAGGATGGCAGAGTCCTGCTGTTGCTCCACGAGCGACTTACTGTAAATCTTGGCACGTATGAACTGGCTGCGATAGTCGCTGATGTTGCCCAAGAGCAATGCCGAGTCGAGCAGGGTGAGTGCCCGCTTGGGATTAGTGGCGTATGTCACCAGCACGGAGTCCTGCTGATAGGGTGTATCACCCAGATGGGGAATTTGTCTGACGCTGTTGCCTCCTCCACAGCCTGTAAGCGACCATGCGATGATTATAATAATAAGGTGTAAGCAATGTCTCATAATCTTTGGGTTGTTTTCTGCTGCAAAGGTAATCAATTTTACGAAGATTCCTCCATAAAGGCATGCACGCTTTTGGGAAGTGTTAACAGGTTTAACACACGAAGGCGTTTGTCGGAGAAATCTGACCCTTTGTTTAAGAAAAAGCATCTTTTAGTTTTTTAAAGGTGCTTTTTCGTTGAATTTATTTGGCGGTTATCGGTAAAAAGCGTAACTTTGCAGACGAAAATTAAAAAGCTAATGGGAAAATTTGGATTTATGAAAAAAGGAATATTATTGATAGGATTGATGCTACTGACGCTCTCGACGGCGTATGGGCAGAAGCAATGGACCCTGCAGCAGTGTATCGACTATGCGATGGAGAATAACATCACGCTGCAGAAGTCGAAACTGCAAAAGGAGAGTGCTACGGAGGATCTGAAAGGTGCCAAGGCGGCTCTGCTGCCGACACTGACGGCTTCGACGAACCAGAACCTGGGCTACCAGCCCTGGAAGTCGTCGGGCATGGCGTATGTGACTAACGGGACGGTGGACACGAAGGTAGACAAGACCTCGTATAACAGCTCGTACTCGCTGAACGGGAGATGGACTGTGTGGAACGGAAACAAGAACTTTAACAACATAAAACTTAACCGACTCTCGGAGGAGCAGGCAGAACTCCAAGCCCAGGAGACTGCTAACTCCATCCAAGAGAAAATCGCACAGATCTTTACTCAGATACTATACCTCGACGAGAGCGTGAAGGTGAATGAGCAGATGCTGGAGACAAGCCAGAAGAACGAGGAGCGCGGCAAGGAGATGCTGGAGGTGGGCAAGATGTCGAAGGCCGATCTCGCCCAGCTCTCTGCACAGCGCGCCAACGACGAATATGCCATCGTGGAGGCCAAGAGTGAACTGATGAACAATAAGCTGCAGCTGAAGCAGTTGTTGGAGATCACTGACGAAGAGGGATTCGACGTGGTAATCCCCGAGATCAATGATGAGCTCATCATGGCTACCATCCCTGAGCTGCAGACGGTGTATGAGCAGGCACTGATGAGCCGTCCCGAGATTGAGCGCTCGCAACTGGCCATCAAGAGTAGTGGCGTGAACGTGGCCATCGCCAAGTCGGGGTGGATGCCGAGTGTGAGTCTGACGGGTGGTGTCACCACCTCGACGAACTCGCTGAACAACAATGGCTGGGGTGAACAGTTCAAGAGCAACGTGAACTCGCAGTTAGGACTTGGCGTGACGATGCCTATCTACGACGGACGTACGACGAAGACCTCGGTGAACAAGGCGAAGATCAAGGAGCTGGAGGCGAAGCTCGACCTGCAGGACAAGCAGAAGACGCTCTACTCTAACCTGCAGAAGTACTGGCTGAACGCCTGGACCAATCAGCAGAAGTATCAGGCTGCGAAGAGCAGTGTGGAGAGTGCGCAGGAGAGCTATAACCTGCTGTCGGAGCAGTTCCGCCTGGGACTGAAGAACATCGTGGAACTGATGACGGGCAAGGACAACTTGCTCTCGGCGCAGCAGAACCAGTTGCAATCGAAGTATCTGTCGATCTTCAACCAGCAGATGCTGCAGTTCTATCAGAGCGGGGAGATCCGCTAGGCGGATCTGTTTACGGTTTACAGTTTACAGTTGAAATGACTGAAGGCTGTATTACCGCAAAGGTAATCACCTGTAAACCGTAAACTGTAAACTGTAAACAATAAACAATAGAAATATGAAAAAGATTGGAAAGAAAGGTTGGATTGCCATTGGTGTGGTGGTTGTGATCATCATCGCATGGGCGCTCATGAGAGGCGGAAAGAAGGAGGAGACGATTTCGTTTGAAACTGCCAAGGTGGAGAATACCAGTATCCACACGAGTATCACGGCTACAGGCACCATTGAGCCTGTGACGTCGGTGACGGTGGGTACGCAGGTCTCGGGTATCGTGAGCCGCCTCTACGTGGACTACAACTCGATCGTGAAGAAGGGGCAAGTGATTGCTGAGTTGGATCGCACGAACCTGATCAGTGAGTTGAACACGGCGAAGGCTAATCTCGCGAGTGCTGAGAGTACGGCTGCCTACGAGCAGGCAAATTATAATAGGTATAAGACGCTCTACGACAAGGGACTCGTGAGCGCCGACGAGTTTGAGAGTGCCCAGTTGTCGTATCAGAAGGCCAGGCAGCAGGTGAACACCTCGCGCGAGAGTGTGCAGAAGGCGCAGACGAATCTGGGCTATGCCACGATTACTTCGCCCATCGACGGCGTGATTCTCTCGAAGGCCGTGGAAGAGGGGCAGACGGTGGCTGCCTCGTTTAACACCCCAGAGCTCTTTGTGATTGCGCAGGATCTGACGGACATGCGCGTGATAGCCGATATCGACGAGGCTGACATTGGCGGTGTGAAGGAGGGACAGCGCGTGAGCTTTACGGTAGATGCCTTCCCCGATGACAAGTTTGAGGGGCGGGTGACTCAGGTGCGCCAGGATGCGAAGACGGAGAGCAACGTGGTGACTTACGAGGTGGTGATCTCGGCTCCCAACAACGACCTGAAGCTGAAGCCTGGACTGACGGCCAATGTGACGATCTACACCTTCGAGAAGGACAACATTCTCGCTGTGCCTGCCAAGGCACTGCGATTCCATCCCAATGATGCGCTCCTGCAGAAAGGTGAGACCATCGACGACTGTGAGGGCGACCATAAGCTCTGGACGAAAGAGGGAACCGTGTTCAAGGCTCACAAGGTGGAGGTGGGTACCTCCAACGGTGTGATGACGGAGATCACGGGTGGCATCGCGGCTGGCACTGAGGTGCTCGCCGACTTCAATATCTCAGGTGGTGGTATGCCTGAGCAGGCGCAGCAGGGCGGTAACCCCTTCATGCCGCGTCCGAGAAACAGGAACGCCAACAGTAACAACAAGAGCGGAGGCAACGCCGCTCCTCCAAGACAGTAAGAACTATGGCAGAAGACAATAGAAAAGTAGTCATCGAGCTGCAGAATGTGAAGCGCTACTTCCAGGTGGGCTCTGAGACGGTGAAGGCGCTGCGCGGTGTCTCCTTCAAGATCTACGAGGGCGAGTTTGTCACCATCCAGGGTACTTCGGGCTCGGGCAAGTCGACGCTGCTGAACCAATTAGGCTGTCTCGACACCCCCACTTCGGGAGAGTATTTCCTCGACGGCATCTCCGTGCGCACGATGTCGAAGACGAAGCGCGCCCATCTGCGTAACCGTAAGATTGGCTTCGTGTTCCAGAACTATAACCTCTTGGCTAAGACGACGGCAGTGGAGAATGTGGAACTGCCGCTGATGTATAACTCAGAGTACTCTGCTGCCCAGCGTAAGGAGAAGGCTATCAAGGCACTGCAGGCCGTAGGACTGGGCGACCGTCTGTATCACAAGTCGAACCAGATGTCGGGAGGTCAGATGCAGCGTGTGGCCATTGCCCGTGCACTGGTGAATGATCCCGCCGTGCTGCTGGCCGACGAGGCAACGGGTAACCTCGATACGCGTACATCATTTGAGATGCTGGTGCTGTTTCAGGAGCTCTACAAGCAGGGACACACGATTATCTTCGTGACACACAACCCTGAGATTGCCGAGTATGCCAGTCGTAACATCAACCTGCGCGACGGCAAGATACGTGAGGATACGGTGAATACAAATATCAAGTCGGCTGCTGAGGCCCTTGCCCAGCTGCCTGTACCACAGGATGATTAATTTGGTTTACGGTAAAAAGGAATGAATATACTGAATTTGTTTAAGGTGAGCCTGAGGGCGGTGGCGAATAATAAGATGCGCTCGTTTCTCTCGATGCTGGGAATCATCATCGGAGTGGCGGCAGTGATCATCATGATGTCAATCGGTCAGGGTTCGAAGGAGAGCATCCGTAAGGAACTCTCCACGATGGGTACCAACCTGCTGACGATTCGCCCGGGTGCTGATATGCGAGGCGGTGTGCGACAGGATCCGTCAGCGATGCAGACACTGAAGATGGCCGACTATGAGCGCATCGTGCGTGAGAAGCGGTTTGTCACGAAGGTGTCGCCTGAGGTGACGGCCAGCGGACAGGCCATCTATGGCAGCAAGAACACCAATGCCTCGATGTACGGTGAGTCGATCGACTATCTCGATATCCGTCTGTGGACAATCGAGGAGGGTGAGTGTTTCACGGAGGAAGACATCAAGAAAGCCGCGAAGGTATGCGTGGTGGGTGCCACCATCGTGAAAGAACTCTTTGGCGAGGGGGCCGACTGTATCGGCAAGACCATCCGCTTCAAGTCGATTCCCATGCGCATCGTGGGGGTGCTGAAGTCGAAGGGTTATAACTCATGGGGTATGGATCAGGACAATGTGATCATCGCACCATATACGACGGTGATGAAGCGTATCGCTGCCCAGACCTACTTCTCGAGTATCGTGTGCTCCGCAGTGACAGAAGAACTCTCGGATGCTGCCATTGAGGAGCTGACGCAGATCCTGCGCAGCAACCACAAGTTGAAGGATGAGGCTGCCGACGACTTCACTATCCGTTCGCAAGCCGAGATGATGGAGACGATGTCGTCGACGATGGATACGGTGACGATTATCCTCGTCGTGGCTGCTGCCTTCTCACTGCTCGTTGCGGGTATCGGCATCATGAACATCATGCTGGTGAGCGTGACGGAACGCACGAAGGAGATCGGTCTCCGTATGGCTGTGGGAGCCACAGGGCCTGTCATCTCGCTGCAGTTCCTCATCGAGTCGGTATTGATATCCGTTACGGGTGGATTGATAGGTGTCCTTGTCGGTGTGGGGGCGAGTGCGTTTGTGTCTTCTTTCGGCATGCCTTCGAGTGTGCCTGCCTGGAGCATCTATGTGTCGTTCCTCGTGTGTGTTTGTATCGGTGTTCTCTTTGGTTATATCCCCGCGCAGAAAGCTGCGAATATGGATCCCATCGAGGCGATACGTCATGAGTAGTGAGTAGTGAGGAGTGTGGAGTGAGGAGTGTGGAGTGAGGAGTGAAAAATGAATAGTTATGCTTGACAGAAGACTAAAGATATTCTTACATATCGTATTTTGGATGTTCATGTTCCTGTCGCCCATGCAGTACATGAGGGGAACGGGCATGTCGATGCTCCAGTATCTAATGAACTGTATGTCGTCGGTGCTACTGATGGTGGTGTTCTACGCGAATTACAAATGGCTGACACCGAAGTACTTCGTGTCGGGCAAGCATCGCTACTATACGGTGATTAATTTCGTGATGATCGTCAGCTTCGCCATCTTCCTGCACTATTGGATGGACTATACGCGCGACTTGTTCCATCCTTTTGTGATGCGCTACCGTATACCCGATACGCTCGACGACTTCCTCTTCTTCGTGCGTGACTGTGCCAACTTTAGCATCTTCGCCACAGCAGCTACCTGTATCGCACTGGCACAGCGCTGGCTGTGGGCAGACAAAGCCATTAAGGCTGCTGAGGCAGCGCGCGTGAAGGCAGAGCTCAACAACCTACGTTCGCAGATTAATCCGCACTTCCTGCTGAACACGCTCAACAACATATATGCCCTCACGGCCATCGACTCGGAGCGCGCTCAGAGCGCTATCGAACAACTCTCGAAGCTGCTGCGCCACATGCTCTACGACAACCAGTCGTCAGAGGTGCCCCTGAAGGATGAGGTGCAGTTCCTCGAGAATTATATCAACCTGATGAAGATACGTCTGCCCAAGACGGTCGACGTGTCTTTCCAGTGCGATATGGAGAACCCTGAGATCCGCGTGGCTCCCCTGGTGTTCATCTCGCTGATCGAGAATGCCTTCAAGCATGGTATCAGTCCGACGGAACCCAGTTTCATCCATATCGTCCTGACGCAGCGCGGCAGGGATCTATGTGTCAATATTGAGAACTCTAATTATCCGAAGACAGAAGACGACCGCAGCGGGCACGGTCTCGGCCTCGAGCAGGTGCAGCGCCGCCTCGACCTGGCTTATTACGCCCGGTATGAGTGGAGTCAGAAAGTCTCTGACGACGGAACCGTTTATTCATCTATCATAAAAATCAAGTTATGACCATTACATGTGCCATCATCGATGATGAGCCTCTGGCAGCGGGGCTGCTCGAGAGCTACGTAAAACGTATTTCGTACCTAAAACTGAAAGGAGTCTACAATAGCGCCGTTGCAGCGATGAAAGATCTGCGCGACGATCCCGTACTCCTTCTGTTCCTCGATATTCAGATGCCCGACCTCTCTGGTGTCGAGTTCGCCAAGATTGTGCATAAGGATACCCGTATCATCTTCACCACTGCCTTCTCGCAGTATGCCGTTGAGAGCTATAAGGTGAACGCCCTCGAATATCTGTTGAAGCCCATCTCCTATCAGAGCTTCCTCGAGGCCTGCGACAAGGCGCTCGACTATTTCAGTGTGCAGATGCGCCAAGCAGCCTGTTTCCGCGATCGCTACATGTTCGTCAAGAGCGACTATAAGCTGGTGCGTATCCGTCTCGACGACCTTCTCTATATCGAGGGTTTCAAGGATTACGTGCGCTTTGTGATGAAGGATGGGGAGAAGGTGCACTCGCTGATGTCGATGAAGCGTCTTGACGAGTATCTGCCCAAGCCCGAGTTCCTGCGCATCCATCGCTCCTACATCGTCCACATGCCAGAGGTAGAGGCTATCGATCGCTTCCGCATCGTCTTTGGAGAAACCTTCCTACCCATCTCCGACAACTATAAGGATGAACTGCAGATATTCTTCGACCAGCATACGTTAGCATAAAAAAACGTTAAAAGCGGTGTGACGTGCACCGCTTTCATGCTTTTTTTATACCTTTGCAGGCGTTAATTAGATTATTACTCATTTTAAAACGTATAGTAATATGGTAAACTACAAAGATTTAGGTCTCGTAAACACTCGCGAGATGTTCAAGAAGGCTGTAGCTGGTGGCTACGCTATTCCCGCTTTCAACTTCAACACAATGGAGCAGATGCAGGCTATCGTTCAGGCTGCTGTTGAAACCAAGTCTCCTGTTATCATGCAGGTTTCTAAGGGTGCTCGTAACTATGCTAACGCTACGATCCTCCGCTACATGGCTGAGGGTGCTGTGGCATACGCAAAGGAGTTGGGTTGCCCCAATCCTGAGATCGTGCTTCACCTTGATCACGGTGACAGCTTCGAGCTCTGCAAGGATTGTATCGACATGGGCTTCTCTTCAGTGATGTACGACGGTAGCTCACTGCCTTACGAGGAGAATATCAAGATCTCTCGTCAGGTTGTAGAGTATGCTCACAAGTACGATGTGACTGTTGAGTGTGAGCTCGGTGTGCTTGCTGGCGTTGAGGATGAGGTTGCCTCTGAGGAAAGCCACTACACCAAGCCTGAGGAGGTAATCGACTTCGCTACCCGCACAGGCTGCGACTCTCTGGCTATCTCTATCGGTACTTCTCACGGTGCTTACAAGTTCAAGCCCGAGCAGTGCACACGCGATCCGAAGACTGGCAAGCTCGTTCCTCCTCCACTCGCATTCGACGTACTGGCAGAGATCGAGAAGAAGTTGCCTGGATTCCCCATCGTGCTTCACGGTTCTTCTTCTGTTCCTCAGGAAGAGGTTGATACTATCAACAAGTTTGGTGGTAACCTGCCCGACGCAGTAGGTATCCCCGAGGAGCAGCTCCGCAAGGCTGCTAAGAGCGCTGTCTGCAAGATCAACATCGACTCAGACTCTCGTCTGGCTATGACAGCTGCCATCCGTCAGTATCTGGCAGAGCATCCTGATCACTTCGATCCTCGTCAGTATCTGAAGCCCGCACGTGAGAACATGAAGAAGATGTACATCCACAAGATTGTGAACGTACTGGGTTCAGACGGAAAACTCTAAATCTGGCATATAGCTTGGGCTGCGGTAAAGGCCGTCGTCCAAGCTGCTTGAAAGTTAAAACCTCCGGTGACGCCGTCAATGTCGAGCAGTTCACCGGCGAAATAGAGAGCGGGCATATGCCTGCTCTCTAATGTTGTGGGGTTCACACTGTCGAGACTGACGCCGCCACAGGTGACGAACTCCTCCTTGAAGGGTGCCCTGCCGCGAATGTTGTAAAGGTCACCACCGCTGAGCACGTTTGCCAGACGGTTCATCTCCTTCTTGTTCAGCGAGCCCCAGCGCCCCTCAGCGCGCTGCCCCAGGCATCGTGTCGCCAGATAGCCCCAGAGTCGTGTCGTCAGTCCGCAGGGGGCTATCGTCAGCAGCTGTTTCTGTGGGAACTTCTGTGTCATCTCCGTTAGTGCCTCCAGTGCCTCGTTATCGTGTAGCCCCGTCCAGTTCACAGCTAATGGTGCCTTGTAGCCCCGATCTGCCAGATAGCGGGCAGCATAGCTCGACAGTCTGAGGATGGCGGGTCCGCTCATGCCCCAGTGGGTCACCAGCAGTGCTCCCTCAGCCTTCAGCTTCGTACCAGGTATCATCACCTGTGCCTCTTCCACCACTGTACCCATCAGGGCGTGCAGCTGTTCGTCGCCTGTCTCGAAAGTGAACAGTGAGGGCACGGGTCGCTGTATCTCGTGTCCCAGTGCCTTCAGCCAGACAAGGCTCTCTTCAGTCGCTCCGCCTGTCGTTAGCGCCACGCAGTCGTAGGCCTTCAGGTCGTCCATATTCCTGACGGCTGTCTCTGTCTGTATCCTGACGCCAAGTCTTCGAGCTTCTGCGAGGAAGCAGTTGATGATGGTGGTGGAGTCTTGCGAGGCAGGGAACACACAGTGATCCTCCTGTATGGTCAGTCTCACGCCGTGTTGTTCAAACCAGTTGTAAGCATCGCGCTGCGAGAAACCTTTCATCAGGCGTTTCATCAGTCGATGTCCGCGCGGATAGACTTGTTGTAGGTCCTTGACGTCCTCGAATGTGTTCGTACAGTTACAGCGCCCGCCACCGCTGACGGCTACCTTCCTCAGCACGCGCTTGCCGCGCTCGAGGATGGTGACCTCCGTCTCTGGCCGCTGCGCCTTCACCGTGAGTGCCAGAAAAAATCCTGCGGCTCCTCCGCCTACCACTGCTACCTTCATTGTCCGCCCAGTCTTTCGAAATAGGTTGCTACTTCATCCCATGTCTTGAAGGTGTCGCTACCGAAGTCGATGTGTGTGGCCATTCCTTTCCAGTCGGTCTCTCTGCCGATGAAGTAGTCGCCGTAGAGCAGTTCGCGTTGGTTGGTAAACACGGTGTGTCTCCAGGCAGGCACGTTCACATACTGCTCCAGCCACTTCACAGTCTCCTCGTAGTAGCTTACCTCCTGTGGTGCCTCTGCTGCGAAGAAGAGCTGATAGCTTTCCGACAGCCTGCGGATAGTCTTCTGCGACGAGCTCATCGGCTTGTCCCAGCTGTCCTTCAGTGTGTCGATACCGATATAGATGATGGGGCGCTCGCGCCCTTCCTGGCGATCGTCGATCCAGCGGATCACGGGGACGACGGCGTGCATGAAACTCTTGTCGTTCATGCGGTGCTCCCCGTGGAAGCGGATAGCCTGCGTGTAGTGTTCATGAAAGAGGTCGTAGGTGTTCACCGTCGTGTCCTCATCACCGAAGAGTCCGAAGACGCGCTGCTGCTCCTCGTTGTTCACCCCGCCAAAGCAGAGTTGTGTTGCTTCTTTATAGGCTTTCACCAGCGTCTTCGTCACCATGAAGTCCTGTTGGCCATCGGCTCTGGGGTTCGAGAAGTGCTGCTGTCCGATCATGCCGTGCTCCTTCATTGTCTCACCCATCTCCAGAGCTGGGTTTACGAGGATGCGGTCGTAGCCGTAGAGCATCTCTGCATACATGCCGCCCATCGAGGTGCCGATGATGAGATCGGGCTTCTCCCGCTCGCAGGTGTCCTTCAGCAACTGAAGTGCTTCCTGCGGCTCTATAGGCAGGTCTGGGGCTATCACTTCTGCCTGTGGCAGCACCTCACGGATGCGTGTCACGGTGCCGCTCTGTCCCGATGATCCGAAACCGTGTACGTATAGGATTTTCTTCCCCTTCATCAACTCGGGGAACTGCTTGATGTATTGATTTGTCTGTTCCATGCGGCAAAGATACAAATAATCGTTTTAAAAACCAAAATAAAAGCTAAATGATTTGGTAGTTACATAAAAACTATATATTTTTGCAGAAAAGTTTGTGTGTCGCTGTATCCTAAAACATGAAATATATCGCATTACCCTTCCATGAGCCCCGTCGCCTCTCGTTCTATCTGGCGATGGAGGAGTTCGTGGCGCGCCATACAGACGAGTCCGATGCGTTTTTCATGTGGCAGGTGGAGCCGAGTGTCATCTTCGGGCGGAATCAGGTGCTCGAGAACGAGGTGAACGTGGCCTATTGCCGTGAGCACGGCATCAGTCTCTACCGTCGGAAGAGTGGGGGAGGCTGCGTCTATGCCGATATGGATAATCTGATGCTATCGTTCGTGACTTCCGAGGGGAACGTGAACTTCGCCTTCAATCGTTTTGTGACCATGGTACTCTTGGTGTTGCGCAAACTGGGTATCGCCGCTACGGGCACCAGCCATAACGACATCATGATAGGCGACAGGAAGGTGTGCGGCACGGCCTGCTATCATCTTGAGGGTCGCAGCATCGTTCACAGCACCATGCTCTTCGACACGAATATGGATCACATGCTCAACGCCATCACGCCCAGCAGGGAGAAACTCGAGAAGAAGGGTATCGAGAGCGTGCGCCAGCGTATCACACTGCTGAAGGACTATACGACGCTCGACAGTGTGGAGGCGCTGAAGACACTCATCCGTGCGACGCTGTGCGAGGGCGAGCGCCTGCTCACAGCCAGTGAGGTGGCTCAGATCGAGGCCATCGAGGCCACCTATCTGAAAGAGGAATTCATCAATTTATTATAATATCAATCTATGGGAATTAAACAGGAATTGCAAAACAAAGTGAAGCGGACGTGCTTGTTCGACAAGCACTTGTCGCTGGGTGCCACGATGGTCGAGTTCGGGGGCTTCGACATGCCGCTGCTCTATCAGAATGCAGGCATCGCCCCCGAGCACATGGCTGTCCGCGAGCATGTCGGATTGTTCGATGTCTCTCACATGGGTGAAGTCACGGTGAAGGGTGCCGATGCCGAGCGTTATGTGCAGCATATCTTCACCAACGATGTGGCTGGCGCCCCAGTGGGGAAGATATTCTACGGCATGATGTGCTACGAGAATGGCGGAACCGTCGACGACCTGCTGGTGTATAAGATGGGCGAGAACGATTTCTTCCTCGTGATCAATGCGGCGAACATCGATAAGGACTGGGCCTGGATGCAGCAACATGCCGAGGGCTTCGACATCGATCTGCAGAACCGCTCCGACTACTATGGCCAGATAGCCGTCCAGGGTCCGGAGTCAGAGCACATCGTCGAGACGGTCCTTGGCATCCCTTGCGCAGAAATGGTTTTCTATACATGTAAGACTTTCGAAAGTAATCTCACTCCACCCTCCTCACTCCTCACTCCCCAAGAAATCATCATCTCCCGCACAGGCTACACAGGCGAGGACGGCTTCGAGATCTATGCCTCGCACGAGTATATCAACGACTGTTGGGACAAACTGATTGCTGCAGGTGTGCAGGCGTGCGGACTGGGATGTCGCGACACCCTCCGCTTCGAGGTGGGACTGCCCCTTTACGGCGATGAACTCTCTGAGGATATAACCCCCATCATGGCTGGTCTCGGCATGTTCGTCAAACTCGATAAGGCAGAGTTCATCGGTAAGGAGGCACTCGCCAAGCAGAAGGTTGAGGGGCCTGCCAGGAAACTTGTGGGTATCGAACTTGCTGACAAGGCAATTCCTCGTCACGGTTATGAGGTGCTGAATATGGAGGGCGAACCTATCGGAGAGGTCACCACAGGCTATCGCACGCTGTCGACGGACAAGAGTGTCTGCATGGCACTCATCGATGCGCAGTATGCCAAGCTCGACACCGAGGTACAGATCCAGATTCGCAAGAAGGTCTTCCCAGGTAAAGTCGTCAAAAAGCAGTTCTATAATAAAAGCTATAAAAAATGAGTAAGGTAATTGAAGGACTCTACTACTCAGAGTCACACGAATTTGTAAGAGTAGAAGGAAACGTAGGTTTCGTAGGTATCACCGATTACGCACAGAATGCACTGGGAACGGTGGTGTATGTGGATATGCCCGATGTCGACGACGAAGTGGAGGCGGGTGAGGAGTTTGGTGCCGTTGAGAGCACGAAGGCTGCCTCTGATCTGATCTCACCCGTCAGTGGTACAGTGATCGAAGTCAACGAAGCTCTCGACGATCAGCCCGAGCTCATCAACGAGGATGCCTTCGCCAACTGGATCATCAAGGTAGAGCTCAGCGACAAGTCCGAGCTGGATAACCTCATGGATGCCGCTGCCTATTCCAAGTTCTGCGAGAAGTAAAGGAGCAAGCGATGAACTACAAATACTTTCCCCATACAGACGACGACTTGCAGGCGATGCTGGCGAAGGTGGGCGTGAAGGGACTCGACGAGCTCTATGCCCAGATACCCGACGGCATCCGCTTCAAGGGCGACTACGAGTTGCCCTGGTCGTGCAGCGAGATGGAGGTGCGACAGATCTTCGAGAAACTCGGTTCTGAGAATAAACAGCTTACTTGCTTCGCTGGCATGGGTGTCTACGACCACTATACCCCCTCGGTCGTTCCCTGTTTGCTGCAGCGCTCAGAGTTCCTCACCTCATATACCCCGTATCAGGCAGAGATCTCGCAGGGCACGCTCCACTATATCTTCGAATATCAGAGTATGATGGCCGAACTCACGGGTATGGACATCTCCAATGCCTCGATGTACGACGGTACGACCGCCTGCGCAGAGGCTATGATGATGGCTGTCGCTGCAGGTAAGAAGCAGCGCAAGGTGCTCGTATCAGGCTGTCTGAATCCCAACACCTTCGAGGTGCTCAAGACCTATGCCCTCCATCAGGATATCTCACTCGAGGTGCTGCCCGTCAGGGATGGCACGACGAGTCTCGACGATGTGAAGGCCCGCCTCGCTGAGGGCGGTGTGGCTGGCGTCATCGTACAGCAGCCCAATCTCTATGGCATCGTCGAGGACTTCACAGGCTTTGCTGAGGCCTGTCACGAACAGAAGTCACTCTTCGTCATCGATAGTGTGGCTGCTGATCTCGCAGTGCTGAAGACGCCAGGCGAGTGGGGCGCAGACATCGCTGTGGGCGACGGCCAGTCGCTGGGCATCCCCATGCAGTGGGGCGGCCCTTACGTGGGCTATATGTGCTGCACCGAGAAGCTTATCCGCAAGATGCCAGGCCGCATCGTCGGCATGACGAAGGATGATCGTGATCAGCGCGCTTTCGTGCTCACCCTTCAGGCCCGTGAGCAGCATATCCGCCGCCAGAAGGCCACGTCGAATATCTGTAGTAACCAGAGCCTGATGGCCCTCTTCGTCACCATCTACATGTCGCTGATGGGGCGTCAGGGCTTGAAGGAGGCAGCCCAACTCTCCTACGCTGGCGCCCATTATCTCTGCGACGAACTGTTGAAGACTGGGCGCTTCTCGCTCGTCTACGACAAACCCTTCTTCAATGAGTTCTATGTGAAGTACGATGGTGATGCCGATACGCTCTACCAGCGTTTCATCGAGGCTGGCATCCTGGGCGGTGTCCGTGTCGATGAAGGCTTCCTCTTCGCTGTCACCGAGAAACGTACGAAGGAAGAAATCGATAACCTTGTAAACATGGCAGCGATATGAACAATAAGTTATATGGAAATCTGATTTTCGAACTTTCGAAGCAGGGCCGCAAGGGCTATAGTCTGCCAAGAAACAGCTTTGGTGATTACGAGGTTCCACAGGAGCTCTGCCGCAAGGAAGAGGCAGCACTGCCCGAGTGCGACGAGCTGACGGTGGTGCGCCACTATACGAACCTCTCTAATAATAACTTCGGTGTCGATACCGGCTTCTATCCCCTTGGATCGTGTACGATGAAGTACAACCCGAAGATCAACGAGGAGATGGCTGCGCTACCTCAGTTCCAGAACCTGCACCCCATGCAGCCCGAACCTACGGTGACAGGTGCTCGTGCCCTCGTCGTCCTCTTGGAGAAGTCGCTCTGTGCCCTCACGGGTCTGGCTCATTTCACCTTCAAGCCCTATGCAGGTGCCCATGGTGAGCTGACGGGCCTGATGACGATTGACAACTATCACCGTTCGCGTGGCGACATGGCCCGTAAGAAGGTGATCGTACCCGACTCAGCCCATGGTACGAACCCCGCTTCGGCAGCCGTCTGCGGACTCGAGATTATCGAGGTGAAGTCGAAGGCCGATGGTACCGTCGATGTCGAAGATCTGCAGCGCATCGTCGCTGAGCAGGGATCTGAGATTGCAGCGATGATGATGACCAATCCCAATACGCTTGGCCTCTTTGAGACGAGCATCCCCGCGATTGCGAATCTCATCCACAACTGCGGTGGCTTGATGTATTACGATGGTGCTAACTTGAACCCCATGCTCGGTGCCTGTCGCCCAGGCGATATGGGCTTCGACGTGATGCACATCAATCTCCACAAGACGTTCTCCACGCCTCATGGCGGTGGCGGTCCTGGCAGCGGTCCCGTCGGTGTGCGCGAGGGTCTGCAGGAGTTCTTCCCCTTCGTGTCGCCTTATCAGGGCAACTATGCGGTGATGATGCGCGCCTATGCCTATATCCTCTCGCTGGGTCGCGAGCAGTTGAGGCTGGTGGGTCCGCTCGCCACGCTCAATGCCAACTACATCAAGGAGTCACTCAAGGATGTCTATGAGCTGCCCATCGACGGCCTCTGCTGTCATGAGTTCGTGTTCGACGGCCTGAAGGATAAGTCTACGGGTGTCACCACGATGGACGTGGCCAAGCGTCTGCTCGACTACGGCTATCACGCCCCGACGATCTACTTCCCGCTGCTCTTCCACGAGAGTTTGATGATAGAGCCCACGGAGAACGAGTCGAAGGAGACGCTCGACGGCTTCATCGCTGTGATGCGCCAGATAGCTGAAGAGGCCAAGACCAATCCCGACTTCGTGAAGACGGCGCCTCACGACACCCCCATCGGCCGTGTCGACGACGTCCTCGCCGCCAAGCACCCCGTAGTCACCTATAGACAGATGAAAAAAGATACTCTGTCTAAAGTAGGTTAAAATGTTACTATGTCTTTTAAAAAACTATGTCTAAAGAAACTGATTTGATTATCATCGGCGCGGGGCCTGGAGGTTACCGCGCCGCTGAATATGCCGCCAAGCAAGGCCTGAAAGTCGTCATCTTTGAGGGTACCGATGTTGGAGGCACCTGTCTCAATGTAGGCTGCATTCCCACGAAGACCTATGTTCACTCAGCCACCTTTGCTGAGGCCCGCGAGCGCATGGCGCAGGTAGTACCCCAGCTCCGTCAGGGTGTCGAGGGCATCCTCTCGCACCCCAATATCACACTGGTTCGTGAGAAGGGTGCATTCGTAGATGCCTGTACAGTCAACGACTACACCGCCCCTCATATCATCATCGCTACAGGCTCCGAGACGAAGTGGCTCCCCATCCCAGGGACTGACGATCCCCGTGTTGTCGATTCCACAGGATTGCTCAATCTCGACACTCTCCCCAAACGCCTTGTCATCATCGGTGCAGGCGTCATCGGCATGGAGTTCGCCAGTGTGTTCCATCGCTTTGGCTCAGAAGTGACGGTGATCGAATATCTGAAGGAGTGTCTGCCCGCCCTCGATAGCGACATCGCCAAACGCTTGCGCAAGCAGATGGAGAAGGAGGGCATCACGTTCCACATGCAGTGTGGCGTCAAGCAGATAGCCGATGGCGAAGTGTTCTTTGAGGATAAGAAAGGCAATACCCAGAGCGTTGAGGCCGACATCATCCTGATGGCCACAGGTCGCAAACCGCGAACAGCAGGTCTGAACCTCGAAGTCCTCGGTATCACCCTCGCTCCCAACGCCCCCCTCCCTGCCGATCCCACCACGTTCCTCATTCCTCATTCCTCGTTCCTCGTTCCTCGTTCCTCGCTCCTCGTTCCTCGCTCCTCGAATCTCTACTCCCTCGGTGATGTGAATGGAAGGCAGATGCTCGCCCATGCGGCAGAGATGCAGGCAGTCCGCGTCGTGAACCATATTCTCGGCAAGACGGATGCGATAGATTTCAACATCATGCCAGCCGCCATCTTCACCACCCCCGAAGCCGCTAGCGTTGGACCTACGGAGGATCAGTTGAAAGAACAATGTGTTGCCTATGTCTGCAAGAAGTCATTCTGGCGGGCTAACGGCAAGGCACTCGCCATGGGAGAGACAGAAGGCTTGCTCAAGCTCTTCGCCTCGCCCGAGGGTCTCATCCTTGGATGTCATGCCTATGGCGCTCACGCTGCCGACATCATTCAGGAAGTCTCTGTACTCATGTGCAAGCATACCACCCTCCAGGAGCTCGCCGACATGGTTCATATCCACCCCACGCTCTCCGAGATCCTCAAGTCCGCTGCTGAGTAATCCATTTAGGGTCGCTATTCCTCTGGCCACGGCTCAAATTCCAATTCAAGCTCAATCCATTGGTTTTCTTCCTGTGGAATGGCACTCTTTTGATTGGATACGCCCAAGCCTAACAGACGGATGGGGTGGGAGTGAAATTCTACTTGTTGCATCAGTTGTTTGGCCAACGGGAGGATCTCGTCTTTGGTGCGAAGAATATGGCGGGCAGTGATGCTGCGGGTGATTTGCTGGAAATCCAGGAACTTGACTTTCAATGTCAGTGTACGACCCTCGAAGTCGTTCTTCTCGATGCGTCTGACCAGTTCGAGCACCGTATGATACAAGTGAATAGTGACGGCGGCATTCTCACTGATATCCGATTCAAAGGTCTGCTCACAGCTGACACTCTTCCGTTCCCACTCACTGATGACTGGCCGATTGTCGATGCCTCGTGAGAAGTCATAGAACACCTGTCCCATCTTGCCGAATTCCTGTGTCAGTCGGCTCAGCGACACGTTTCTCAGGTCAAGACCCGTGAAGATTCCCATGTGGTGCATCTTCTCAGCAGTCTTTTGGCCTATACCCCAGATTTTCTCAATCTTCAGTTGTGCGATGAAGTCCAAAGCCCTGTCAGGGTGAATCACCGTCAGTCCGTCGGGTTTGCGCCAGTCGGAGGCAATTTTCGCCAGAAACTTGCAATAGCTTACACCTGCCGATGCCGTCAGCCCCGTCGTCTCACGGATGCGCTGCTTGATCTCTCGCGCAATATCCACACCAAGGTCGATGCCTTTCTTATTCTCTGTCACGTCGAGGAAGGCTTCGTCGAGCGAGATTGGCTCTATCAGGTCGGTATAGTCGAGGAATATCTCGTGCAACTGTGCCGACACCTCCTTATACTTTTGGAAATGTGGTTCCACGATGATTAGTTGCGGACACAGACGCTTGGCCACCTGTATGGACTGCGCTGAATGTACTCCGAACCGCCGTGCCTCGTAGCTGGCCGTTGAGACCACACCCCGCTCGGCATCGTGCCCTACCGCTATCGGCTTGCCACGAAGCTCAGGATTTTCTCGCTGCTCAACAGCCGCGAAAAACTGGTCCATATCCACATGAATGACTTTCATCATTTCAGTTTCAGGCGTCGTCCTACTTCTGCATGAACGGCAAAATTACAAATATTTTTTCGTTTAAACAAATTATTAGTAGAAATTTGCATCAAAGTTGCTTTCCTATACAAACACTATTTATACTTTTGTGGCGGATTTCACATACTCTATCCAAGGTATACCCAAGGTGTAGCCATACTCTAAGCTGCTTCTAAGCTGCTTCTAAGCTTACTCTTGACTATGCTTAGAGTATGGGAAGAAGCAGGGTAGAAGCAGCTTAGAAACTGGTTAATGAGATGGAAGATGTACGATGAAGACGTCTCCGAACTCTGCTCGCCTTAGCATCTGAAAGAGCGTAGAACACTCGCTTTTCTGATGAGGTTGTGTGGCTGACACTGGCGCAGTTGCAAAATTGAATAGAGGGTCACCCGATATTGGATGTCCCTCTATTTTTCAACCAGCTTATCGGATTTTAGAGAATGGAATGCCTCGATATTCGGAAGCTGCGAAAGAACTGGTAAAGAGTTCCATCAACGCCATGTTGGAACAACGCTTAATACCATGACTAGATGGAAGTATTACGCAGGACAGTGGAATGTTCTTGAGAATGTCCTGGAAAAGGGCATTATTCCCTGAAGTCTATTTCGCCGGAGTAGGAGATGGGCTCGCGCTGGCGGGACTGGACGTCGATGGAAGAGTTTCCGTTATCGAAAACCTTGATGGTGTAGTGATAGGTGTCTTCTTCGTTCTTCAGTTCAATATCGATCACACGTTCTCCCTTAGGTTGCTGAGTCTCTTGATAGCTGCTGATGCGCTCGGAGAAATTAAGCCCCTTACCGCCACCATAGGGTACATTGTAGGCGCGTCCGAAATAGGGCAGGTAGGAGATGAGGGTGTCGTTGCGTACTTCGACGGAGTAGCCGTAAGAGACGTTTTTGGAACTGCCCCTCATCGGATACATGCGATTGACACTAATCTTATATTGTCGTTGCGCCAGTGCAGCCTCGATCTTGGCGGCTTCTTCTGCTGCCCTCGCTGCACGCTCTTTGGTAATGGAACATCCGCTCAGCATCACCAGTGCAGAGCACGCGAAAAACAATGTTGTCAGGAATGTCTTCATATCACTGGAGTTTGGAGATGATTTCTTCGACGATCTTTGGGAAGTGGGCCATTTCGAGCTGGTGCTCTTTCTCAGCGATGTCGTCGACGGTATCATCGGGAGAGATGGCGACACGGAACTGGGCGATGATCTCGCCTGCATCGCAGACGGGGGTGACCCAGTGGACCGTCATGCCTGTCTCTGTCTCGCCAGCTGCCTTTACGGCTTCGTGGACGTGATGGCCCCACATGCCTTTGCCGCCATATTTGGGTAGGAGGGCTGGGTGGATGTTGACGATGCGATGGGGGTAGGCGTCGATGAGGAAGTTGGGCACCAGGGGCAGGAAGCCTGCCAGCACGATGAAGCCAATGTTGTACTTCCGCAGGAGCGGCAGCATGACATCGGGGTTGTTGAGATCAACCTTGGGGGTAACGGCTGTGGGCACGCCGAGACGCTCTGCGCGCACGAGGGCGTAGGAGTCGGGCTTATTACTGACAACGAGAGCGCAATGTACGCTCTCGGAGTCAGCAAAATACCTGATCAGGTTCTCGCAGTTCGTGCCGCTGCCTGATACGAAGATAGCTATATTCACTTCTTTTACCTTTTTACTTTCTTACCTTCTTACCTTTTTAAACAAGGTGTTCAATTAAATCGGCACGCTCGCCTGGAAGCATGTCGATGACGGGAATCTCTACCATCGTGTAGCAGCCAGGCTGCAGACGCATGGAGGCGCGAGCCACGTTGACAAGTACCTGGCCTGTGAGGGCGGGATTGTTGATGCTCATATTGAACTCCAGGCGCTGGTTCTGGGTCTTACCGCTGACACCCTTGCGCACAAGGTTCACACCATGACCCATGTCGCGCACGTCGTCGACGCTCTCTACCTGGAATACGTGGGTCTCATCGCTGGCGAAATAGGGATCGGCCTTGATGGCAGCTGTCACCTCGTCGAGCTTGGCGCCCTCTTCGAGTTCTACGTACACCATGCGGCGATGGATGCCCTCACCGAGGGGGATGGTCATCGAAAGTGCATTCTTCACGCCAGCCTTTGAGCGCACGCAGACGCTGTGGCCCATCGACATACCGGGGCCAAAGTTGGTGTAGGAGAGCCCTTTGGGTGCGAGGCTCTGCATGAGGGTGCGCACGATGGAGTCGGAACCCGGATCCCAGCCTGCAGCGATGACGCTGACAGTATTGGTCTCCTTGTTGAGCTTCATGAGGCGCTCGCGGTAGCCTCGGATATTGGTATGGATGTCGAACGAGTCGACGGTGTTGATGCCGAGTGGGAGGATCTGGTTGGCATACTCTTCGCACGAGCGGGTGGGGGTGGCGAGGATGGCCACGTCGACATCCTTCAGATCGCGGATGTCCTTCACTACCTCGTATTGAGCGAGTTCTGCGGGCTTGTTCTCTGCGCCATTGCGACGAACGATGCCTGCTACTTCGAAGTCGGGGGCTGTCTCAAGGGCCTCGAGTGCGTACTTTCCGATGTTGCCGTAACCTACGACGGCTGCTCTGATTTTCTTCATAATCCTTATGTCTTTTGTTGGTTATTTCCTGAATTCGGTTGCAAAAGTACGCATTTTCTTGGATATATATAACAAAATGCCTGAAAAAATTATCTAAAAACTATCAATTTGTGACATCGTGTAACTAAATGGGGGCGAAATACAATAAAATGTAAGATTCATACGTTTATTAGGTGTATATATACAAACAAAACGTCATTATGATCGAATACATTAAGGGTGAGCTGACCGAGCTGACCCCTGCCTTGGCAACCATTGAGGCGGCTGGAATCGGTTATGGACTGAACATTTCGCTTAACACGTTCAGTGCCATTCAGGGAAAGAAAGAGGTGAAACTCTATGTGTATGAAGCTATCAGGGAAGATGCGCATCTGCTGTATGGCTTCGTCAACAAGAAGGAGCGCGAGACGTTCCTACTGCTCATCACCGTCAACGGGGTGGGTGCCAATACGGCGAGGATGATTCTCTCGTCGCTCAGTGTGAGTGAGCTCTGTAATGCCATATCTGCTGGTAACGCGCGACTGATACAGAACGTGAAGGGTATCGGCAAGATGACGGCGCAGCGCATCATCGTAGACCTGAGAGAGAAGATTGTATCGCTGGGTATTGCCGATGAGATTCCTACGGGTGGGCAGATGTCGGCTCCTGTGAACAATCAGGTGAAGGACGAGGCGGTATCGGCACTGACGATGCTGGGCTTTGCTCCTGCACCTTCGCAGAAAGTGGTGCTTGCCATTCTGCAGGAGCAGCCTGACGCTCCTGTGGAAATGGTGGTGAAATTGGCACTCAAACAAATAAAATAGTTCGTTGAGGCGGATTATTGGGATATTAATGGGCTTGCTGGTCGCGTGCGTGAGTGCGCAGGCGCAGGAGGCAGACTCACTGAAGGCGCGCTGGCGCATTCAGCCTACGGTACCTGTGATCGTGGAGGATCTCGACTCTTCGGCACTCGACTTGAGACGTCCCGACAATATCCGCCAGACTGTGGAATACGACGATTCGGCCAATGTGTACTATGTCGGCTCGAAGATGAGCGGCTCTTATCTGAACGCCCCAGTGCTGATGACTCCTGAGGAATACCAGAAATGGAGTGAGAAGCAGATGCTGCGCAATTTCTTCAGGCAGAAGAATACCGAGAACGTGAAGAACGAGGGTAAGGAGAAGTTCTCGTTTGCCGACATGCACTTCGACCTGGGGCCTGCGGAGAAGATATTCGGTCCTGGCGGCGTGCGCATCAAGACACAGGGAACGGCAGAACTGAAGATGGGTGTCAATCTTAAGAGCATCGACAACCCCTCGCTGCCTATCCGTAACAGAAAGACCACAGCTTTCGACTTCGACGAGAAGATCAACCTGAACGTGAACGGAAAGGTAGGCGATAAGGTGAACATGAACCTGAACTACAACACCGATGCCACCTTCGACTTCGATACGCAGAACCTGAAGCTGAAATACGACGGTAAGGAAGATGAAATCATCAAGCTCGTGGAAGCAGGAAACGTGACCTTCCCCTCGAACAACTCGCTGGTGAAGGGTGCATCGACCCTCTTCGGTATCCGCACGGATATGCAGTTTGGCAGACTGAAGCTGCAGACGATACTCTCGCAGAAGAAATCGTCGACGAAGAGTGTGACCTCGAAGGGAGGTACCCACACCACAGCCTTCGAGATGGATGTGGCCGACTATGAGGAGAACCGCCACTTCTTCCTGTCGCACTACTTCAGACAGCGTTACGACAAGGCCATGTCGACGCTGCCCAACCTGACGACGGGTATCGAGATCACCCGAGTGGAAATTTGGGTAACCAACAAGACAGGGACCACATCGAACACCCGTGGCATCATCGCCCTGACAGACCTTGGCGAGAACACGAAGGTGAGCAACAGCCAGTGGCAACTCACGCACCAATCAGTGCCTGGCAACGGCGCTAATACGGAGTATGCCACCCTCGTGAACAACTACGCTGCTGCGCGTGACATCGACCAGACGGCAACGGTGCTGGCAGGTATCCCAAACTTTGAAAACGGCGTGGACTATGAGAAACTATCCAGTGCACGACTGCTGACACCGTCGGAATACACAGTGAACAAGGCGTTGGGCTATGTATCCTTGAAGACTGGTCTGCAGACAGACCAGGTGCTCGCTGTGGCCTATGAGTTTACGTCGGGGGGCATGACCTATCAGGTGGGTGAGTTTGCCAGCGACCTGACAGAGACCTCGAAGGCACTCTTCGTGAAAGCCCTGAAGAACACCTCAAACAATCCCACACAAGGCAACTGGGACCTGATGATGAAGAACGTGTACTATCTCGCCTCGACGGTGGAGAAGACCAAGTTCCGTCTCGACATCAGGTTCCAGAGCGACACAGCCGGTGTGTATCTGACCTATATCCCCGATGCAAAAGTGAAGAACAAGACGCTGTTGAAGCTGTTGGGCTGCGACCGTCTGGACAATAACATGAAGCCCCATCCTAACGGCTACTTCGACTATGTGGAAGGTTATACCGTGAGCAACGGACGTGTGTACCTGCCAGCGGCAGAGCCCTTCGGCAGTTGGTTACGCGAGAAACTGTTGGCAGAAGGTATGGATGCTGCTGAGGCTGAGAAATACGTGTTCAGGGAACTCTACGGACAGACGAAGACTATCGCGAAGCAGACGGCAGAGAAAGACAAGTATATCCTCGTGGGAGAGTTTAAGGGCAATGCCGAGAACGTGATACCGCTGGGAGCCTACAACGTGCCTCCGGGATCGGTGGTGGTGACTGCCGGTGGCGTGACGCTGCAGGAGGGTTCGGACTACTCTGTGGACTACTCTGCTGGCGAAGTGACCATCTTGAACCAGAGCATCCGCGATGCTGGTACCGATGTGAAGGTGTCGCTCGAATCGAACACGGAGTATGGCATGCAGCGTAAGACGATGATGGGCGTGAACTGGGAATACGAGTTCTCGAAAAATTTCCAGTTGGGCGGTACGCTGATGCACCTGCACGAGCAGGCACTGACCTCGAAAGTGACGATGGGAACAGAGCCTCTGAGTAACACCCTATGGGGACTGAACATGAACTGGAAGCAGGAGAGCCAGTGGCTGACGTCGATGCTCAACAAGATACCATTCCTCCACGTGAAGGAACCCTCGCACATCACGTTTACAGGCGAGTTTGCCCAGCTCGTTGCAGGTACGGCAAGCGGTACTCAGGACAATGCCTCGTATATCGATGACTTTGAGAACACGAAGAACTATATCGACGTGAGCAATCCGAAGCAGTGGACCATCTCGAGTGTGCCCACCACCTTCTCGGAATCGAGTGACAAGACGGGTGTGACGAGTGGCTATAATCGTGCGCTGCTGGCTTGGTATAACGTCGACCCGATCTTCACCCGTAGAAGTTCCACATTGACGCCGAGCCATATCAAGAGCGACCTGGATCAGTTGTCGAACCACTACGTGCGCGAGGTGTATGTGAAGGAACTCTATCCCAACCGTCAGCAAAGTACCTACAACGGTGCCACCTCGACACTGCCAGTGCTCAATCTGGCCTATTACCCACAGGAGCGAGGACCCTACAACCTGACGCTCGACCTGAATGCCGACGGTACGTTGCAGCAGCCTGAGACAAAGTGGGGCGGTATGATGCGTAGGCTCGATACCAACGACTTCGAGCAGGCCAACATCGAGTATATCGAGTTCTGGTTGCTCGATCCCTTCATCTACTCCCGTCAGGACGGCACGGCTTCAGACTATGCGGGCGACCTCTACTTCAACCTCGGAGAGGTATCGGAGGATGTGCTGCGCGACGGTAAGAAGTTCTACGAGAGCGGTATGCCTGTAGACGGTTCCAACTCATACACCACCACCCAGTGGGGAAAGATTCCCGTGCAGGCTAATCAGACTTATGCCTTCGCCGTCACTGAAGGTTCGCGGAACCTGCAGGATGTGGGATACAACGGACTGACTGATGCTGAGGAGCAGCAATATGGGGCTTATAAGGACTGGGTGGATGCCATGAATGCAAAAGTGACTAATGACAGTATCCGTCAGGCATGGAACCGAGACCCTGCAGGCGATGACTATCACTACTTCCGAGGGTCGGATTTCGATGCAGAGCGTAAGAGCATCCTCGACCGTTACAAGCGTATCAACAACCCACAAGGGAACTCGCCTGACACTGCAAACCAGAATGAGTCGTATGATACCAGTTACCAGGCGGGGCCTGATCAGGAGGATATCAATCAGGACTTCACCCTCAACGAATTTGAGCGTTACTACCAGTATCGTGTCAGAATCTCGCCCGAGGTGCTTGATGCCTATCGTAACGGCGTGCCACCAGCCGACTGCTTCATCACCGACATGCGCACCAGTAGCGTGAAGCTGCGCAATGGCGACACGACGAGTGTGAACTGGTATCAGTTCCGCATCCCCGTAACGGAGTACGAGCACAAGGAAGGCAGCATCAACGACTTTACCAGCATCCGTTTCATGCGTATGTTCATGACAGGATTCCAAAAGCCCATCGTACTGCGATTCGGAGCGCTGAACCTCGTACGTGGCGAGTGGCGTATCTACAGACAAAGTCTGAACACCTCAGCGGCTGAGAGTGGTGTGCTCGAGATCAGTGCCGTGAACATCGAGGAGAGTAATGATAAGAAGCCCGTGAACTACGTGCTGCCACCAGGTATCAGTCGCGTGACAGACCCCTCGCAGCCACAACTCGTGGAGAGCAATGAACAGTCGCTCGACATGGTGGTGAAGAACATGCAGCGAGGCGAGTCGAAAGCCGTATACCGAAACACGAACCTCGACCTTCGCCAGTATAAGCACATGCAGATGTTTGTACACGCCAACCATCTGGAGCCTGATGCCACCAATCTGAAGGATAACCAGTTGGCTGTGTTCATCCGTATGGGTAGTGACTATAAGAACAACTACTACGAATACCTGATACCACTGGAGCTGACGCCAGACCGTAGCGACTACAGTAAATACTCGACAGCAGACAGGCAGATGGTGTGGCCTGCAGCGAACATGCTCGATGTAGACCTCGATGTGTTCACCCGTCTGAAGAAAGCCCGTAATGTGGCGAGATCGACAGGTGCAGCCTCCTTCAACCAACTCTATAGCGAGTATGATCCTGATCGTCCTCAGAACAAGGTGAGTGTGTTGGGTAATCCGTCGCTGGGCGAGGTGAAGGTGATGATGATTGGTGTGCGCAATATCTCAGGTGAGGTGAAGTCGGGTGAGGTGTGGGTAAACGAGCTACGACTACTCGATACCAATAACGACGGTGGCTGGGCCGCCTCGGGTACGATGAATGTGCAGCTCTCTGACTTCGGTACCGTGAACCTGCAGGGCCGTTACATCAGTGATGGTTTTGGTGGACTAGAGGAGAACGTCATGCAGCGCAGCACCGATACCCAGAAGGAATACGCCATCACCACCTCGTTTGAGCTTGGCAAGTTCTTCCCCGATAAGGCAAAGGTGTCTGCTCCCATCTACTACTCCGTGACGAAGGAAGAAGTGCGCCCCCGTTATAATCCGCTCGACTCGGACATGCGCCTGAAGGATGTCCTCGATGCTGCTGTCAGCAAGCACGAACGCGACAGTATAGAGAGCATTGCCGTGACGAAGACCACGAACACGAACTTCTCAATCTCGAACCTGCGCTGGGGACTGAAAACCAAGCGCCACCCCATGCCTTACGACCCTGCGAACTTCTCGTTCTCTTATAGTCACTCACACCGTAGAACCTCGGGTAAGACCACCGTCTACGAGAAAGACGACCAGTGGAGAGGCGCACTGAACTACAGCTATTCGCCCGTCTACAAGACATGGGAGCCTTTCAAGAAACTCAAGGGTAAGTCGAAGTGGCTGAACTTCCCCAAGGCCATCGGCATCAACTACCTGCCGCAGAGCATCTCCTTTAATACGGAGATGACCCGAACCTACAACGAGTTGCAGGAGCGTGACCTCGAGAGTCTGGAGAACCAGAACCTCGAACTCGTGTTCAATGAGCAGTTCCTGTGGAACCGTGACTTCGCCCTGCGCTGGGATTTCACCCGTAACCTGCATTTCAACTTCCAGTCTGGTACTCGTGCACAGATTGAAGAACCCTATACCCCTGTGAACAAGGACCTCTATCCTGATCGTTACTCTGCCTGGAAGGATTCAGTGATGTACAGCATCCGTCACTTGGGTACACCACTTGACTATAATCAGCAGGTAACGGCCAGCTACCAGCTGCCACTGAACAAAATACCTATTCTCGACTGGATGAATGGCGATGCCTCATATAATGCGCGCTACTCGTGGACACGAGGAACGGAGCTCGACGACGGCACCAGTCTTGGAAACACCGTCACAAGTAACCGTAACCTAAACATCAATGGTGCACTGAACCTCGAGATGCTCTATAACCACTTCCCCTTCCTGAAGAAAGCCAATGAACGATTCAAGAAGAGCAGATCCAGCAATTCGAGGAGATCAGCCGCTTCCAAGAAATCCAACAAGTCTAAGTCGCCTGATTCCAAGACATCGGGCAATCCTGAAGAACGGGTGCTGCCTAAGAACAAGAACAGTTACCAGCGCGAGATAACGCTGAAGCCTGATACCACCGTCACAGTGGCCCATAACAAAGGTTCGAAGCGACTGATTGTCACTGCACGTACGAAAGACGGGCAGCCTTACCCCATCAAGTACAAGGTGGTCGATCCAAATAAGATCATCATCAAGAACCTCGACACCGTGCAGGTGAAACTCAGTATCGTGGCGAAGCCTTCGGCAGAGAACCAGTGGTGGTATAAACCCACACAGACGATTGCTCGTCTGCTGATGTCGGTACGCTCTATCAATATCAGTTTCCGTCAGCAGTATTCGATGCTGTTGCCAGGGTTCATGCCTAATATCGGCGATGTGTTCGGACAAACACGTGGCACAGGAGTGATGTCGCCAGGACTTGATTTCGCCTTCGGTATGATTGACGACAGCTATATCGACAAGGCGATAGACAACAACTGGCTCTTGAAGAACGACAGCGTGACGACGCCTGCCTCTATCAGCACCAGCAGGGATGTGCAGATACGTGCCGTCGTAGAGCCAATACGAGACCTGAAGATCGACCTGAATGCAGCCCACACTGATAATCATGCACGTACGGTCCAGTATATGTTCGAAGGAAGACCAACGACGCACAGTGGCTCGTTTAATATGACCACCATCTCGCTGAAGGGTGCACTCGCAGGCATAGGTAATGCCAACAATGGCTATCGTTCATCGACTTTCGAACATTTCTGCTCGTTGCTGTCTGAGTTCCGTGATCGGGTACAGGCGCAGGGCGCCAGTGTCAATGGTGCTGTCGCTCCTGTTGATCCCTATGCTGCAGAAGTGATGGTGCCAGCCTTCCTCTCTGCCTATACATCAGGGGCAGGCCATTCGCTTGATATCTTCCCTTCGCTACTGAGGATGCTACCCAACTGGACCGTCCGTTATGGAGGCCTCTCAAATCTGCCTTGGGTCAGAGACCATCTCAAGAGCCTGAATCTCAATCATGGCTATAAGAGCGTCTACAGCGTGGGCGGCTACACCCTGCCCAGCATCCCTGCCGTCAGCATCAATGAGGCCTTCTCGCCCTTGTTGGGTGTCGATGCCACCTTCGAGAATAACCTCACCGCAAAGATGGAATATCGTACCACCCGTGTCATCAATCTCTCGATGACCAGTGTCCAGATTAACGAAGCCCTCAGTCGTGACTGGGTGGTGGGACTTGCCTATAAGTTACAGGACTTCCGGCTCTTTAATTCCAGCAGCAGCCGTAAGATCAAGGCAGCACAGAGTCGTTCGAAAACGGGTAAGGCCAACAATTCCAAGAATGCAGATAATACCAGGACTGCCAGCAGATCCTCAGGTGTGAATCACGACCTGAATCTGCGCCTTGATATCTCTTTCCGTAAGCAGGCAGCCATCACGCGTGACATTGCTACGGGAACCTCTTCTGCTTCGAGTGGAAATACGGCCTTCAAACTCTCCTTCATGGCTGATTACACCCTGTCGCGACTGCTCACCCTCACGGCCTATTACGACATGCAGACGAATACGCCACTCCTTGCGAGCAGCAGCTATCCGACGACGACCCACGACTTCGGACTATCGCTGAAGTTCTCATTGACGAGATAAAAAAGATTGCCGCTGTTTAGGCGGCAATCTTGTTATTTGTCATAAGCGTGTACGGGGTAATCGGTGGTGAAATGAAGCCCTCGGCATTCTTTGCGCTCCAGAGCCCAACGAGTGATGAGATAGCCTACGTTGATCATGTTGCGCAGTTCGCAGATATCCTTCGAGGCCTTCACGCGTTTGAAGAGTCGCTCCGTCTCCTCGTAGAGCATGTCGAGACGATCCCAGGCACGGTGCAGGCGCAGGTCTGAACGGACGATTCCCACATAGTTGGACATGATCTGATTGACCTCTTTCACACTCTGGGTGATGAGCACCTTCTCCTCATTGGTCATCGTGCCTTCATCATTCCACTCTGGCACTTTCTCGTTGAAGTCATAGTAGTCGACATGCTCGAGCGAGTTCTTCGCAGCAGCATCGGCATAGACCACAGCCTCGATGAGAGAGTTGGAGGCGAGACGGTTGCCACCGTGCAGACCAGTGCAGGAGCACTCGCCTAAGGCATAGAGGCGCTCGATAGACGTCTGACCATTCAGATCGACCTTGATACCACCACACATATAGTGGGCAGCAGGGCGCACAGGGATATAATCGGTGGTGATGTCGATACCTATGGAGAGACACTTCTGGTAGATGTTGGGGAAGTGACGGCGTGTCTCTTCAGGATCCTTATGGGTGACATCGAGGCATACATGATCGATACCATGGATCTTCATCTCCTTATCGATGGCACGGGCTACGATATCGCGTGGTGCCAGCGAGAGGCGCTCGTCGTATTTCTCCATGAACGTATTCCCGTTGGGCAGTTTCAGGATGCCGCCATAGCCACGCATGGCCTCTGTGATGAGGTAGGCTGGGTGGGTCTCGTTGGGATTATGCAGCACTGTGGGGTGGAACTGTACGAACTCCATATCGGCTACTGTTCCCTTGGCGCGATACACCATGGCGATACCGTCGCCAGTGGCGATGACGGGGTTGGAGGTCGTCAGATAGACAGCACCACAACCACCTGTACACATCACTGTCACCTTACTTAAATAGGTGTCTACCTTCTGCGTGTCAGGATTGAGCACGTATGCCCCATAGCAGTTGATATATGGTGAACGACGGGTGACTTTGGCACCCAGATGGTGCTGGGTGATAATCTCCACAGCGAAGTGGTTCTCCTTGATTTCGATATCGGGATTGCTTTTCACGGCCTCCATCAGTCCACGCTGAATCTCTGCACCAGTATCATCGGCATGGTGGAGGATGCGAAACTCCGAGTGTCCGCCCTCGCGATGCAGGTCGAAGGTGCCATCCTCCTTCTTGTCGAAGTTGACGCCCCAGTTGACGAGCTCCTGTATCTGCTCAGGAGCCTTGCGCACTACTTGTTCTACAGCCTTACGGTCGGAGATGTAGTCGCCGGCAATCATTGTGTCCTCGATGTGCTTGTCGAAATTGTCGAGCTCGAGGTTAGTGACACTCGCTACGCCACCCTGTGCAAACGAGGTGTTAGCCTCGTCGAGCGACGTCTTGCAGATCATACACACCTTGCCTTTCTTGGCGCGTGCTACTTTCAGTGCGTAGCTCATACCAGCCACACCTGCACCAATCACGAGAAAGTCGTATTTATATACCATAATTTGATTTGTTTTTTGAATGTTGGTGCAAAGATAGTCTTTTTTTTAGACAAAAGAACAAAAGAAACATAATTTTTATGTTCTTATATGCTATTTACTGAATATTTTTTGTATCTTTGCAGCAGAACCAAGACACAATGACATGAAGAAGAGACTATGGCTAATGATATTGATACTGGCTCCGCTGGCTGCACTCGCACAACAAGTGCTTGTGAGTGGAACCGTTGTTGATGATAAGACAGGGCGCCCGCTTCGTCAGGTAAGTATTGCTGCAGGCAGAGTGTCGGTGGTAACCAACGAGGACGGAGTGTTCACCCTGAAGTTCGACAAGATGCCGTCGACAGTATCTGTATCGCATCTGGGATATAAGACGCGCAAGGTGAGTCTTTCTGAACAGAGGACGGAGAACCTGCTGATTCGTATGGAGCCTACCACGATACAGTTGCGCGAGATTGTGGTCAGAACCAATAATCCGCGTGAACTGGTGGATATTGCCATCAAGAAGATTCCAGAGAACTACAGTAAGGTGCCTGAGTTGTTGAAGGCCTTCTATCGTGAGACGGCCATGAAGCGCAAACATTATATATACGTGGCCGAGGGTGTCGAAGATATGTACAAGACACCTTATACACGTAGTGTCGGACGCGATCGGGTAGCTATCATCAAGGGTCGTCGTCTGCTGAGTCAGAAACAGGGTGATACGTTGGGCGTGAAAGTGATGGGTGGCCCTGTGCTGCCTGTAGAGCTCGATGTGGTGAAGAACCACCAGTTCCTGTTGAACAAGGAGGAACTTGACTGCTATAAGTTCAGTATGGACATACCCGAGTATATCAACGACCGTCTGCAGTATGTGGTCAAGATAGAGCCAGGAGAGGTGAAGGAATATGCGCTCTTTAATGGCAGATTCTACATCGACAGTGAGCGTCTCGCCTTTACACGAATTGAACTGGAACTCGACATGAGCGACAAGGATAAGGCCACGAACAGAATGCTTGTCAAAAAGCCATTTGGCGTGAGGTTCAAGCCCCGTGAGTTGTCGTGTGTCATCGACTATCGTTTTGAAGACGGAGTGACACGTATCAGTTATCTGCGCAATATTTTCCGATTCAACTGTGATTGGAAGAAGCGCCTCTTTGCCACCTCGTTTACGGCTACCTGTGAGATGGTGGTTACTGATAGTCAGTCGCAGGATGTGCAGCCCATTGCCAGTCGAAGTTCATTCGACTCAAGGGATGCCTATTACGATAAAGTGGAATATTTCCTGGATCCAGAATACTGGAGCCGGTATAACATCATAGAACCCTCGGAGTCGTTGGACAAGGCCATCCGTAAATTGGTGTCCAAGTACAGGAGGAATTAGTTTATAGTTTAAAGTTTGTAGTTTAGAGTGAAAATACATAAAAGAAATATACTATCGTTGATTTTTGTGGGGTGCTCGTTTATCGGTTTGCAGGCGCAGACCGATAGTATTCAGGCGCGCCTCGATTCTCTCATGAAGGATCCCCTGCTCGAACGTACACAACTCGGCTTGTTGGTCTACGACCTTACAGCCGATTCTACGATTTATAGTTATGGTGCCAAGCAGACGCTCCGTCCTGCCTCTGCCATGAAGTTGCTTACGGCTGTGACTGCCCTGGATCAGTTGGGTGGCGACTATCAGTATCGCACCTCTCTGCTCTATACTGGTGAGGTGAAGGACAGTGTGCTCCTTGGTGATATCTATTGTGTAGGAGGGATGGACCCTATGTTCGATGAAGACGATATGAATGTCTTCGTGCGCAGCATCTGTGCACTGGGTATCGACAGTATTCATGGCCGATTGGTGGCCACGACCTCCTTCAAGGAAGAAAACCTTCTGGGAGAGGGCTGGTGCTGGGATGACGATAATCCACAGCTTTCACCTCTGTTAGTATCACGTAAGAACGAATTTCTCGACTGCCTCTCAGAGAAACTGCGCAGATCGGGTATCGCTCTCGATGCACCTTATGCCACAGGCACCCTCCCTAAGAACGCCCTGAACCTCAGCACGCGTTACCGTCCGCTGAAGGAGATCCTGGTGCCGATGATGAAGGAGAGCGACAACCTCTATGCCGAGTCGATGTTCTTCCAGATTGCTGCGAAAATGGGACCGCGTCCAGCTAAGGCGTCTCATGCCCGTCAGCTCATCAAGACCACGCTGGGTAAGGCCGGTGTCGAGAATATCCAGTATAAGATTGCTGACGGCAGCGGACTCTCGCTCTATAACTATGTGACACCAGAGTTGATGGTGAAACTGCTGGTTTATGCCTATCGCAAGTCGGATATCATCTATCATCTCTATTCAGCCCTGCCCATAGCCGGTGAAGACGGTACATTGAAGAAACGAATGCAGAAGACACCAGCGAGTGGACGTGTGAGGGCGAAGACTGGTACACTGACGGGTATCTCTTCACTCGCAGGCTATTGCCCCACGTCGCAGGGGCACATGCTGGCCTTCTGTATCATCAACCAGGGTGTGATGAAGAACAGTGACGGACGCGATTTCCAAGATAGAATATGTAAAGCTCTTTGTGAATGATGGACGAGATTAATCTTTATATGGAACGGATCATCAGTCTGACAGGACTGACGGGCGATTACGTGCCAGTGGTGCGTTATGCCTTCTGGGTAGTGCTGGCCTTTGTTTTGGCATGGCTGGCAGGTAAACTGTGTCGCATGTGGATTGTACCACTGCTGATGAAGATTACCAGTAAGACCGATGCGAAGTGGGACGATGTGATCTTCAGCGAAAAGGTACTCGTCTCTGCCTCGCGCATCATCCCTGCCATTGTCATCTGGTCGCTGTTGCCTCTGGTGTTCTTTGAATATCCGAAGGTGGCTGAGGTGGTAGGGCGCCTGACGGCTATCTATTTCACGGTGATGCTCACCCGTACGATCATCGTCTTCATCGACTCGTTCAAGGAGATCGATCATGGGACTCGCACTTCGCGCCAGCAATATATCTATAGCATCTGTGGCGTGTTGAAGATCTTGATGCTCTTCATAGCAGCCATCGTGGTCATCTCGATTGTCATCGACAAGGATCCCTCGACACTCATTGCTGGCTTGGGAGCTGCATCAGCCATCCTGATGCTCGCCTTTCAGGACACCATCAAGGGACTGGTGGCTGGCATCCGTCTGGCCTCCAATGATATGCTCCATATCGGCGACTGGATTACCGTGCCCTCTGCAGGGGCTAATGGCAAGGTAGAGGAGATTACGCTCACCACGGTGAAGGTGCGCAACTTCGACAATACCATCGTGACCGTATCGCCTCAGGCACTCGTCGACGGCTCTTTCCAGAACTGGCAGGGTATGCTCCAAAACGAGGGGCGCAAGCAGGTGAGGCAGGTGTACTTCGACTTCCGTTCATTGAAGATCGACGATGATGGCGTGGCCAATATCACGAAGTTCCGTTCTCATATAGAGGACTGGCTCAAGGCTCAGGAGCAGGTGGTTGCAGACAAGCCTGTTCTTGTGCGCCAGGCAGAGTTCTCTCAGGCTGGCTGTTGTGTGGAGATCATGTTCTGGCTGAAGGCTCAGAATGCACTCGACTACGAGCACGACACCAGTAACATCATGGAGTATATCTTTGCCAAGAGTGCCGATTTCGGCCTTCGTATCTATCAGCAATTCCCAGAGCAGTGAAAAGGTAAAAAAAGTAAAAAAGTAAAATAATGGAGAAAGAAATAAAGCAAGAACAGATATTAGTGAGGATTACAGGTCAGGATCGTCCAGGACTGACAGCCTCTGTTATGGGCATCCTTGCCAAGTATGATGCACAGATTCTCGATATCGGACAGGCTGATATCCACTCTACGCTCTCACTGGGCATCCTTATCCGTATGGAAGAGACCCACTCCGGGCAGGTCATGAAGGAACTCCTCTTCAAGGCCACCGAACTGGGTGTGCAGATAGGCTTCTCGCCCATCAGCGACGATGAGTACGAGGACTGGGTAGGCCATCAGGGTAAGAACCGTTATATCCTCATGGTGATGGGTCGCCAGCTCGAGGCCCGTCAGATTGAAGGTGCCACACGCATCCTTGCTGACCAGGGCTTTAACATCGACTCTATCCTGCGGCTCACAGGGCGCAAGAGTATCAAGAACCCAGGTAAGCACACCCGTGCCTGCATACAGTTCTCACTGCGTGGCGAACCTGCCGATCGTCAGGAGATGCAGTCGAAGCTCATGAAACTGTCGCAGGAGATGGATATCGACTTCTCCTTCCAGCGCGATGATATGTTCCGTCGTATGCGCCGCCTGATCTGTTTCGATATGGACTCTACATTGATTCAGACTGAGTGTATCGACGAACTTGCTGAGCGCAATGGAGTAGGGGCTGAGGTGCGTGCCATCACGGAGAGTGCCATGCGTGGCGAGATTGATTTCAAGGAGAGTTTCACCCGTCGTGTGGCACTCTTGAAGGGACTCGATGTCAGTGTGATGCAGGAGATAGCAGAGAATCTGCCCATCACCGAAGGCGCTGATCGCCTGATGACGATCCTGAAGCGCTGTGGCTATAAGATTGCCATCCTCTCTGGAGGATTCACCTATTTCGGTGAGTACCTGCAGCGCCGTTATGGCATCGATTATGTCTATGCCAACGAACTCGAGATCGGTGAGGATGGTAAGCTCACGGGTCACTATGTGGGTGAGATTGTCGACGGCCATCGTAAGGCTGAGCTTTTGAAACTCATTGCTCAGGTGGAGAAGGTGAATCTGGCGCAGACCATTGCCGTGGGCGATGGTGCCAACGACCTCCCGATGATCTCTGAGGCTGGTCTGGGCATCGCCTTCCATGCGAAGCCTCGTGTCGTGGCCAATGCCAAGCAGAGCATCAATACCATCGGCCTCGATGGTGTGCTCTATTTCCTCGGCTTCAAAGATTCGTATTTGGGTGATCAAGGAAAGCTTTGATTTCTTCTAATGAACTTTGCACTGACATTGCTGAACTGGTTTCGTGAGAACGGACGCGACCTGCCTTGGCGGCAGACGCATGACCCGTATGCCATCTGGCTCTCCGAGATTATCCTCCAACAGACTCAGGTGAAACAAGGGTGGGAGTACTGGGAGCGCTTTATGCATCGCTGGCCCACCGTTGAGGCCCTCGCTGAGGCTACAGAGGATGAGGTGCTGCGCGAGTGGCAGGGGCTGGGTTATTACAGCAGGGCGCGAAATCTTCACTTCGCTGCGAAACAGATTGTGGCTCTTGGCCATTTCCCCAATACATTAGAAGAGATCAAACAACTGAAGGGCGTTGGCGACTATACGGCTGCTGCCATTGGGAGCATCGCTTTCGGACTGCCAGCTGCAGTCGTCGATGGTAATGTCTATCGTGTCCTCGCCCGTCATTTCGGCATCGATACCCCCATCAATACCACTGAGGGTAAGAAACTCTTCCAGTCCCTCGCCCAATCCCTTTTACCCTCGTCAGAACACTCTGACATATCTCCTTCCTCGTTCCTCCTTTCTCGTTCCTCCTTCCTCGTTCCTCCATCCTCGGAATACAATCAGGCCATCATGGACTTCGGCGCCCTCCAGTGTACACCAGTTTCTCCGAATTGTAGTGTATGCCCCTTGATGGAATCCTGCGAGGCGCTTCGCTCTAACCGTGTCAAGGAACTCCCCGTCAAACTCAAGACTCTCAAGATACGTGAGCGCCACCTTATTTATATATATGTACGCTGTAACGGCCATACGGCCATCCATCGTCGTGGCTCAGGTGACATCTGGCAAGGACTTTGGGAGCCTTGGCTCGTCGACGAGGTGCCTGCTGGTGCAGTGATTCTTCGTCGGCATGTGAAGCACGTGCTCACCCATCGCATCCTCTATGCAGATTTCTACCTTTGGGAAGTCGAAGAGAGACCGTCACTTCCCCCCGAATATATTTGGATTCCGGAAAGTGACATCGATCACTATGCTCTGCCCCGACTGATAGAAAATCTTCTTGATTATCAAGAATTATGATTTCAGCCTACTTAATATCAATAGAACCTTTGGAGTTTTCCCGTTTTTTGTTTATTTTTGCAGCTGATATAAATGACTAGGCATATGCATAAGATATTCTTGCGTACCTTATTATATATAATAGGTGTAACGTTGTTGGCTTCATGTACTGAAGAGAAGGTATATAAGATTGGGGTGGCACAGTGCTCAAAAGGCCCTTGGCGTGAGAAAGTGAACCAAGAGATGCTTGCTGCCCAGCATTTATACGAGCACGATGTCAAGGTTAGCATTGCTAATTCGGTTGATAACCCTGAATTGCAGGTTCATCAGATAGATAGTTTGGCTCAGACTGATATAGACCTGATGGTGGTTGCTCCCTATGAGGATATACAGATTATCAATGATGCCATAGCTCGAGTCCTTAAGGCTGGCATTCCTGTTGTCAGCTTTGATCGCAAAACTAGTGCAGACTATACCGCTTTTATTGGAGGCAATAATGTCGAGGCTGGTTATATTGTGGGGCAATATATTGCTTCGATAGTCAGAGGCCAGAACCATCCGAAGGGCAGGAAACCTTTGGTGGTCGAGATTACAGGATTGCTGAGCAGCACACCTGCCCTTGAGCGTCATCGCGGTTTTGAATCAGCCATGAAAGCTTTACCAGAGGTGGAGTATGTTTGTCGGAAAAGCGATTGGTCGAGTGACGCATCCTGCAATATTGTTACTCAATTGATTGATTCGCTCCGACGGTCTGACGCTAGCCAGTTGGACAACACCTTTGTATTCTGCCACAACGACGGAATGGCAACGGGGGTGTATAAAGCTGTGGTAGAACAAAATGTTGAGGGTCGTATTAAGATCCTGGGTATTGACGGTATGCCAGGCGAGGGGCTGGAGTATGTAAAACTGGGGCATCAGGTAGGTACCTATTTTTATCCTACTCATGGCGAAAAGATTATCAGACTTGCACTTGATATCTTGACGGGCAAACCTTATGAACGCGAAAACCCGTTACTGGGTTTTGTCGTCACGCCCGACAATGTAGATCTGGTCATAACAGAGGCTTCTGAGCTGATGAAGCAGAATGATGATCTGGTGACCATTCACGACAAGCTGGAGGACTCGATGGTGCTTTACAACACACAGCACAAGGTGCTTGTGGGCAGCTTTGTGACTATCGCCGTTCTGGTCTTGGCTATTATCATGATACTGTTTGCATTGTGGCTGACGAAGAAGAACATACGTAAGCGTCAGAATATGAATGTGGAGCAGACGCTGTTCTATACCGATGCCAGCAATCGACGTCTGCACGAGATATTCGTGACGCCTACAGAAGAGATGCCAGCCCCCAAGAGCCAGGATATGCTCTTCGCAGAACAGCTGAATGAGGCCATTCGGAAGAATATGTCGAACCCTAATCTGAAGATGGACGAACTTGGTGAGGAGATGGGACTGAGCCGCGTACAATTATACAGGAAGGTGAAAAGCATAACAGGGCAGACACCTGTGGAACTGCTACGCCAGATGAGACTACAGCATGCTTATGCCTTGTTGACATCAACCACAAAAACTGTTTCGGAAATAGCGTACGAGGTGGGCTTTGGCACCCCGGGTTATTTCTCAACTTGCTTTAAGAAACAGTTTGGTAAGTATCCAACAGAACTGAGGGCGGAGTAATATCCGCCCTTTTCCTTTATATAAAGGGGAGTTGACGTTTTTGACATAATAGTCAACGATTGTTTCATGTAACATTTTTGCGAGGTTCTGAACGATTTTTGCTATACCTGCACGTATGATAATAGTACTTTTGCAGCAAATTTTAATTCACAGAAGTACTAACAATTTTAAACGATCAACAATGGAACAACTAAAGAAACTTTTTCTGAGTTTGTTTGCTCTCCTGACGTGTACGGTAATGCACGCGCAGAGTGAGATCAGTGGTACGGTGGTCGACGCTACAGGCGAAACGGTCATTGGAGCCACGGTGATGGAGAAAGGTACGTCGAACGGTACGATTACCGATTTCGACGGTAACTTCACGATTAAAGTAAACGAGGGCGCCATCCTCGTTATCTCGTACATTGGCTATCAGACACAGGAAGCCGCTGCCCATCAGGGTATGAAAGTGACACTCAAGGATGATGCCGAAGTGCTGCAGGAAGTGGTGGTGACAGGTTATACCACTCAGCGTAAGGCTGACTTGACGGGAGCTATCTCGACAGTTAGCGTCGATGAAATGGCGAAGCAGAACGAGAACAACCCAATGAAGGCTCTTCAGGGACGCGTTCCAGGCATGAATATTACTGCTGATGGTAATCCCTCTGGTGCAGCAACGGTACGTATCCGTGGTGTGGGAACCCTGAACGACAACGACCCGCTTTATATTATCGACGGTGTGCCCACAAAGGCAGGTATGCATGAGTTAAATGGTAACGATATCGAGAGCATCCAGGTGCTGAAGGATGCCGCTTCGGCAAGTATCTATGGTTCACGAGCTGCTAACGGTGTGATTATCATTACCACCAAGAAAGGTAAGGAAGGTAAGGTGAAGGTGAATTTCGATGGAAGTATTGCAGCCTCTTTCTATACCAATAAGATTGAGACAATGAATGCCAGCCAGTGGGGACGTGCCTATTGGCAAGCCTCTGTAAATGACGGGGTGAACCCTGGCAATAACAACCTTGGTTATAATTATGATTGGAGTTATGATGCCAAGGGTAATCCTGTACTGAACAATATGACGATGGACATGTTCCTCGATGAGAATGCTACTGTACGTGCTGGTGATACCGATTGGTTTAAGGAGATCACGCGCACAGGTGTCATTCAGCAGTATAATGTGTCAGTAAGCAATGGATCTGAGAAGGGTAATTCTTTCTTCTCTATAGGTTACTATGACAATAAGGGTACCATTAAGGACTCCTGGTTCAATCGTCTTTCTGGTCGTGCCAATGCAGACTATAAACTGATTAACGATGTGGTAACCATTGGCGAGAATTTCACCATCAACCGTACAAAGGGTGTTGATGCTCCTGGTGGTGTATTGGAGCACGCTCTGGAGTTCAACCCTAACTTCCCCATCTATGCAGAAAACGGTAAGTATGCCCAGGCTCTTGGTGCCTACTCTGAGCGCGAGAATCCATTGAGTATGATTTCCAATGCAAGGGATAATGAGTATACCCAGTGGCGTATGTTTGGCGATGTGCATCTTAGCATCACTCCATTTAAGAACTTTATGATTCGTACCACTTTGGGTATGGACTACACACAGAAAGAGCAGCGTTTCTTCACCTATCCTATTGCCAATGGTAAGGTGATGCGTACCGACAGTGCCGTAGAGGACAAGCAGGAGCACACCATGCGATGGATGTGGAATGCCATTGCTACTTATAATCTGGAGATTGGCAAGCATCGTGGAGATGCCATGATTGGTACGGAGTTGAACCGTATGGACTATAAGATGAACAGTGCTAAGCGCTACGAACTGGCTATTCTGAATACAGACTATATGTGGCCGTCTGCTGGAGCTGGCCGTCAGCTGGCCGAAGGTTTTGGTGAGGGATTCTCTCTCTTGTCATTCTTCGGAAAGGTGAACTATACTTATGATGACAAGTATTTGGCTTCAGTTACGATTCGTCGTGACGGTTCAAGCCGATTCGGTACAAACAACCAGTATGGTACATTCCCCTCTGTCAGTGCAGGTTGGCGCATCTCTCAGGAGAAGTTTATGGAGGGTGCAAGGGGCTGGCTCGACAACCTGAAACTGCGCTACTCTTGGGGACAGACTGGTAACCAGGAAATCTCGAACACAGCTCGCTATACTCTCTATAAGTCGGTTGTGTCTACAGGCCTTTGGGGAAGCGGTCAGGCTGGTTCCTCTTATGATATCACTGGTACCAATGGCGGTTACGACCTTCCTAACGGATATGTGCGCAACCAACGTGGCAATGATGACATTAAGTGGGAGACTACGACTCAGAATAACATAGGTCTTGACTTTGCGATCTTGCGAAATGAGATCTATGGTAGTTTCGACTGGTACAGCAAGAAGACCACCGACATCCTGCTCTTAATGGAAGGTATTGCTGCCATGGGAGAGGGCTCTGGCCAGTGGATCAACGCAGGTGAGGTAAAGAACAATGGTTGGGAGCTCACAGTAGGCTATCGCCACAGTCTGCCAAGCGATTTCTCATGGGATATCAGTGGAAACATCAGCAAATATGTCAACGAGATTACCAAACTGCCAGAGACAGTAGCAGCCAACGGTAAGTATGGTGGTAACGGTGTGAAAAGCGTTGTGGGGCATGCGATGTTCTCACAGGTAGGTTACATCTACGACGGTATCTTCAAGAGTCAGGAAGAGATCGATAATCATGCTATACAGGAAGGTGCCGGACTTGGCCGCATCCGCTATAAGGATTTGAATGGCGACGGCCGTATCACTGAGGAAGACCAGGATTGGATCTATGATCCTACGCCTGCCTTTACGTGGGGTCTGAACATCTATCTGCAGTATAAGAACTTTGACCTGACGATGTTCTGGCAAGGTGTGCAGGGTGTTGATGTCGACTGTCGTGGCTATAAGTCGCAGACTGACTTTTGGGCCAACTCTGCCATCAACGTGCCTTATCTGAATAAGGGCGTACGTTTACTCGATGCATGGAGCCCAGCCAATCCTGGTAGCGACATCCCTGCACTTACCACATCGGATACAAACAATGAGGGTCGCGTATCTTCATATTATATTGAGAATGGCTCATACGCCAAATTGCGTACTATCCAGTTAGGTTACAATATGCCGAAAAAGGTGACCGATAAGCTGCGCTTGGATCGTATTCGTTTCTATGCTTCAGCTCAGAACCTGCTGACTATCAAGAGCGGTAAGTTTACAGGTGCCGATCCTGAGAACCCGGGATTCAATTATCCTATCCCTCTCAATCTTACTTTCGGACTCAATGTTTCATTCTAAAATATAGCAACGATTATGAAAACGATATATAATATTATCTGCACAATCTGCGTTGTCTGCGGTCTCACTGCTTGCTCGAAATTTCTTGAGGAACAAGTGCCACAGGCTACGCTGACTCAGGATGAGGTAAAGAATCCTGAGTATATCGACAATGTGCTGATTTCAGCATATGCAGGTCTGGTTACCATAGAGGATATGAACGCCTCTTTCTCACTGTGGAACTACGACACCCGTTCTGACGATGCCTATGTAGGTGGGTCCGACTTCTCTGATGGCGAGCCTTTCCACCGACTGGAAAAGTGCACAGGTGTGATGACTACCGACTGGCCGTTCAGTTCTATCTGGACTCGTTTCTATAATTATCTCTCACGTGTCAGTCTCTCACTCGATATTTTGGCAAGTGCCGATCAGGAGAACGCCACCATTCAGCAACGTACTGCCGAGATGAAGTTCTTACGTGCTTACGGACACTTCCAGCTGAAGCGCCTGTTCAAGAAAATCCCGTTCGTGAACAAACTTAACATGACAGAAGAGGACTACAATAATCTCTCGAATACAGAATATACCAATGATGAGGGTTGGCAGCAGATTATCAACGATCTCGAGGATGCCTATGCAGTGCTTCCTGTCGTACAGGTAGAGAAGGGGCGTCCCACGAAGGCTGCCTGTGCTGCTTTCTTGGCTAAAGTATATCTTTATAAGGCATATCGTCAGGATGATGCTAATTCTAATCAAGTGACAGCTGTGAATGAGGCTGACCTACAGAAAGTTGTAGAATACACCAACTCAGCTATCTACGCAGGATATGGCTTGGAGCCTGACATGCATAATAACTTCCGTCCCGAGGAGCAGTATGAGAATGGCAAGGAGAGCTTGTGGGCTATCCAGTATTCAAAGAACGATGGTACTGTATATGGTAACCTGAACTTCTCTACCCGCCTGATTGTACCATGTATTCCTAAAGTTCATGATTCTGGCTGCGACTTCTACAAGCCTTCTCACAACCTCGTGGATGCTTATCGCACCAATAGTGATGGTCTGCCACTGCTTGACAATTTTGATGATGTCGATTACACTGTCGGATCAAATCAGACAGTCGATCCTCGCCTGTTCGTTACAGTTGGAGTGCCTGGTACTCCCTATATGTTCAACCCTGGCTTTATGATTAGCGAGAGCAATGCATGGAGCCGTTCAGGTGGTACTTTCGGATATTTCGTATCGCTGAAGCAGAATGTGGATCCTGCTCTTACAGACAGTTATCTCTTCCTGTGCGACTCGCAGTGGGCAAGTTCGATGAACCGTATTGTATTCCGCTATGCTGATGTACTATTGATGCGTGCTGAGGCTCTGGCACAGCTGGGACAGGCTGCTGAGGCCATTGCACTCGTCAATCAGGTTCGAGACCGTGCTGCCAAGATGGCAACCAATAGTGTCGTTTCGAACTATCCTACAAAATATGGTGTGCACTTCGCTGTAGGCAAGTACAATGGCTCTTATTCGAAGGATGATGCCATGAAGATTATCAAGATGGAGCGCCGACTGGAGCTTGCACTCGAGAGCGAACGTTTCTTCGACCTTGTGCGCTGGGGCGATGCTGCTACCGTCATTAACAAGTACTATGCAAGCGAGAGCGAGAAGATGAACTTCCTGGTAGGTTCGCAGTTTACTGCTAACAAGAATGAGTACCTTCCTGTTCCTTGGGAGCAGATGGCTGCCTCAAATGGTCACTATACGCAGAACTGCGGAGAGTGGTAATGAAGAGTTTTATAGATTAAAGTTAAGAGTTTAAAGATATGAAAACGATATATAGCATTATCTGCGCATTATGCGTAATATGCGGGTTAGCTGCCTGCAGCAGCGATCATACGGGTAGCATGGACGTGAGTGGTTCATGTCTCGTTGAGAAGTTCGTGCTCAATGGTCAATATGAAGGCATCATCAGTACTGAGAAACGGTTGGTGAAGGTAAAGGTGCCTGCAGACTTTGATCAGAAAGATAATATGGAAATTACGAGTCTGACGGTTTCTCCTGGCGCTGAGACCAATTTTAAGGTTGGTGACCGCGTCAACTTCGATGCCGACCGTAATCTGCACATCAGCAATGGTGATATCGTGATGGACTATCAGGTAAGCGTTCGCAACGACGAGGCTCTGATGTCGCTCTTTATTTTGGAGGGCGTGAAAGGTGCCATTAACCAGGAGGACAAGACGATCACTGTGAGCGTGATGGCCAATAGTGGTATCGACTTGAGTAACGCTTCGTTCGAAGTGGTGTGCAGTGAAGACGCTACATGTAGTCCTGCCAGTGGCACGAAAGGCAACTTCACAGAGCCTTTCCAGATTACTCTGAACGATAATACTGCCACAAACGTATATACTGTATATGTAACGCTGATTGCCGATCCTATAGCTTTGTTCGTAGGCGAGGCAGAGAACATAGAGCTGCTGAACGATGAGGAGAAGGCTGCTGCCAAGTGGCTGACAGGCAATATTGCCAGTGCTGCCTACGCATCATGGAGCGACGTGGCCAGCGGAAACATCTCTCTCGAGAAGTGTAAGTTGATATTCTTCCATCGTCATTGTTCTTCTTATGGCAACTATAACGGTTTTGCAGAGGCTGAGAGTGGGGCTATGACGGCTCTTCCAAAGATGAAGGAGCTATGGCAGAATGGTGTAGGCTTTGTGCTGGGACGCTCTGCTGTGAACTATGCTATTGCACTCGGTGCTATGCCTGAGGATGCTTATCCCAACAATGTCTGGGGTGGCGGAGGTGGCGAAGGCTCCGACCTGATGGGCGAAGACCCCTGGCATTTCTATGCCTACGACATTACTCATCCGTTGTGGAAGAACCTGAAGACCTATCCTGGTGCTGCCGAGAATGCAGTTTACACCCTGGACAACGGATACACCATCTGTAATACCACATCTCAGTATGGCTTCTGGGATACCTATCAGGGTGGTAAGGATGCCTTCGAGGCCAAGACGGGCGGTCGCGCTCTTGGCGGCGACAACAGCGTGTCATCATGGGAACTGAAGGCCGCAAATGGCGAGTTTGGTAAAGGCGGCATTATCTGTCTTGGTTCCGGACTGTTCGACTGGAACTCGCCTACTCCATACGAGTCGAATTATCACGACAACATGGGTACCATCTTGCTCAATGCATTTGATTATCTAACAAAATAAACATTAATGATTATGAAGACAATGATATATTCAGTATTCGCACTCATGTTGTCAGCCTCTGCGCTGACGGCATGCAGCGACGACGGATTCTCTGGCGATCCAGCCAAGGATTGGAACGGCACGACCACATTCTTTGCCCCAACAGACGATCAGGGCTTTGGGACGTATTATACGCCACCAGTCGGACGCATTGGCGACCCCATGCCATTCTACGATCAGAAGACTGGCGATTTCAAGGTGCTCTACCTGCAAGAGTACATTAACAATATGACATTCCGTTTCCACCCCATCTGGGCTGTCACAACCAAAGATGGTGCCAACTACGAGTCGTTGGGTGAGATGCTCCCATTCGGAAACAACGATTTCCAGCAGGATGCAGCCATTGGTACTGGTTGTGCATACGAGAAGGATGGTACGTACTATATTTACTATACAGGCCACAATGGTAACTGTAAATATCGTGAGGTTGTCATGCGTGCAACATCAACAGACTTCAAGACTTGGACGAAGGACGAGCTTTGGACGCTGAACGGTCCTGACTTCGGTTACTCTGGCAACGACTTCCGTGATCCACAGATCTTCGTAGCCGACGATAACCTTTACCACATGGTCATCTCTACTTATCCTGTCAATGGTGGCGATCCCGTCTTTGCTGAGTTTAAGTCCAGTGATCTGAAGAACTGGGAGCATGTTGACCGTATCCGTATGATCTGGGACCGTTTCCTGGAGTGTCCTGATATCTTTAAGATGGGTAACTACTGGTATCTGGTTTATAGCGAGAGCTTCCGTACAAGTTGGAGCCGTAAGGTGAAGTACATGGTTGCTTCGACCTACGAGGAACTGAAGAGCTGCTTCAACGATGGTCCCAAATGGCCTGCCGATGGTCATGAGGGTGTACTCGATACCCGTGCCTTCTATGCAGGAAAGACTGCCTCTGACGGAAAAGATCGCTATATCTGGGGCTGGTGCCCGTTCCGTTCTGGTGCAGATATCCATGAGAAAAATATCAATGTGGGTGCAGGCGATGGCAACGAGCCCAACTGGAGTGGTGCACTGGTATGTCACAAACTTATCCAGCACGCCGATGGTACTCTTACACTCGGTGCAGTACCAGCCATGGCTGCAAAGTATAGCACAGTTGTCGACACGAAGGTGATGGAATCCAATGGCTATAGTAATGGAACTTTGTCTGGCGATGGTGCCTATGTGCTCTACAATCGTCTGGGCACTGCCAACCATATTTCTTTCACCGTGAAGACTTCAACCAACTGGGATAAGTTTGGTATCTCGTTTGTGCGTGGTGCAGATTCGGATAGGTATTACACGATGGTTGTCAATCCTGAAGACGAGGATCACCGTAAGGTCAACTTCGAGCAGGAAGGCTCAGCTGGAAAAGGATTTGTCGAAGGTGTCGACGGTTACTGGTTCGTGCGTCCTTCAGACAATGTCTACAACGTCGACATCTATACCGACAACTCGGTTCTGACCATGTACATTAACGATGTCTGTGCCTATACTCAGCGTATCTATGGCATCCAGAAGAATTGCTGGAGTATCAATAGCTATGGAGGCTCTATTACGGTCTCAGATGTGAAAGTCAGTCAGCAATAAGAACAATACAGAAAACAGAAATCCCCAGCCAATTGAAATGGTTGGGGATTTCTGTGTTGAAGATATGATAGGATCATTTGTTCTTCAGATACTCGGCAAAGATTCTGGCTGCGCTCTCTACCTTGGCAGCGCAGGGGCGACTCTTGTAGTACTCTGCCGTGCGCTCTGAGGCTACATAGCTGTTCTTGGCCTTCTCGTAGCCCTTAATACCAAGAATCTCAGCACAGATCAGACTGCCGTTCTCTGCCTTCGATCTGGCGAGCAGATCCTGCACCACCTTATAACAGGCAGACTTGCCTTCACGGTCGCTGCCTTCGGTTTGTCCACAGTCGAGACCTACGAGCATGACGATGCCTGACACAGCACCACACATCATACGCATGCGACCAACGCCGCCGCCAAAGCCAGCAGCAATCCGCTTGGCCATCGTCTCATCGAGACCATAAAGGTCGGAAAAGGCTGCCACCACACTTTGGCAGCAGCCATATCCGGCCATGAAGTTATCGACTGCACGCTGAACGCGTAAGTCTAATTCACAATCAGTCATTATTCAGCCTCTGGCTCAGCAGCCTTAAAATTCTCAAGATCCTCTACACGGAAAGCCTTGATATAGGCAGACTTGCCATAGACATCCTCCTCAGTCATGCGAACATACACGTTGGCACTCTTCTCGAAGAGCTCAGGAGCTTTGCTGGCATCACGGATGATGAGCAGCGACATTACGAGTTCGGCCGTCATGTCGTAGAGACGACGCGCGAGGAAGTCCTGAGCGTCCTGATTCTCAAGTGCCTTGACGTTGGCAAGAGCCTCCTCGTAAACGGGGATGAGCTTCTCTACGCGGGCCTTCAGGGCTGCGTTAGCATCAGCAGGCAGAGCTGCCAGCATATCCTTGATATTGTTCAGCATCGTACCGTTGGTGATGTAGCGGATTGCAGCGACAACCTGCAATTGTGTCGTACCCTCGTAGATAGAGAAGATACGGGCGTCGCGGAACAGGCGCTGGCTCTTGTACTCCATGATGAAACCTGAACCACCGTGGATGGAGATCGCATCGTAGGCGTTCTGGTTGGCGTACTCCGAGTTCATACCCTTGGCCAGCGGTGTGAAGGCATCAGCCAGACGCTGGTACTTCTTCAACTCCTGCTTTTCCTCAGCAGTGAGGGCACGGTCGCGGGCAATATCCTCGAGGCACTTGTAGACGTCCACGTAGCAGGCTGTCTCGTAAAGCAATGAGCGGCCTGCATCGAGCTTGGCCTTCATGCGAGAGAGCATATCATAGACAGCGGGGAAGTTGATGATCTTGTCGCCAAACTGCTGACGCTCCTTGGCGTAAGCCAGACCCTCGTTGTAAGCCTCCTGCTCAACACCTACCGACTGTGCGGCGATACCCAGACGGGCACCGTTCATCAGGGCCATCACATACTTGATCAGACCTAAGCGGGTGCTACCGCAGAGCTCTGCCTTTGCGTTCTTATAGGTCAGCTCACAGGTAGGTGAACCGTGGATACCCAGTTTGTGCTCGATGTGGCGCACATCGACACCGCCCTGGCGCTTGTCGTAGATGAACATCGACAGACCACGTCCGTCCTTGGTGCCCTCCTCAGAGCGAGCCAGCACGAGGTGGATGTCAGAGTCACCATTGGTGATGAAACGCTTCACACCGTTCAGACGCCAGCAGTTCTCCTTCTCGTCGAAGGTAGCCTTCAGCATGACGCGCTGCAGGTCACTACCTGCATCAGGCTCAGTGAGGTCCATACTCATACCCTCACCGGCACAAACGCGGGGGATATACTTCTGGCGCTGCTCCTCGCTGCCGAACTCATAGAGTGTATCGATACAGCTCTGGAGGCTCCAGATGTTCTGGAAACCGGCATCAGCAGCTGAAATCATCTCGCTGAGCATGGAGAAGATGGCGTTGGGCAGATTCAGACCGCCGTAACGACGGGGCATCGAGACACCCCACAAGCCAGCCTTACGGGTGGCGTCGAGGTTCTCGTAAGTCTTAGAGGCGTAGATCATACGACCGTTCTCAAGGTGCGGACCTTCGAGGTCAACAGCCTCAGAGTTTGGCTCGATGATATTGGCAGCCACGTCGCCGGTGATGTCGAGAATCTGCTTGTAGTTCTCGATGGCATCGCCCAGGTCAACGGGAGCATAGTCATATTCTTTCGCATCAGCGAAACCCTTTTCTTTCAGCTCAACGATACGAGCCATCAGGGGGTGGTTCAAGTAGAACCCGATCTCAGGATGATCGCTATAATAGTTTGCCATAATTTCTTATTTGTTTTCTTGATTCTTCTTATGAATACTTCCTCCTATTCTTGCGCCAAAAGCACCACTGCATGCAAAAGCGCACATGCTTACTAATGCAGACAGTTCTGCATTGCCTTCCTTGCTAATGAAATAGGCTACGCCAAGCAGTGCGATGGCACAAATTATGAGGAAATAATCCAATGCTTTCATCTTACTTCTTTAAAAAATCAGGATTAATGATCCAAGTGAAAATTGATACCCCCACACATATAATGATGACATCCACCACTATGGCGAGTACGCCATTGTACTGGACAATGTTGTAAGCAGGAAGCATGTTCCAAATAATGATGAAAGCCAGCCAACCTATAAGGGCAACAATTTTCTTGGTCTTGGTGGTCATTTTACTTCGAGTTCTGCTTATAATACTTAATCAGCTTGGGAACTACCTCTTCCACTGTACCAACGATGACATAGTCAGCAATCTTGTTGATGGGCGCATCGGGATCGCTGTTGATCGAAATGATGATGCCAGAATCCTGCATGCCGGCGATGTGCTGAATCTGACCAGAGATACCGCAGGCGATATAAACCTTCGGATGAACGGTGACACCTGTCTGACCAATCTGACGGTCGTGGTCGAGCCAGCCAGCATCAACAGCAGCACGGCTTCCGCCGACCTCACCATGCAGTACCTTAGCCAACTGGAACAGCATGTCGAAGTTCTCCTTCGAGCCCATACCGTAACCACCAGCCACCACGATGGGCGCACCCTTCAGGTTGTGCTTGGCAGCCTCTACATGGTGGTCGAGCACTTTCACGACGTATGCCTCAGGGCTTACATATTTCGATACCTCAGGATAAACAACCTCCTTCTTGCAGTCACCCTCATAGACGGCCTTCTGCATCACGCCAGAGCGGACAGTAGCCATCTGGGGACGATGCTCGGGATTCACAATCGTAGCCACGATGTTACCACCGAAGGCAGGACGAATCTGATAGAGCAGGTTCTGATAAGTCTTTCCCTCCTTCTTATCCTCGAAGTCACCAATCTCCAACTCTGTGCAGTCGGCTGTCAGGCCAGAGGTCAGCGATGACGATACACGAGGACCGAGGTCACGACCAATGACCGTAGCACCCATCAGACAGATTTGAGGCTGCTCCTCCTTGAAGAGGTTCACCAGGATGTCGGTGTGGGGAGCCGAGGTGTAGGGGAACAAGTCGGGAGCGTCGAAGACAAACAGTTTATCGACACCATAAGGCAGAATTTGATCCTCCACCTTACCCTTGATGCCAGTACCGGCAACAACAGCGTGGAGTTCCACCCCTAGTTCATTGGCGAGTTTGCGACCTTTTGTCAGCAACTCCTGAGATACTTCCTGTACGGTTGTACCTTCGATTTCGCAATATACAAATACGTTGTTCATATCTCAATTAACCAATAATCTTTTCTTCCAACAATTCCTTAATCATTCCCTCGACATCAGCATCAGAAGCCGTTAAGGTTTTCGACTCCTTTGCCTGGAACACGATGTTCTTGATAGCCTTTACCTTCGTAGGTGAACCTGCCAGGCCGCACTGGTTAGCATCGCCATCGACATCAGCCACACTCCACTGGTTAAGTGTCAGGTATGGACGCTCTTCATAGAGGTTGTCGTAAGGTGTGCCTTCGGCAGGACGCTCCATGGGGCAGGTAGCGCGCTTGTACTTCATCACCAGCTTGGCATTCTGGGGGCGGCAGGGGGCAGCACTACCGTTGACGGTGATCACCACGGGCAGCGGGGCCTCTACAGTCTCCACACCACCGTCGATCACACGCTTGATAGTAGCCTTACCATCCTTCACACTCAGTACTTCCTCAGCGTAGGTCACTTGGTTAAGGCCCAGCTTCTGAGCCACCTGCGGACCAACCTGAGCAGTATCGCCGTCGATAGCCTGACGACCACCAATCACGATATCCACATCGCCAATCTTCTTGATGGCCGTAGCCAGTGCATAAGAGGTGGCAAGGGTGTCGGCACCAGCGAACAGACGGTCGGTCAACAACCAACCGGTATCTGCACCACGATAAAGTCCCTGACGGATGATTTCACCTGCACGTGGAGGACCCATCGTGAGGATTCCTACTGTTGAGCCTGGGTTCTGCTCCTTCAGGCGAAGGGCCTGCTCCAAGGCGTTCAAATCTTCTGGATTGAAGATGGCGGGTAGGGCAGCACGGTTCACCGTTCCTTCGGCGGTCATTGCATCCTTACCCACATTTCGGGTGTCTGGCACTTGCTTGGCCAGAACAACAATCTTTAAAGCCATGTTTTTTAATATAAAATGTTATAATGTTATCTCTGAGAGAAATAATTAATGATCTGTTATTTGATACTTCGTTTTAAAACGGCTGCAAAGGTACTACTTTTTAGCCACACAGCCAAAACTTATTGCACAAAATCGCTCGTTTTGTGCACACTTTGCTCTTTTTGTGCAATTTATTTCGTGTCGAATTGATAATTATCAAGTGTTTCACTCTGAGGCAGATACTTTTTCGCTGTGAATATTTTCCGAATGCAAATGCATAAAAATGCACTGAAATGTTAATGTGCTATAAAAAACAGGGTCAAAGTGAACAATTTGTCAGAAAATTCATTATATTTGCGACAACTAATCATTTAATGGAGGACAGCTTATGTATACTAAGGCCGAGATGAAGAACGAGAACATGAAGATCAACAGCAAGTTGGTCGAGTCGAGTACCCCCAAACAGCTACCATCTATTTGGTATTCTTAAATAACAAAAGCGCGACACCCATCAAGAGTGCCGCGCTTATAGTTCTCGTTTGGGTCGATGTTTTGATTGCTGGTGCAAATTTGATAAAAAAATCCAGATTCCGTGTCCTATAATTAATTTTTTGATTAATTTTGCAGCCAAAATCTCAAGACGATATGACAAACGGTATTTATACGATTCTGCTGCTCATCATGAGCAATGTGTTTATGACGTTCGCGTGGTACGGACATCTGCGCCTGCAACAGTCGGGCATCTCCTCGAACTGGCCCCTTTATCTGGTCATTGCCTTCTCGTGGATGATTGCCTTTTTCGAGTACTGCTGTCAGGTGCCAGCCAATCGAATAGGCTTTGTCGATAACGGCGGTCCCTTCAACCTCGTGCAGCTGAAGGTGATCCAGGAGTGCATCTCGCTGGTGGTCTTCGCAGTCATTGCTAACTTCATCTTCCAGCACGAACAGTTGCACTGGAACCACGCAGCAGCAGCCCTTTGTCTCGTCGCTGCTGTCTATTTCGTCTTCATGAAGCCTTAGAAAGAATAATCCCCCGCCGATTGGCGAGGGATTATCATTATTGCTCAGGATTCTCGGTGTCGTGCCCCCAGAACTCCATTTTCTCAATTTCGGGTAGGCCGTTAAGGAAAGCCTGTCCTTCCTCGTTTGAGATGGTCTTGCCATTAAGGCTGCACTCATCGATCTCGCCTGCAATCTTCAGGACGGTGAAGTGATCGGCCTGCTGGCCGTTCTTGTATCCGATTATCTCTGTGAAGGTGGCAGGACCGCCTGCTGAGCCTGAGAGCACCAGGTAGCCTGTGTTGTCCTTGCTGACCTTCGAGGGCTTTTGGCGTGGTGTCTCCATGGCGATGAGGTGGAACTGCCCATTGTCATCGCGTGAGAAGAAGGCACCATACTCGTCTTTCTTATCGTGAATCCAGATGACCTCATCGGGGCCATAGGGAATCCAGACGTGTGCCCACTTCGTGAAGTGGATGCCTTTGTATTCCTCAGGATTGGTCTTGATGACCATCTTCTCCATCTCTGCGAGGTCGCTCTTCCATACGGGGCGTTCCTCGTCGACCATGTTTTGATAAGTCTCATAGAGGTGCATGATGAGTTGTCCGCCACGCACGTAGAACATTCCCACAGCGGAGCTCTCTGGGGCGTCGCGCTCGAAGCAGAGCTCCAGGCCCTTTGGGCCCTCGAACGCTGCGAGAAGCTGGCAGCCCACGTACTCACCTTCATCGTCGGCATTCCAGCCGGGTCCCCATTGCTCGTCGTACATGCCAATCTCCTCGTTGACATAGACCTTGGTGCTGTCGATCAGCACGTCGAGGGCCAGCGATGACTTGCGATCCTTGTCGTACTCATCCTTGGGGGCGTTCTTGTACTCGCCCTTGAACTGGAGCTTACCCCAGATGTAACGTCCTCCGATGGTGGCGCACAGGCGCATGCGGTCCACTTTCATGCCGTACTGCTTCTCGAGTTGCTTCACCGCATAATCGGGCAGAGCCTTTGGCTTGTTCCACTCACTCTGGTCGTAATCGATGTTGAGGCGCTTACGCGACTTCAGGTAATTATCGGTGACGATGACGCTGCCATTCCAGGTTTCCTCAAGCTTATCCTTGGGATTGGCGTAGGTGAAGCGTGCACAGAGCGAGGGAATATCATTACGGCCGTGACGCTCGCCGATGCTGGGACGGTTGCCGTCGGGATCCTTCAGCACTTCGTCGACGAACTTCAGCTTGATGACCTTGCCGCCGTCTGAGAGCAGGTTGGTATAGTCGGCGATATTGCGACGGAACATCTCCTGCAGTGCCCAGCTCTGCCTGTACTCCTCATACCAGCTTTCGTTGTCGTCAGTCTTCTGAGGCTCCTCGATATGGCTCCAGTAGAGCACCTGCAGATAACCCTCCCCGTCGGTGCCCATGATGAACATCGGCATGGGGGTAGTATCGTTCTCCTCGATGATGCTGTCGATGACGGCAGCGATGGTGTCGGCCTTCGTGGGGCCTTCGACCTTGCCCTTGCTCTTGCAACTCAGCATCAGGGCTGTCGCACACAGGGCGATGATCAGTAATTTCTTCATGTCTTTAATTTTCTGTTCTTAGCGTAGAGATAGGCGCCAATGCCAAGCGGAATGAGGGCGATGACGACGATGATGAATCCGAAGAAGAAGCCGAAGAGCGTGGCAAAGCCTCCCTGACGGATGTGGGGGGCTGGCAACTCCTGGGCTATCGAGTCGCGCACGGCCTCGTCGGCGATGGAGTCGAGGGCGGCTATCTGCTGGTTGTAGACTTCCCATTGCGCCTCGTTCTCCTTGCCGGCATGCTCGTCAGCCACATACGATGCCAAGGCGAAGATGACGGCTGCGCAGATGAGCACAGCCCCCAGGATGAGCAGCAGGCAGCCGCAACCTCGCTTGAATGATGACGGATTTGGCATCGCTCAGTGACCTTTCAGGGATTAAAGGCGTTTCCGATATCCTCCTTGGTGAGGGTGGTCAGTTGCGCCTTGGTGGCATTGTTGACATTCGAGAGGCGGTTGGCCTGCTCCTGGATGGACTTCTCGAACATGTTGCGCACGAATCGGGCATTACCGAAGTTACGGTCCTTATGCGCCACAGCATAGTCGAGCTTCTCCGAGAGATATTCCTCAGCGTCGGGTGCCAGCGTGTACTGGTTCTTCTTCAGATACATCTTGAAGATATCCTTCAACTCTTGGGCAGAGTAGTCGGGGAAGTCGATGTAACGGTTGAAGCGCGACCGCAGGCCAGGGTTAGAGTCGATGAAACGGTGCATCTCGTCCTTGTAGCCTGCAACAATCACAACGAGACGGTCACGGTAGTCCTCCATACGTTTGAGGATGGTGGACACGGCCTCCTGACCGTAGTCGTTGCCATTGCCACCCTCGGGGGTGAGGGCATAGGCCTCGTCGATGAACAGCACGCCATCGAGGGCTTTCATGATGATGCTGTCGGTCTTGGGACCTGTCTGTCCGACATACTGGCCACAAAGTCCTGCACGGTCGGTCTCGACGGTATGTCCCCTTTTCAGCACACCGAGATCCTTGTAGATACGTCCGACGATGCGGGCGACGGTGGTTTTACCCGTACCAGGCGATCCGTAGAACACGAGGTGGTAGGACACCTTGGCGTTCTTCAGTCCCTGAGCCTCGCGCTGTTTCTGCAGTTTCACGAAGTTGGCCAGCGAGCGCACCTCTTTCTTCACGGAGCCGAGGCCAATGAGGCTGTTGAGCTCTTCGTAAGGGTCGCCCTCGAGGGGATCGTTCACAATGACGGTGTCTTTCTTCTCGACCTGTTCGGTGTTCTGTGCTGTATTGTCGCTGGTATCCGTCTCCTCATCGTCGTCTACGAAAGCGCCGATGATACCCAGAACAACTATCAGTGCAAAGGTGCTTATGGCCATGCAACCACAGCCTTTGAGGACTTTGTCTTTTACTTCTTTGAAATCTGCCATCATGTCGTTTGTCTTGTCGCTATGAAATGATATTATACTTCCGCTGGTGCTGCTTGTGGCTGTTTAGTCTTCGAGGCCAGCTCCTTCAGCTTGTCCTTACCCTTGAAGGCGAATACCCAGATGAGGAATCCTGCCAGTGCCAGCAGACTGATGCCTAACAGTGGACGGTAGAACAGCCATGCGATGGCAATGACAATCAGCGACCATGCGATACCGATGACGGTGCAGATAACACCAATGCCCCAGCCGAAGATGCCAGCGATGAAAGGAACCACCTTGAGGATGGTCTCGATGAAGCCGAAGATACCCTTCAATCCGCCAATCACCAATACGATACCTACAATACGGAAGAACCAGAGCAGCATGTTGTTGGCCTCTTTCTCAGCCTCGATGATTTCGTCGCCGCTCTTCTGACCCATCACGAGCGTCTGGAAGCGCTTGCCGTTCTTGGCCTTGAAAGGCTTGAAGGTGTCGCCATCGACAACAGCCATCACCGTTACCTTGGCAGGCACGATCTTCTCGAAGGTCACGCGCACGTCGCCCACCTCAGGAGAGCCAGGCACACGTCCGAAGTAGAGGATATTGTTGGCCACGTGGATATACTCCAGATCCTTCTTGTTCTCTGCATTCTCCATCTGCCTGTTAATAGAATCGTTGACAGCCTGGAGGGAGTCGAGGACAGCCTTGGCAGAGTCGGAGAGCAAGGCACGGATAGAGTCGGGGATGGCAGGTGCCTGAGCAGGCTGCTGTGTTGGCTGCTGCTGAATGCTCTTCTGCACGCCATAGAAACGCTCGTAGGCTGCCTGAGTGCTCTTGTCGAACTGCTTCAGCAGATCCTCTGCGATGGCCAGATCCATTGCCTCACGTGAAGAGATGCTGTGGATCAGGCTCTCATTCAGCTGATAGGCACCGAACGATACGTTCTCTGCATACTGCTCAGTATCGTCTACGGTGGTCAGCACCATGTTCTTGTTCTGATAGGCAGGATCATGGAACTCGCTCGACTGGATGGGACTTGACACCCACTGCTTCGAATAGGTGTAGGTCGTGGTGGTCACTTGCTTGCCACCCAGTTTGTCTTCAGTCTTCTCCTGAGCATGCTCCACCCACTGGTAGTACTCTACGCTGCGTCGGAGCGCAATTGCCTTGGCACCGATGCCAAATTGTGCGTCGCTCAGCGAATCCTCTGTGGTAGCCATGGCAGTACCACAAATCAACTCACCCTCGAGCGAGGCGTCCTTCTTGTTGGGGTTCTCCATCTCAACATACTTGCTGCCAGCCTCGTCGAGCATCTTCTCTGTTTTCACGGCTCTGCCTTCGTTCCACCAAAGGAGGGCTGTTCCGATGACAAACATCAGTATTCCACTGCCGATTGCCTTAAATGAATTTCCTACTCGGGTGCCATAACCCGTCGTTGTTGTTTCTGTAAACGCCATAATGTTTAAAAGTTTATTGGTCTTAAATATATTTTAATGCTGCAAAGATACATAAATTTTTTTAATTAGTGGGGTTTTATCAATCTTTTTGTTTACTTTTGCATGCAAATTAAAGTCAAAAGATACAAATGAAGAAGTTTTTGTTATTCGTGACACTGGTCGCCAGTGCTGTTCAGATGTTTGCTCAGGGGTTTGATAACCTCCCTATTCCTGCTGTCGAGGAGAAAGTCATCGACAATACACCCGATTCTATCGCTAAGGCCCTCATGAGCCGTCCTGCACCTGGATCGACCCGACAGGGTGAGAACCCCGTGCTCTTCCTTATCGGCAACTCGACGATGCGCAATGGTACGATGGGTAATGGCTCGAACGGTCAGTGGGGCTGGGGCTACTTTGCCAACAAGTATTTCGACGGGCGTAAGATTTCCGTAGAGAATCAGGCACTGGGGGGAATGTCTACCCGTAATTTCTATACCGACCTCTGGCCTGCCGTCCGTGAGGCGCTGAAGCCAGGCGACTGGGTGATTGTGAGCATTGGTCATAACGATAAGGCAGACTTTTTTGATAAGAAACGTGCGCGAGGCGTGATCGACGGTGTAGACCCCGACACGATGATTGTAGGTTTCAATGAGCGTAAGCAGATTCCTGATACCGTCTATAGTTACGGCCACTATCTGCGCCTTTATATAAAGGATATCCGTCAGGCAGGTGCCAACCCCATCCTGATGTCGCTCACACCTCGTGATGCCTATGGTCCTGACGGTCGCATCGTCCGTAAGCCACAGACGCAATGGGCCTCGTATGTTGCAGCCACTGAGGGTGTGCCCTTCGTGGATCTCAATGAACTCTCAGGTGCCAAGATCGACCGTTTCAGCCCGTGGAAGGAGAAATACCATTTCTATGGCGACCATATCCATACTTCAGCTTATGGCGCAGAACTGAATGCCCGTTCGGCTGCTGAGGGACTCTATTATTCGCATAACCCACAGCTCAAGCCCCTGCAGTCTATGATGACAGGAGTTGAACTGCCAGCCTACGGGGAGGGTAGGGAGCCTGGCAAGCCGATGGTCTTCATCACGGGTGACTCGACGGTAAAGAACTTCGATCAGGATGAAGACGGCATGTGGGGCTGGGGCTCGCAGGCAGGTCTGATCTTCGACCCTGCCAAGATTACTTGGGAGAATGTGGCTATGGCAGGCCGTTCTACGCGCAGTTATATCAGGGAAGGTCGCTGGGAGCGTGTCTACAATGCTCTCCAACCAGGCGACTTCGTACTTATCCAGTTTGGTCATAACGATATCTGCTCCATCACAGATTCTAAGGAACGAGGGGTTATCGCCAGTGCTGTTGATACCTGCCATGTCTATCAGATGGAGAAAGACGGGCGCTATGAACTGGTTTACAGCTTCGGCTGGTATCTGCGCAAGATGATTGACGACACGATGGAGAAGGGAGCTACCCCCATCCTCGTCTCGCTGACACCTCGGAATGAGTGGCCTGGCAATCAGATAGAACGTCGTAACGACTCTTACGGACAGTGGTATCGAGAAGTGGCGGCCCAGACGGGTGTCGCCTTTGCAGATGTACATAATATCTCTGCTGATTTCCTTGAGAAGAAGTGCCATTCATCGAGTGAGGAGAAGAGTAAGGCACGTGCTGCGAAATACTTCAATCACGACCATACGCATACCTCTAAACTGGGAGCCCAGATGAATGCCAAAAGTGTGGCAACAGCCTTGCGCGCCATCCATTCACCCCTCGCCAACTACCTCAGAAAATGATTGATAGGGCGACGATAGACAAGATCATGGACGCCACGAACATTGTCGACGTGGTGGGAGAGTTTGTGACACTGAGGAAGGCGGGTGTGAACTACAAGGGTCTGTGCCCGTTCCACGACGATACGACACCCTCGTTCATGGTGTCGCCAGCGAAGCAGATCTGTAAGTGTTTTGCCTGTGGCGAGGGTGGAACCGCCATCAACTTCCTGATGAAGCATGAGCAGATCACCTATCCTGAGGCCCTGCGCTGGTTGGCGAAGAAATACAATATTGAGATTCAGGAGAAAGAACTGACTGACGAAGAGAAGAAAGAACAGAGCGACCGTGAGTCGATGTTCGTCGTCAATGAGTGGGCGATGAAATACTTTAATGACCTTCTGAAGAACGATCCTGACGGTATCGCCATCGGCAAGCAGTATTTCCGTAGTCGTGGTATCCGTGACGATATCATCGAGAAGTTTAACTTGGGCTATGCCGTACCTAAGCGCGACGCTCTGGCCATCGCCGGTCAAAAGGCAGGCTTCAAACCTGAGTATCTGGAAAAGACAGGCCTTTGCATTAAGGGTGAGAAAGGTCTCCACGACCGTTATGCTGGTCGAGTGATATTCCCATGGTTGAACGTGAGTGGTAGGGTGGTGGCCTTCGGAGGCCGTCTGCTCGACTCGCGAACTAAGGGTGTGCAGCAGAAGTATGTCAACTCGCCCGATTCGGAAATCTATCACAAGGAGCGAGAGCTCTACGGTCTCTATCAGGCAAAGAAAGCCATTGCCAAGGAGGATCGTGTGTACATGGTGGAGGGTTATACTGATGTAATTGCCATGCATCAGAGTGGACTGGAAAACGTGGTGGCCAACTCTGGTACGGCGCTTTCTCTCCATCAGATTAAACTCTTGAGGCGGTTTACGCAGAATATCACGTTGCTCTATGATGGCGACGAGGCTGGTATCCATGCAGCCATGCGAGGCACCGACATGCTGCTGGCTGAGGGCATGAATATCAAGGTGCTGTTGCTGCCTGACGGGGATGACCCCGACTCGTTCGCAAGGAAGCATTCGGCTACGGAACTGAAGGATTATATAGAGAATAACGCAACAGACTTCATCACCTTCAAGACGCGACTGACGGTAGAGAATGTCGATGATCCCGTGAAGCGTTCTGAGGCTATCGGAGGGATCGTGAAAAGCATTTCTGTCATCCCTGACCAGATCCTGCGCTCTACCTATCTGAGTGAGTTGTCACAGCGACTGGGTATCAAGGAACAGACGCTGCTGAACTCGATGAACGGTATGATTGCCAAAGACATTGAGGAGAAGGAAAAGGAGAAGAGCAGACAGGGTAATCAAGAGCAGAGTCAGGATACTGCCGCCAAGCCTCAGTTCGTTGGTCTGCACAGTATCGACGACCAGACGAAAGAGGTTGAGCGCCTGTTGGTACAGGCCGTGATTCGTCATGGTGAAGAGGTCATCTATAAAGATGTGGAGACGGAGGACGGAGGAAAGACCAATCTGACGGTGGCCCAGTATATTGCTTATGACCTGGGCGCAGACGGACTGGAGTTCCACGATCAACGTTACGGTCAGATCCTGCTTGAGGCTGCACAACACAGTGGAGAGGAGGGCTTCAAGGCAGAGGCATACTTTATGCACCACCCAGACTATCAGGTCAGTGAGCTGGCGACAGAGTTGGCCATTGACCGTCATCAGCTGGGCAAGGGCTTCCAGCTGAAGGAGCGTGAGAACGGACTGCTGCAGCATGTGCTCCATCTCGTACTCGACTTCAGATACTACTATCTGGGTAATCGTGAGAAGGAACTGCTGACTCAGTTGAAGACCAGCAAGGACAACTATATGGATACGATGAAGGAGTATATGCGTATCAAAAGCTTATACGATGCCGTATCGAAGAAACTGGGAAGAGACATTAAGTAGTGAGAAGTGATGAGTTGGCTGAATATCATATTTATCATCTATCAGATTGTGGTCATCCTGGCTGTGATCCATGTGATTCTTGATAATCGTCAGCCTGCCAAGACGATGGCCTGGGCACTGGTGATCTACTTCGTACCAGTGGTGGGCATCGTGTTCTATATCTTCTTTGGTATCAACACCCGTAAAGAGCGCTATGTGAGCGAACGGAGTATGAACCAGTTGGCTAAGCGCTCGATGCTCGAGTTTGCTGAACAGCAGAATCTGCGACTGCCTGAGCAGCACATGCCTCTGATCGATCTCTTTATCAGTCAGAACATGTCGATGCCATTCAAGGACAATCTGGTGGATATCCATACAGATGGCTATAGCTTTATCACGGCCTTATTAGCCGACATGAAGAAAGCCAAGGATCATATCCATATCGATATGTACATCTTTGCCGAGGACGCACTGGGCAGTCTGGTGGCCGATGCCCTGATCGACAAGGCACATGAAGGCGTGACGGTAAAGTTGATCTACGATGATGTGGGTTGTTGGAACGTCAGTCGTCGCTTCTTTGAGCGCATGCGCGAGGAGGGTATCGAGGTGATGCCGTTCATGCCTGTACATTTCCCCTCGTTTACGAGTAAGGTGAACTACAGGAACCACCGTAAGATCATCGTTATCGATGGTCGTGTGGGATATATCGGAGGCATGAACATCGCCCTTCGCTATGTGAAAGGTACGGGCGCGATGCCTTGGCGCGACACGATGCTGCGTGTAGAAGGTGGAGGTGTGATGGCTCTGCAGCGCGCTTTTCTGGAGGACTGGTACTTTGTGGATCGTACGCTACTCTCCGACCGTAAGTATTATCCTCGTGCCGAAAAACATAACGACTGTCTGGCACAGGTGGTGACGAGTGGACCAGTGACGCCCTATCCTGAGATTCTGCAAGGTTATGTTCGAATGATCCTGGGCGCTCGCCATTACCTGTATATCGAGACACCTTACTTCCTGCCTAATGAGCCGACCCTCTTTGCCCTGAAGACGGTGGCACTGGCTGGCGTCGACGTGCGCCTAATCTGTCCCTTGAAGAGCGATGCTCGCTTTGTCGAGTGGGCCAGTCGCAGTTATCTGCGCGAGGTGATGGAGGCTGGTGTGCAGGTCTATCTCTATAAGACAGGATTCCTGCACTCTAAACTGATGGTCTGCGATGACAGTATCAGTACTTGTGGATCGACAAATGTTGATTTCCGTAGTTTTGAGAATAATTTCGAGGCGAACATGTTCTTCTACGATGAGCAGTTGGCTCTGAAGATGAAGGATGTGTTCCTGAATGATCAGAAGCAGTCCGTACTGCTGACAGAAGTGAAAGAGAGGATGAAGGGTTCGTTCCTGACCCGCCTGTGGGAAAGTATTACAAGGATGCTTTCTCCGTTGTTCTGAAAATCGTAAAATTGACGCTGCCGTAACTGCGATGCTCCACAAAATGGGGATCGGAGGAGAAATCGTGCTCCTTGCCGTGCTCGAAGACGAAGATGCCGTCGTCTTTCAAAAGTCCCTTCTCAAAGATGAGACTGGGAATCGTGGGAAGCTCTTTCAGGGCGTATGGGGGATCGGCAAAGATGAAATCAAACTGTTGCTTACAGGATTTGACGAAGCGGAACACATCACCACGGATCGGCAGGAATTGAGGCGTGTCTCCGAGTTTCTTCAGACAGTCCTGGATGAAACGGTGGTGATCACGGTCCAGTTCGACGCTGACCACCTGGCTGCAGCCACGTGAGAGGAGTTCGAGACTGATACTGCCTGTACCAGAGAAGAGGTCGAGGGCTCGTGCTCCATCGAAGTCGATATACTGGATCAGCACGTTGAAGATATTCTCCTTGGCAAAGTCGGTAGTGGGCCTTGCTTTGAACGTGCGTGGAATGTCAAAATGACGTCCTTTATATTTACCAGTAATGATTCTCACTATTCTCTATAGATGTTTCGTTCACTTCTATCTTCCTTTTGTAATCAAAGTCATGAGGTCGTAAGGCATGCCTGCTATTTCTGTGACCGATGCCTGCTGTAAGTCGGCTACAGGATTAATGATATAGGCCTTCTGCACATAGCGCTTAAGCTCCTGTAGCAGAGTGTCCTGTTCAGGGATATCACCCACGAGGTGTATCTCGTCATGATGGGCGTCGAGTCGTAGCTGCTTCCACACATAGAGTAGGAAGTAAAGCGCATCGTTCAACTGGGAAGCCTCGAAGGTGTTGGCAAACTTAAAACGGTTCTGCTGGAAACTGAAGATGTCCAACTGCTTCTCGTGGAAATAGGCATAGAGCTTGTTGCGATGTCCTGTGAAACTGCGCTGGTGGAGATGATGCCATACGGGTGTCATTGCCTGGATGAACTGCACATGTTCGAAACGCTCGCAGAGCACCTTATGCAGATCTTTGTTGATGGCAAAGATACAGACGGCATTGAGGGTGGGCAGTACGTTGTAGAGCACGGAGCGCTTTTCCTCGTCCTTTACTGGGAAACTGTGGTTGAAAAGCGTCTCGGTTAGTGGCTCTTCAAACTGTTCTATGGGAACCAGCAGCGATGGGGTGTCAACGACTACCTGAGCCTGCTGGATATGACTGTCAGAAACCATCAGTTCCGTATGCTTGAAGATCTCGCGGAGATTGGCAGGCATCGAGACGCCCCCCTTCACGATATAGGGCTCAAAACGCAAAGGGCATGCGGTGTCAGTGACATCGTATGCCGTGAAGGAAAGTGAGTTCTTTCCGATGCGGATGGTGATTTTTCTTCTATCCATTACCCCAGACACTTGCGACGCATATCGCCAAAAGTCCGGCAGCCACCAAAGCAAGGATGATATTCGTCAGTTTGTCGTTGATTTGCATAACTGCGTGCAAAATTACAAATTTTCCTTGATAACAATGCCATTCGTGGCGAAAAATTTGTATTTTTGCAGGCAGAATGATTCAAGACGAGCTGAAATACCGCATTTTGCAGACCCTTGGAGTGCCGCCGACAATGGAACAGGCGCAGGCGCTCGATGTGTTTGCTGCATTCATGACTGACAGGAGCGATCAGGTGGTGATGATTCTACGTGGTTCTGCTGGTACGGGTAAGACCACGCTGGCAGGAGCCATCGTCAGGGCGATGATGGCCTTGAAGCAGAAACTGATTCTCCTGGCTCCCACGGGGCGAGCGGCAAAAGTGTTCTCGCTGAACGCAGGGCATGCGGCCTATACCATCCACCGTCGCATCTACCGTCAGAAATCGGCTGGTGACCTGTCGCGATTCAACTTGAATGATAATCTGAATCGTGACACCTTATTTATTATAGACGAGGCGTCGATGATTGCCAATCAGGGGTATGGCGATTCTGCATTCGGTACAGGTTGTCTGCTCGACGACCTCATGCAGTTTGTGTATAACGGCCAGAACTGTCGTATGGTGCTGGTGGGCGACAAGGCGCAGCTGCCACCCGTAGGCGAGGATGAGAGTCCTGCGCTCATGGCCGATGTGCTACGTTGCTATGGGATGAAGGTCTATGAGTGCGACCTGAATCAGGTGCTACGCCAGAGTGAAGCATCGGGCATCCTTTGGAACGCCACAATGATTCGGCAGATGATTACGCATGATGAGATGACCGAACTGCCTCGTGTCAGGTTTGAGGGTTTTGCCGATATACAGGTGGTGCCAGGCGACGAGCTGATAGAGTCGCTGGCCTCCAGCTATGGTAGGGTGGGGCTCGACGAGACGATGGTCATCACACGAAGTAACAAACGGGCGAACATCTATAATCAGGGTATCCGTAACACGGTGCTCGATCGAGAAGAGGAACTCTGCCGAGGTGACCAGCTGATGATTGTCAAGAATAACTATTTCTGGACGGAGGGGTCTAAGGAGATTCCCTTTCTCGCCAATGGAGATGTCGCTGTGGTTCAGCGCGTCAGGAATGTCCATGAGCTCTATGGCTTCCGTTTTGCGGAAGTCACAATGCAGATGCCTGATTACGAGGACTACGAGCTGACTGCAATGGTAATCCTCGATTCGCTGACCACTGAGGCACCGTCTCTCACACGCGAGCAGCAAGAACATCTCTACAATGCTGTGCTGGAGGATTATGCAGATATACCCCTGCAGGCAGAACGCATCAAGAAACTGAAGGTCGATCGCTATTACAATGCCCTTCAGATTAAGTTCGCCTATGCCGTCACCTGTCACAAAGCCCAGGGTGGCCAATGGGCGCATATCTATCTGGATCAGGGTTACATGACTGACGATATGCTCACCCCCGACTATATCCACTGGCTCTACACTGCCTTCACACGTGCCACAGAGAAGCTCTACCTCGTCAACTGGCCCAAGACTCAAGTGGACAATCTCCCCTGAAAGCCGCCTTTTAGATATTGTCGGGTGCTTTTTCGTGGATTTTCCGTATTTTCGCGACAAAAATAGTTTGTTATGGGGTTAGCATTTTGAACGCCTAAAGGGTATTATAATAAAAAGACGTGATGGAAAGACATGATATCCAAAGGCTGTTCAAGCAGCACTACGCTAAGATGCTGAGGGTGGCACGCACAATCCTCTACGATGAGCAGGAGAGCAAGGATGTGGTCAGCGACATCTTTGAGGGACTGCTCCGTGGGCGGACGGTACTGACTCCCGACACCGAAGAACGCTACCTGCTGACGAGCGTTCGCAACCAGTGCCTGAAGCGTATCCGCCACCAGGACACGAGACTCCGCATGGAGACTGCTACTGCAGAGCAGACATCCGACGCCGAGTTTGAGGATGAGCGCATGACAGACATTGTCGAGTTTGTCGTCAGTCATCTGACAGAACAAGAACAACGCATCTTCCACCTCCGCTTCGCTGAAGGCTATAGCTATGAGGAGATTGCTTCTTCCGAAGGCATCAGCCGCGTGGCTGTATGGAAACACCTTTCACACGCCTTGAAAGAAATCAGAAACCGTTTTAATCCGAAAGGCTTATGAAAACAAACGATCACAACAAGCAGCTGTTCCGCTCGATGCAGGAAGAGCCTGACAAGTATTCCGATCAGGAGATAGAGGCCATGATGGACGATCTTGACCAAGTGCCCGACGTGGATGAAGCATGGCAGCAGTTCGCCCGGCAGCATATTCCCTCAGTGCACCCCATGCATATTTGGCGAAAAGTCGCTGCTATACTCATTGGCGTATTAACTCTATCTGGCATTGCTTTTGCTGCAGTTCACATCATGCATCAATCACAACAAGAGGAAATGAATCACGGGGACAGGTTGCGTGATTCAGCCGTCTTGCCGGCGAATCAAGAACCTGTCCCCGTGATTCACGCCAAGGCTGGACCTGTAGTCTTTGACAATGTCACACTCGACAGCATCGCCAAAGATATTGCGGTGTATCATCACCTTGATATAGACTTGCAGAACGAGCAGGCTAACCAACTTCGTTTCTATTTCGTATGGAATCAGGACGAGAGTCTGCAGGAAGTCATAGAGAAGTTGAATATGTTCGACCAGGTCCATCTGGCTGTTGAGGACCGTAAACTGATTGTCAGATGATGAACCGCCTCTTTATTTCTCTTATCGCCCTGTGCTTCTGCGCCAGTATATATGGGCAGAAGATTACACGCACCTACGACAACGTCACCATGTCTGAGGCACTGCGCGACCTCAACGAACAGTCGCGCGACTATACCATCAGCTTCATGTATAATGAGTTGGAAGACTTCCGCGTGACCACCAGCATCAAGCACAAGTCGTTCACCGATGCCCTTATGCAGATCATCGGTTTCTATCCCATACGGGTCGTGAAACGTGGAGAGCATGATATCTACGTAGAATGTACCCATAAGACCGAGCGCCATCTGACGGGCACCATCATCGACGAGAATCGCCAGCCCGTGCCTTACGCCAATATTTACCTGCTTCATCCATCAGACTCGACCGTCATCGGTGGAGGCGTGAGCAACGAGGCTGGCGTCTTCGTCATCCCCTACGAGCAGCCTGCCGTTCTTGTCCGTATCTCATACGTGGGCTATAAGACCGTCTATAAGCTTTGCAACCAGTCTGAAGTGGGAACAATAAAGATGCAGCCAGATAGCTATACGCTGAATGGTGTGGTAGTGCAAGGTGAACGTCCGAAGGTAGTCCTGCAAGGCAATTCGCTGATGATGAATGTGGAGGGCACAGTGATGGAACGGTTAGGTACTGCTGAAGACGTACTTACACGTGTCCCGATGATTGCCAAACGGGGTGAGGGCTTCGAAATCTTAGGTAAAGGCGCACCGCTCATCTATGTAAACGGTCGAAAACTCCGCGACCTGCAAGAACTGAAAAACATCCAGTCTGACAATATCCGCAACGTAGAAGTCATCCAAAACCCTGGTGCCCGCTATGACGCATCGGTGAATGCCGTCATCATCATCCGCACCAAACGGGCGGCAGGCGAAGGATTAGGTGTGGAATTGTCATCGTGGTCACGCAGTGGACGTGGTTATGCCAATAACGAGCGCATCAACCTGACCTATCGCACGGGTGGTCTGGAACTCTTCGCCAACCTTTTTGGGGCATATAACAGAAGAAAGAGTCAGGGCGAGTTCGAACAGACCATCTTTGCAGATACACTGTGGGTGATTAACAATCAGCAGAAGAATCATGTTCGTAATCCTTTCCTTGAAGGACGATTCGGTTTCAACTACCAAATCAATGATAATCACTCTTTCGGTGGATTCTACCAGAATACATATGACTACGTAAAGACCCGCAGTGAGTATGATGATGACCTGCTGGCCGACGGAGTGGCATACGACCATTTACAAAACAGCAGCGTCAGACGCGATAAGAACAGCCCCATCCATCAGGCTAATCTTTATTACACAGGCAAAGTGGGGCAACTCAGCATCGACTTCAATGCCGACTACACTTCCCGCAGACAGCAGAGTCGTAATCAGCAGCAGGAACTAAGTACTGAGTACGAAGACCGCGATGTGAATACAGAGAGTCAGACACGCAGTAAACTGTTTGCTGAGAAACTATTCGTTACCCATCCGCTGTGGAAAGGACAGATAGAGATAGGTGAGGAATATACCAATACGCGATGGAAAAGCAGATTTGATAATCAAGAGGGATACATTGCCAATAGCAATAACGAACAGCACGAAAGTAACATTGCTCCCTTCGTGGAACTACGCCAACGTCTGGGACGCTTCCAGTTGTCGGCAGGTCTGCGTTACGAACATGTGGAGTCAGAGTACTTTGTGAGTGGTGTTCGTCGTGATGAACAATGCCGTACATATAACGACCTGTTTCCGTCTCTTTCTGTTTCTACATCAGTCAAGAATCTGCAACTATCTTTCAGTTATGCGAAGCGAACAACACGCCCTTCCTATTGGCAGTTGAGTAGCGATGTCACCTACGAGAATCGCTTGAATCTGCAGACGGGTAATCCCTATCTGAAGCCCGTTAAGTACCACAACCTAAACGCGATGGTGATGTGGAAGTGGCTTTATCTGATGACCAACTTCTCCCATTGTGTCGATCCAATTCTCTATACGGCGGGCGGTCTAGAAGATGACTCAAAGGTGAATTTCGTGACTTACTTGAATTACGATCATGCCGACTGGCTTACTATTACTTTGGGTGCACAGAAGAACGTCAAATTAGGTAACGGGATAACATGGACTCCACAATACAACGTGTCGTTGATGAAGCCCTGGTTCAAGTCCATGTTTAATGGTCAGGAGAAAAGTTTCTGCCATCCGATGCTGACCCTGCAACTGGGCAACATACTGGCTTTACCTCACGACTGGATGTTGCAAGCAGACTTCTACATGCACACCCACGGCAATACTGGTTCAAACATCTATGTTGACTGTACCAATCCGATACTTTCGTTCAGCGTCAGCAAAGACTTCTTCCAACGCCGTCTCAATGTCAAACTGACAGGTTACGACATTTTCAATGGAGGCATCAACCATGTCATGCTCTACAGCAATAGGATGATGTTTCGGAAAATGGAGAACAATGATTCCCGTTGCATCCAACTCTCGCTGCGTTATCGCTTCAATGTTACTCCGTCGAAGTACAAGGGCACTGGTGCAGGTAATGCCGAAAAGAACAGATTGTGATATGCAACATTTGGATTTTTCTTCATACCAGAATATTCCCTATAAACATTCCTTATACTTTCCCTTGCAGAGTCCATAAAAAAGGAATATTGTTAAATTGAATTAAGGAAGTACGAAAAATCATACTTTTGGCTTGCTTAATCAGGTTATTTTCATATCTTTGCACCAAAAGTACGATAAATCATACGCTGATGGATATAGGAACGGTGATTAAGGAGCGCAGGACATTGCTGGGAATCTCACAGCAAGATCTTTCGGATTATTCTGGAGTAGGCATCTCTACTGTCAAGGATTTGGAGCGAGGCGTAGGTAATCCGTCTCTCCAGACACTACAGAAGATACTGGATGTGGTGGGTATGGAAATGGTATTGCAGGTAAAACAGACCGTTAAATAGCATAGAGCATGAGAAAAGTGAATGTGTATTACGGTGATGTCTATGCCGGGCAGCTCGTTGAGTTGTCAAGGGGCAGCTATGAGTTCACCTACGATGATGCTTTTCGTGCCGACGGCAGCACCCCTCCTGTGTCTGTCAACTTGCCCAAGAGTCAGAAGGTGTATCACTCAGAGCGCATCTTCCCCGTGTTCACCAACATGTTGCCTGAAGGAGCTAACCGCAGGGCATTGTGCAGAGCGAAGAAAGTTGACGAGAACGACTTTTTCGGTATGCTGGAGATGATTTGCGGCATGGATGCCATCGGGAAGTTTGTACTTAGAAGACCAGAAGAATGAAGACGATAGAAGTTTGCCCATCGACATTGCGGCCAGGTTTTTCTACCTATTCGCCCCGAGCCGTCAAGGAATTGTTTGATGGTATTATGGTTTCGCCCTTTATTGACATCGATTTCGAGAACGAGCGCGACCAGCAGCAGGCGATGGAGAACATGAACAATATGTCAATCTCCGGTGCTCAGGAGAAATTCTCCGCCATCATTGATGACGGGAAAATCCGTCTGGCTCATAAAGGCGAACAAGCCACCTATATCCTGAAGCCAGCACCTTTCAACCTGAGTCTCTCCACCCGCAAACAGATACCTGCCAACGAGCACCTGACCATGCAGATAGCATCTCAGGTCTATGGCATACGCACCGCCAGCAATGGCCTGTGTTTCAGCAGCAGTGGCCAGCCTGTGTATATCACGAAGCGCTTTGACGTGATAAACGGCGTGAAAGAGAGTTCGCAGGAGGACTTTGCCACCGTTCTGCAGATGACAGAGGAAGGCAGCGACAGCAATTTCAAATATCATGGCAACTATGCGCAGATAGCCGATGCCATCCGGCAGTTCGTGCCTGCATGGATGCCACAGATGGAGCAGTTCTTCCGGATGGTAGTGTTTGATTATCTGTTTGCTAACGAGGATGCCCACATGAAGAACTTCTCATTGATAAACAGAAACGGCGAGTATTTCCTGGCTCCTGCATACGATCTTATCAATACCTGCATCCATATCCAAAGTGGCAGCGACCTGGGACTGATGGACGGGCTTTCGCCAGATATTGAGAAAAGCGATGTGTATGACAGGACGTTGCATCCCTGTAGGCTGGACTTCGAGCGATTTGCGGAAAGAATCGGATTGCCTAAAAAACGTGCTGCCTCTTTGCTCGATATGTTTATGGAGATTCCACAAAAGACATACGCACTCATCGACCACTCCTTCTTGAATGACAAGATGAAACGTACATACAAGCGTGTCATTGAGGAACGGAAAACACGTTTCATTCGACAGTCAGAATAAATTTTCTGTCGCTCGGCTATGCCGCTTGCCGTCAAACGGCACGTCAAACGGTAGCAGATGTGGAACCAGACAAATACGACTTCGAGCGAGGACAGGAATACCGCATCGTCAAAGAGTTCTTCAAGAAAGGGAAGAAGGTACCGCAAAGCGTCTATTGCTATTTTTCATTTGAGTAATCCATACCCTTCGAAATGTTACAAAACCCCTGAACATTTGTTCAGACTTTCACCCCCGATAGTATTTTTTGTCTCGCTATGAACGCTTTTGTGGGAAATTTAGTAACTTTGCAGCCAAACAAACACTGACGATGGAACAGAAATTCGGGAAAAATAGCATTGACATCAAGGTGCTGCGCGAGTTTTGCGAGCGCGAGGGCAAGATGGTGGAGTACCGCAAGGGCGAACAGCTGGAGCGCGAGGGCGACCCCGCACGGTGGTTCGGCTTCGTCACCGAAGGGTGCTTCAAGTACGTGACACACGGCATCAGCGACGACAAGGAGCACATCACATGGTTCTCGTTCGAAGGCGAGTTTGCGGGCGACTATCCCGCCTGCCTCGACGGTGGCCCGGCACTGACCACGATCGAGGCGATGGTGCCCACCCGCATCATCCGTGTGAGCGGCGAACAGCTGGTGAAGCGGTTCAGTCAGGACAAGAAGTCGATGGATCTGCGCTGCCTCGTTGCCGAGCATCTGCTCAGTCAGGCCCGTGCCCGCTACACCGACCTCCACCGCGCCACAGCCCGCGAACGCTATGAGTTGCTGCTGCAGCGCTGTCCCGGCATTGTTGAGCATCTTGCCTTGCAGGACATCGCCTCGTTCTTGCGTCCCGTTGGTAGCAAGCGGCAAAGCCGAGCGCCTGAACGTCACTCCCAAGACCATCAGCATGATCCGAAAGGATATCACTTTCGGCAAGGATTAGCCACAGATTTTACAAAACAACAATGATCAATTTACATGCCTATTATTGTGCTTTGTTTGCTGACATCGAACAAAAATCACCTTTTTTGTTTGCTGGTATCAAATAAAAGTATTATCTTTGCCCACGTTTTCATATTTTCAATACAAATGCATCATGGCAATAACGAAAGAAACATTCCGTACCCTGATTCATGAAGGACAGGAAGAGATAAGAGACGTTGAGTTATATAATCGCCCGTTTGACTTCGAAGAAAACGGACGCTATGTACTTGTCGGAGTACGTCAGGCGGGTAAATCCTATATGCTATATAAGCGTGCCAGACAGATGATGGAAGCAGGCTATCAGTTAGAAGATATGGTGTATATTAACTTCGACGATGAACGCCTAATGGGTATGAAGGCAGACGAACTTGACCTTATTCTTCAAGCCTATCAGTCTGTATATAACCATGTGCCTGTGCTATTCTTCGACGAGATTCAGAATGTTGAGGGCTGGGAACATTTTGCCCGTCGTCTGGCCAACAAGAAATACCATGTCTATATCACTGGCAGTAATGCCAAGATGCTGAGCCGGGATATTCAGACTGTACTTGGTGGGCGATTCTTCGATGCGCTGATATATCCCTATACCTTTTCGGAATACTTGGAAGCCAAAGAAATCATACTGGAGAAGGAATGGCAATATGGCAGCCAACGTGCGGTGGTGCAACAGTCTTTTGCAGACTATATGAAGTGGGGCGGTTTCCCTGAACTGCTCTTATTCCGTAACAAACGCAATTGGCTTAACGGTCTCTATGAAAAGATTCTCTTGGGTGACATCATTCAACGCAACAAGGTAAAGAATGAGATGGCATTACGGCTGACCATGAAGCGATTGGCAGAAAACGTTATGCAGCCCATCTCATATAATCGCGTTGCTAACCTGATACGCTCCACAGGGACGAATATAGCCGTTTCTTCTGTCAGCGACTATGTGCGTTATGCACAGGATGCCTGCATGTTGTTTTCATTGGAGAACTATGCTTCGAAGTTCGTGGAGAAAGAGACGGTGAAGAAACACTACTTTGTTGATAACGGTCTGCTGAGCATCTTTTTGTTCAACGGTGATACAGCGCTGTTGGAAAATCTCTGCGCTATTCATCTGCGCAAACGCTATGGAGAGGAATTGTGCTACTATAATAAAAATGTCGAGGTTGATTTTCTCATAGCAGAAGAAGGCTATGCCATTCAAGCCTCCTATTCTATCTATGGTGAGGGCATGCAGGACACTTTTGAGCGTGAGACCAAGGCATTGAAACAGTTGGATACTTTCCTTTCATTGAAGCGTATGGTAATTGTAACTAACGACGAAGAGGGAACAGTCCCGTTAGAAAACGGCAAACAGATTGAAGTAATTCCTGCATGGAAGTGGTTGCTTGAATGACATTCTCTATACTCTAAACATCAGCATGATCCGAAAGGATATCACTTTCGGCAAGGATTAGCCACATATTTTACTAAAACTCTTAACCTGGGTAAAGAGTTTCACCCCCGGCATCCGATTTTCGGTCATGTCGGGGGCTTTTTCGTGGGACTTTCTGTAACTTTGTGGCTCGGAATGGCAAAATTATTGTAAAATGAAACATCTGAAATTGGAACTAAGACATTGGACGCAAGCAGACGCAATGGAACTGACAAGCCTGTGCAATGCTGTTGACAGGCGTTTCCTTTCAGACCGTCTGCCCAATCCTTATACAGAAAAGGATGCGGAAGAATGGCTGAAGACGGTTTCTGAGAATGAAGCAGTTACTGGTATATATCGAGCTATTGTATATGATGGGAAACTCATAGGCAGCATATCGGTTGAGAAGAAAGATGATGATGCAGAAATCGGTTATATGCTTCTCAAAGAATATTCAAACAAAGGGATAGGCACAGAAGCAGTCAAACAGATATGCCCCATTGCATTCAAGGTCTTGTCACTTGAACAGATAACGGCTAATGTCTTTCAGCCAAACATTGCTTCAATAAGGGTGCTACTGAAGAATGGCTTCAAGTATAAAGGTGCTATACCAAATGCCGTTATAAAGGATGGGGATGTTTATGACTTGCTCATTTACGTATTGACAAAAGAAACAAGATAAAGCATAATCAATATAAATCAATGAACAAGAAAACTATTATCACGATGATGCTCATCCTCGTCGCAATGGCGACTGCTGCACAAAATAAGGTTTCGTATGATTAGTGGAATCGCCCCATGATTTCCTTATTTCTATGATCATTTACGAATTAGGTTAAATAATAGTTAATTAACATGTATTATTTGTCGTTTTTCGACAAATACCACTACCTTTGCAGCCAGAATAACAATTAAATTGATTTACGCTATGATTGAGAAATTGACTATGACGCTGAAATGGCTCAGTTATGTGGCACTTTTCTTTTGTGCCGTATGGTTTGTTTTCCTGTGTTATCAAAGTTATCATCAGGTCTTTGATACTACAGGCAGCCATATTCATTGGGAAGCAAAACAAAACCAAGTCTTGTTTGTCTCCACTGTATTCCTATTATATATAGCACTGACGTTGGCTGTCATAGGCCTATGTGTGGCTTTCTTTATCAACCTCATCAAAGGAATTCAGCATGAGGAATTGTTCCCCCCAAAAAACATAAGGCTTATCTTCATTGCTGCCATTCTGTTGTTCCTTCAGACAGTGGCATCAGACAATCTCAATCAAGCATTCATTTCTGAAGGCCCAGCAGCAATAGCCCTTACTTCAAATCCGTTTGTGCAATCACTTATCTTACTCGTTTTTGGTATCTTGTACAAGATGGGTTATCAGGTTGCAGCAGAACATGACTTAACGGTATAGGGAGGGCAGCAGATGATAGTTGTAAACTTAGACGTAATGATGGCCAAAAGGAAAATCTCGCTTAATGAATTATCTGAGCGAGTAGGCATCACTATCACAAACCTTTCGAAACTGAAAACGGGTAAGGCTAAGGCCATACGCTTTACAACACTTGATGCCATTTGTAAGGCATTGGATTGTACGCCGGCAGATATATTGGACTATAGTAGCGAAAAGTAAAAAGATGAAAAAGATTTTTTTCTTTGCGATGTTAATTGCCATGATGACAATAGCATCGCCAGTATCAGCACAGACCATTGTCAAAGGTCATGTGGTTAACGAACGAGGCGAGGGTGTGGAGTACGTCAGCATTGGCATCGAAGAGGATAGCGTGGGCGTTATCTCCGATGCACAGGGACATTTCGCGCTGACGATACCCGCAGGGCGCAGGGATGATCTGACATTCACACACGTTTCCTATCAGACGACAACGATTCCCTACGCAACTTACGCCGATGGGCACGAACTGACCGTGACACTGAAAGACAAGGTAGTCGAACTGGCCGAGGTCGTGGTCGGTCGGAAAGGCAAGCCGCACACACTGTCGGGCAAGTCGTGGATAAGGACAAGCACGGCAGGTTTTCGTGGTAACTGCAAAGGCGATATAGAATGGGGACCAATCTTCAAGAACAGGAAGGATTATCTGTTGACAGACATCATGGTTTCCATCGACAAATGCGAGTACGAGGAATGTCTGTTGAGTTTCAACTGCTACGAGGTCAGGGACAAGAAGTTTGTCAATGTAATGAACAAGCCTATATACAAACGTGTTACTCCTGCCGACAATGGGAAACAACTCTACGTCAGCCCAGCGGAGTCCGTCGTGCTGAAAGGCAAGAAGAAATACTGCGTCACTATCAGCGTCGTTGACATGAAGGGCAATGGAAGCCTCTCTTTCCCCGCCAACTTTAAGAGCAGTTATGCCCGGCACAAGGTAAAGGGGAAGATGAAGAAAATTCCTGGTTGTCCGATGATTATCGTGAAAGGCTATGTGGTGAAATAAAAATCAAAGAACATGAACAAGAAAACCATCATCACCATTCTGCTCGCCCTCGTCGCAACGGCAGGGCTGGCCCAGGAGATTAAAATGAACGAGACAACAATCAATGACTATATCCCGCTGCTCAATGCCAAAGGCTATCAGGCATATAGTTTCGATGTCAGTGCAATAAAAGGCCGGAATGTGGAAATATACTGCAGGGAGTTTGTGAATAGGAAAGAAGTCGAGGACTCTCCTCGTCTCTTATTCCCATACTATTTTGAGGCAAGGGGCGACAAACTGATTATCGGCTTTCTTCCTTCAGAAACAGATTCATTAGCCCAATACTGTTTCAGTTGGGAGAACACGCTTTCCTACCATTCCTTGTTGAAACTCAAGCAAATCTACTGGGAGAGTGAAAATAAATACGTTTACTCATATAGGTCGGATCCTTTCGAACCAACATCGCCATTAGAAAAGGAAACCTTCATTCCACTCGTGTATTATTCTTCATTCTGGTATGATGCAGAGGATAAGGTAACCCGCTGTTGCGGTAGTATCTCTGACATAACCCCCAATAGTCCTCATTACTACATCCTCGGTATCAAGTATTATTAGAGTATAATTACATTCAAAAAATCAAATAACAATTCGTGACCCATTCACTTTATGTCAAACTTTCAAAAAAACAGCAAGGATTATGGAGAACCCGACATTACCTACCAACTGGCTGGCTGCGCTGACAAGCGGGGGATTGAAGGTAATATCCTTTCTGATGTTTTTTATATAGAGAACAAATAAATGTTGAACCCTCTAACATACAATTTTCTATGAGTCCATAAGATATTTTTCAAAAATGTGTCGGAATATGCAGGATTTTTAATAATTTTGCAACCGAATACATATATGAAGAAAAAGCAACCGCAGCTTTTGTAAGTCTCTCGAACCGCAATTCTAAAGACATGAGCAAAGCAAGTTGGCTGCCGGCTCACGTATACGGCAACGGATACGTGGGCATTGGTAGTAAAGGCATTTGTTCATGGGTCATTGCGGAAACCCGAGAGATTTTGCTGTTATATACTATCCTATTCGCCCACGTCTTCCGTTGTTTCTCTCTCGCCTCACGGCGTATTATATGTGTTTATTATCAATAATTAAAACGGAAACGTGAATATGAATCAAAATGAAGAAGTCCCAGACTTTCTGGGAGGACTTGGCGACATGCTGCCCGCCGATGTCCTGAAGATGGTGAACGAA